>CAIXED010000082.1 GCA_903918375.1 uncultured Pseudomonadota bacterium | reverse complement strand
GTTGATGAATATTAGTAAGAAATGGACTATGCCATTGCGTGACTGGAAAGCCGCTCTAAATCGGTTTACTATTCAATTTGAGGATCGGATGGTGAGCCGATAATTTAAATCCCGTTTACACAAAATCTAGGACACCCTCCATTGATGTGTTAGATTGCAGTTTCAGCTAACTGCATTCACTCTCCCATGAACACAGATTCCAAGCCCTTAGCCGATATTCCCCCAGTTTTACCCATCAAACCCGAACTTGATCCGCTTCAAGTCGAGTCTATCCAAATTCCCGAAATCAATGGTCGAAATGGCCTAGATCCCACTCGCTATGGTGATTGGGAAAACCAAGGTCGTTGCATCGATTTTTAATCCATTTTCTGAGGCTGTTTATGGCTAGGCGTCCGCTTTCCCCGCATTTACAAATCTACCGCTTGCCGTTAACCGGCTTAATTTCGATCAGCCATCGCATTACTGGTGTTTGTTTATCGCTAGGTTTGATCGGCGTGCTGTATTTATTAATCAGTGTCGCAGCAGGTGAAGCGGCTTATCAGGCTATGCAAGCTGTGATGGGGTTTTGGTTGGTAAAGTTAGCCTATTGGGGCTTTGTGCTGGCTTTGTTTTTTCATCTTTGTCATGGCGTTAGGCATTTGTTTTGGGATGCTGGAAAAGGCTTTGATCGCGCGACTTTGCAGCGATTGGCGATGTATGAATTAGTGGCGACAGTGGTTTTAACAGCGTTGTATTGTTTAGGAGTGAACGCATGACTTCGCCAGTTCAAGAGTGGTGGCATCAACGCTTAACGGCGCTGGCTTTAATCCCGCTGACTTTTTGGTTGCTTGTTTTCCTGAATAAGGCTTTACACCTGCCTTATACCGAAATTCGTGATTGGTTAGCATCCGCCACTAACAGCCTAGCAATCGCGAGCTGGTTGTTATTGGTTTTGTACCATGCGGCATTGGGGATTCAGGTGGTGTTGGAAGATTATATTTCGACACTGACTTTACGCCATCGACTGATTTGGATCAGTCGCGGCGTCTTTTTTGTTATCGGCTGCATTGGCATAGCGGCATTGATTATCATCGTTTTAGGACAATAAACATGGCGGCTGCATATTCGATTATTGAACATCAACACGATGTGGTGGTGGTCGGTGCTGGTGGTGCGGGTTTGCGCGCGACTTTTGGCATAGTGGAAAAAGGTTTAAAAACCGCTTGTATCAGCAAAGTGTTTCCGACTCGTAGTCACACCGTTGCCGCACAAGGCGGGATTAGCGCGGCGCTGGGTAATATGGGCGAAGACGATTGGCGGTTTCATATGTATGACACCGTCAAAGGCTCGGATTGGCTGGGTGATCAAGACGCCATTGAATATATGTGCCGCGAAGCGATTCCAGCGATTATCGAGCTGGAGCATTACGGCGTACCGTTTTCGCGAACCCCCGAAGGCAAAATTTATCAACGCGCCTTTGGCGGTATGTCCACCCATTATGGCAAGGGCCAAGCTCAACGCACTTGCGCTGCGGCTGATGTCACCGGTCATGCGATTTTGCATACCTTGTATCAACAAGCCTTAAAGCATAAAGCCGAATTTTTTGTTGAATACATCGCGCTAGATTTGATTATGCAAGACGGTGAATGTCGAGGCGTGTTGGCTTGGTGTTTGGATGATGGCTCGATCCATCTGTTTCGTGGCCATCAAATCGTCTTAGCCACTGGTGGTTATGGCCGTAGTTATTTTTCCTGTACTTCAGCGCATACCGTCACTGGCGATGGCAATGGCATGGTGTTACGAGCTGGCTTGCCGTTACAAGATATGGAGTTTGTGCAATTTCACCCGACTGGGATTTATGGTTCCGGCTGCTTAATGTCGGAAGGCGCACGAGGCGAGGGCGGTTATTTGACTAACTCCGAAGGTGAACGCTTTATGCCGCGTTATGCCCCTCACGCCAAAGATCTAGCTTCGCGCGACGTGGTCAGTCGGGCGATTACCATGGAAATTAACGCTGGTCGCGGTCTTGGCCCTAACAAAGATTATGTGCATTTGCATTTAGAACATCTCGATCCGGCATTGATTCATCAACGCTTGCCGGGCATTTCCGAAACCGCGCGGATTTTTGGCGGCATTGATGTTACTAAACAGCCGATTCCAGTGTTACCGACTGTGCATTACAACATGGGCGGGATTCCGACTAATTACAAAGCCGAAGTGGTGACCTTAAAAGACGGTAATCCCGATTACGTGGTACCGGGCTTGATGGCGATAGGTGAAACTGCTTGTGTGTCGGTGCATGGCGCCAATCGCTTAGGTTCTAATTCTTTGCTGGATTTGGTGGTGTTTGGTCGCGCAGCAGCGATTCGTTGTGCGGAATTGATTAAACCCAATCAACCGCTTAAACCCTTGGCTGCCGATGCCTGTGATGCGGCTTTAGCGCGTTTTGATCAGATTCGTCATGCTAATGGCAGTCGCAAAACCGCCGAGATTCGCCTTGATATGCAAATGACCATGCAAGCTAAAGCCGCTGTGTTTAGAACCGCCAGCACTTTGCAACAAGGTGTTGAGCAAATTGCCGAGATTGCCGAGTCATTTAGTGATGTGAACGTTAGCGATAAATCCTTAATCTGGAACACCGATTTAGTCGAAACCTTGGAGCTGGATAATTTGCTCGGCCAAGCGCAAGTAACCATTAACGCCGCCTCGAATCGCCAAGAAAGTCGTGGCGCTCATGCTCGCGAAGATTTCCCCAAACGCGATGACCAAAACTGGCTCAAACACAGCTTAACTTGGCGGCACCATAATCAAGTGCAGATTGATTACCGTCCAGTGCATTTGTACACCTTGACGGATGAAGTGGATGTGGTGGCCTTGAAAGAGAGGACTTACTAATGGTCGAATTCAGTTTGCCGAAAAATTCACAGCCCAAACCTGGTAAGCATTATCCGGCGCAAGGTGCCAAGCGGGTTCGCCGCGTTGAAGTCTATCGCTGGAATCCCGACAGCGACGAAAATCCGCGCATTGATAGCTATGAAATCGATTTAGACGATTGCGGGCCGATGGTGTTGGATGCGATTTTAAAAATTAAAAATCAAATCGATAGCAGTTTGGCGTTTCGTCGTTCCTGCCGCGAAGGGGTTTGCGGCTCTTGTGCGATGAATATCAATGGCAAAAATACCTTGGCTTGTACTCAAGCGATTGCTGATTACTCTGGCACGATTAAAATTTTTCCTTTGCCGCACATGGCGGTGGTTAAAGATTTAGTTGCCGACATGAGCCATTTTTTTGAGCAATACGCTTCAATTCAACCTTGGCTAACTAATCAAACCACTGCGCCAACTGACGGAGAGCGCTTACAAAGCCCAGAACAACGCGCCAAACTCGATGGTTTGTATGAATGCGTGTTATGCGCGTGTTGCTCGACCAGTTGCCCAAGTTATTGGTGGAATAGCGAGCGCTATTTAGGGCCGGCGGTGTTGTTGCAAGCTTATCGCTGGTTAGCCGATAGTCGCGATGATGCAGACCAACAGCGGCTTGAGCAATTAAATGATGCCTTTAAGCTGTATCGCTGCCACACCATCATGAATTGCACCGATACTTGCCCAAAGGGTTTAAATCCCGCCAAAGCGATTGCCGAAATCAAACAGCAATTACTTAAACATGAGCGAGATTAAGCAACTGCGCTGGCGTTGTCGGCGCGGGACTTTGGAGCTGGATTTAATTTTGTTGCGCTATTTGGATAATCACTATTTAGCGGCTGATAAGGCAGAACAATTGGCATTTCAGCAGTTATTAGCCTTAGAAGATATTGAGTTAATGGCGTATTTAATGGCGGATCGACAAGCTACTGACGCCAGCTTAGCCGCGGTGGTTAAGCGCTGTCAGATCAAGCTTGATTAAAGTGGAATTAGGTTTCAGGATTCAAAACTTCATAGCGATTCGGCAAGCTTTTCCAATCTTTCGCGACTAATAAATCAGCGGCATTGGTTAATTGAAACTGGAACTTACGGCCTTTAATCGCTAATGGTAAAGGATTCGCTAAACGGCGAGCGTAATCAAATTCAAATAGCCAATAGTCATCGTCTTTATTTTTGACAACCCCCGCTTGCTCAACCGTCATTTGATAACGCTTAACCCGCGTCACCGATTTAACGCTATATAAATGGGTAATCGGCTTTTCGGTGCTGTTGGCTTGATAAATACCAATCGCACAGAACTTCACCTCTTGCATGACGTGGCGGCTGATGGCTTTGTTGTCGGTGGTGCTGATGGGGATGTGATACCACTTGGCGCTACCTTGCTCGAAAGCCGTCATGTAATTGGTACTGCGTCCACCTTTTGGTCCCAACGGCGCGGCCAAAGTTAAATCCGCATAACGCTCAACTCGCATTCCCAGTGGAGCAATCCGGCTGGCTTCTTCGACAAAATATTGGTCTGGCTTAGGGATGCTGTAATGCAAATTGGCATTGCCAAAGCGAGCGATTAGAAATTGCCGCAACCAATGATTGTTGCGACTCGGCAATAAGGGAAAGCCACCGATTGCCATTTCATCAATCGCTTTTTGATAAGGATTCACGCTGTTTTGTTCATCAAAACAGCCTGGATACAAAACAAACGCCCCTAAAATCGGCCGAGTTTTTTCCATTTCGCCATTGGTGGCGCGATTGACATAAATCAGCGCGTCACGATAACGGTGCATTTGATTAATCGCATCCTCAGGTGCCAAGTCACCATTCGCGTTATCGAGATTTAAACGGTATTTAGCATCAAAAATCCATTGCACCCGTTCGCCATTGGCAAAGCTGGCTTCTAAAAAAATATCCGGTTTTTGGTGGGTAAAGGTCGAGTAAATTTCACCTAATTTGGCATTTTCACTCAAACGCTTAAAAGTTGGCTCATGCGCTAAGCGTATCGTAACCCCATCATGCCGTTGCAAAACAAACGCAGCTCCCATGCCATCTTGCATGGATTTTTCTAAAGCAAACGGTTTGGTGATTAATTGGGCTTTTTGATTGGATAGTTCCTTAAAACCTAAATCGAACAGAATGTTGCGGATTTCCAGCAAACACCAAACTTCATAAAGCTCGGCCACCGAACGCACCGAAATTGCAGCATGATTGCCAAACACATCTAAATACAATTTCAGCTGTTGCCAAATTCGATACACCGCCGCGTAACCGGCTTTTTGATGTAGCACCAAAGACTCGCTATTCATGCCCTGATACTCGCCCACTTCGGTAAACAAAGGGCGATTTAATAACTGCTGCAAGGGTTTTCGCCAAGCATCGAGCTCCGCTAAAAATGAAGTCGATAAACGCGCTTGATCGGGCACTTGGTTATACAGCTCAGCGCGTTGTTTGAACTGAGCTAAACGCAAACTCGATTGCCTAAGCACCATTTTCACAAACCGATTTTCTGGGGTATCGACCGACAACTGCCGCGACGATTGCTGATAATGATGATGGCTTTCGGCATTAGCCAAGTGGCTGCTGACACGTTGCTCCAATCGGCTACTCAAACGTCCCCGTAAACGTTCAGCGCGCACAGATTTAGTTTGTGGCAATAAACGACTATGCGGTGCATAACAAACCCGTTGCACGGCTTGTTGCAAATCTTCGCGCAAGCTTTTGAAATGCGCCAACCACAACAATTCAAAAGCCTCATGTGGCTTGCGCGATGGCGCTAATTCTTGCTCGGTTTTAGGTAAAAACGAAAACCGCCATAAAGGATAAAAACGGTCGATGGTCTGATTGATCTCGGCCAAATCTTGCGACATCGCCAGTTTAGTGGCTTGTACTTCAAAGGAAATCTGTTGAGTCATCGGCTTGCCATCGCGATGATAACTAACCGCCAATCGAAACCAACCAACATCATTGCCAAAATTAATCATGCCGCGCAAACAACCGCGCGAATAATGAAAACCGTCTTCAATATTGCGTAAACGGTGCACTAATCGCGGCTGCTCGGTCTCGCTAAACGGCTGGTTAAATTCAAACTCAAATTCATAATGCTTGTTCTCAAAGAACAGCACCTCGTCCTCGGTTTTAGAACGTAATAATTGCTCGGCCACTAATAACGGTGGATTAAAACGCAGCTCGCTATTAGGCGCGTTCAAGCCACGCTCGCTATAGGTTTTGGCGATTAAGGCTTGCGAACTGGCTAACTCTTTAGTCCACACCGTGAACACAAAATCCGCTGTTGCTAGGCGTAAAACTTCTGGCATTGGCTAAACCGCGCTAAAGATTAAGGCCAAAAGCTGGTAAAGCCATTTTTGGCTAAACGATCTTGCATCCATTGCAATTTGGCTTTACTCCGACATTCCACCTCACAAGCAGAGTCATCAAAATTTTCGCGCAATAAATCCGGTCGATTAGCCGCCCAAATTGCCGATAAATGGGTTTCCAGTACAGTGCTGATTTGCGTCAGCAAACTGCCGTTGTCATCGGCTTGTAATTTTTCGCCATCACCATCAATTCGCGGTAACAGTTTAGACATTAAAAAATCATCCCAAACCGCCTGTAACTGCCGTGCATCTTGCGGCGCAAAACTCACCACCGCCAATAACAATTCATTCAAAGCCCGATACGCCAATTCAAATGGTGTGTCTTTTAATACCTTGTTGATAGCGGTTAAAAAGCCAATACTCAATGAGCCATCACTATCGGCTAGACAATCCGACAAATCAGCCGTTGTCACTTTCGATAACAGCGGAAAGCTCAAGGTTTTGGCTTGGATTTTGTCTTTTTCATCCTGAAAGTAACTATTAAAGTCATTGGGATAAAACACCCCAAAGTCGATAGTAAAGGCGCGATCAATCACTTTTCGCGAAAAACCGTGAGTGGTTTCATCCATATTCACGGTGCCAGCGACGATTAAATTAGGCGGTAGGGCAATGCCATTGGCGCGGAAATAAGTCCAAAGCTCATCGTGTTGGCTGGCGCTTAATGCTAGATTTTTCCGTAACAACTGCTCATCTTCGACTTGATCTAAGCTGGCTTTTTTCAATAACGGCTGGCAGCTATATTCACCATTAGACCATTCCCGAGTTTCGATAATCGCCAAATAATCCGCGAAATATTGCTCAACGGGTGCCAAATTCATTTCATCCAAACACAACCAAAACGGTGTTATTGCTTCGATGGGTTTGAGCTTGATTTTATTGTTGCTTACCGATTCCATCGCCTCTAACCAAGCATCAACCATAAATTTCAATAAATCAGTCACTACATAACGCGCTTTACCATCACCACCAATTCGCGAGATATAACCCAATAAATCCGAAGGCTCATGCCAATCTGGACGAACTGCAATTAGGCAAAAATTGCTTGAATCAGCTCGATGTTGTTCAGCTTGTTGGCGAACGAAGCGGCTTTTGCCGGTGCCGGAAATGCCGGCTAGGAGTAGAAAGGGTTTGGGGAGTGGGGTGCTTGAAAGTAATGGTTTTGGGGTAGGGGCTTGATGATTCAATGTTTGCCAAATCGGTTCGATAGCCTCATAAAAGCCCATGGCTTGTAGTAAATCAGTTTTGAGTTGTTCATCGCTGGGAATCGCCGATGCTGGGTAAAATTTTGCGGCAATTTGGGCTTTTTCGTAGGATTTGCCGAGCGAGGTGTTGGCTTTTAGATCAATCTCTAATCCCCCCCATTCTGCAAGCCCGACTAATTCTTTTCTTATTGTTATCGCGTAATTAGCAGCTTGAATGTCTGCTTGTACTTTACCTAAACGTTGTTGCGGGGCAGTTGTACCTTGCATTAAAGATAAATAAACGCCTGAGCCATCGGCACAAAATAGATAAACTGGGTAAACCCCTGCTTGTGTAGTTTCAGTAATGCGGGGATTTAGAATTGATAGCCAAGGTACATTTGCCCAATTACCCGCTCCAGCACTTCCAGAGATTATGTAGTCAGAATATTGGTTGGAAATAATGTTGCTAATTTCATCCTTAAAATCCTGTCGAATAATTTTAGCAATTGGATGATCTTTAAATTGTTCACGGGTGGCTGTTGGCCATCCCGCTAAAATTTGGCTGATAAGTGATCTGAGCATGGGGTTAGGGATTTGAAGTAGGGTGGGCTCCGCCCACCAAATTGAAGCTGGTGTTTACCAAATTCATCAAAAAGTTAAATGGTTGTCATTGCTTGCGTTGTTATGCATACGTTACAACAAGTCTTCTGCTAAGGGGGGGCGATCAGAGACCTTTGCCAAAATGGTCTTGAATTCAGTCTTATTTGCCCGTTCAGCACGCATTTTCAAATAGTCCTCAGTGGCAATTGCTGATACTTTTTCGGCAACTGCACTTGCAATAAATTGATTGATAGAAACGCCTTCTTTTTGAGCTAACTGCTTAAGGTGTCTATGAATCGAGTCTGGTAGTCTTAGGCTTAATGCACTCATGCTAATCGCTCCAATAGTGTTTTTGGCGTAATGGCTTCAACGCCAAATTTTTCAATACCAACAAAATCCTTGAGATTGTGCGTCACGATGGTTGATACATTCGAGGCAACAGCGAGTTCAAGAACCAAGTCATCTTTAGGGTCTGATAAGTAAGGCCGCCATAAAAAATAAACCTTTTGATGCTGAGAAAATCCACAGATGCTGTCTAAGATGATGTCAATTTTGGTATTCGTTAATCTTAAAATTGCCTGATTCCGTTTTAAAACATCCTCATATTCAAGTAATAAAGGTGTTGATAGAGATAAACTTAAAACTTGTTCACTAAGCAGCTCTAAGATTTTGAAGGATGCTCCATTCGATGAATAGAGTCCTGCAAATAGAATGTTGGTATCCATGATGATTTTCATAATACTAAATACGGTATCACTTGAATCTTATTTTGACAACTCATGAGCTTTGCCAAATTTAGGTAGGCATTTAATCTCCGCATTTTTGCGGAGATTATTCGACGTATTCTCCGCAAAAGCTAGAGAGAGGCGAAAATCAGTAAAAACTAAAGGATCTTAATAGCTGATGTTACGCAGTATTTATGATTTTGATTTGATCAGCTCTGGCAAAGTCTCCTTAGAATTTGCTGAATCACTTTTCTTTGTCATCCCGTTAGGGATCGCTTGATTTTAAAGGTATTGAATCACTTAGCGTTCAAGGGATTCCTAACGGAATGACAAAACGAAATGTTAAGGTAATTAAATAAAGGGCTGATTTTTTAAAGTTTTATGGTTTTTAAACCCAAATAGTCATCTATAAAGGTTTTTATATTATTGACTTGGCCATTGCTATTGGCTTCGTCATTCCCGCGAAGGCGGGAATCTAGCTTGTTGGCTTCGAGGTCTGGATTCTCGCCTTCGCGGGAATGACGGCCATATCCGAGAATGACTGAAATTTCTGCATAACAGCAGTTATTAGCTAAACAACTCGCTTGGCTTGTGTTCACTCAAAGCGTGGACTTACACTGCAATTTTTATTCGGGGTGCGGTGATGTTTGCAACCAATGTTAGAAATTTAAAACGTAATCCATCGGAAGCTTTGCGTCATGCCAAGCTGGAACCGGCTTTGGCGGCGAGTTTGTTTAAAGATCGGGTGTTGTCATTGGGTGCGGCGGCGCAAAGTTGAAGGATTTATTGACCCATGTGCTGATTACTCAGGCGGTTGCTGATGAATGTTTAGGTTGTTCTTCGTCTGATGCCGTTTTGATTCGGCAAGCGATTGATGCCGGTTGGATTGATCAACTGCGAGCGGTGGGTTATAGGATTTCGGCGGATGTGGTTGAGCAGTTGAAGCGGGGATATTGGGTTAGCCTTTCTTATAACGGATTGGCTCAAGGTGGGCAGAGCCCACCTACAAGTGTGATTTTTCTAGCGTTAATCGGTACTTATCAGCTAAGCAACCTAATTCCATTATCCTCAATCACAATTTTGCGTTGTTTGTATAAGCCGCCAATTGATTGTTTGAATATCTTTTTACTAATCCCAAAGGTGTCGTAAATCATTTCTGGTGGGCTTTTGTCGGTTATGGCGATGTAGCCGTTGTGTTGGCTTAATACCGCTAGGATTTTGCTGCTGGTGGCGTCGACTTTTTCACCGTATTTATCCAGATTGAGGATTAAATCTATCCGTTTGTCGGGGCGTAGCTTTTTGATAAAGGCTTTGAGTTTTTGGCCGCGTTGCAAGGGTTGGAATACTTCGTTTTTATACAAAACCCCCCAGTATTTTTGATCAACTATCGCTTTAAATCCTAAGTCGGTGAAGTCGGCAATGATGATGTCAACTGGCTGGTTTTCTTTGTAATAAAAAGCTTCGTCTTGAATAAAATCGTTGAGCATCATGGTGCCAGCGATGCGATTTTGTTCGTCTAAAAACAATCTCACCAAGTAACTGCGACCGGTAAACATCGGGCAGGTTTGTTCACTAAAGGGCACTAATAAATCTTTAGGTACGCCCCAATCTAAAAACGCACCGGCATGGCTGTGGGCAACCATTTTTAGATAAGCGACTTCATCGACTTGGGCTAATGGGGTTTTGCTGGTGGCAATCATTTGGCCGCTGCCGTCGGTGTAGACAAACAAATCGAGTTTGGCGCCAATTGGGTATTCTTGTCCGGCAATCGGGTCAATCAGGCTGATTTCGCCGCCTTCGCCATCATCCAGATAAATGTCGTCATCGCGTTTGCTAACGATGGTGAGGGTATTAAATTTGCCGATGGCTATCATGGGAGTCCAGTGGTTGGAGGCGGGGGGAAGATGCGGTGGTTTTACCGTTCATCCTTCGATAAGCTCAGGATGAACGGTAAATTGGTTGAGTTGTTTAAAGCATTAATCCAGATTATCAGTTACCGCACCTTTTGACGCAGAGCTGACCAATTTGGCATATTTCGCCAACACGCCACGGGTATAACGTGGGGCTGGTTGTTGCCAGTTTTGTAAACGGGCGTCGATTTCGGCTTGTTCAACGTGCAAGGTTAATTGTTTGGTTTCTGCATCGATGGTGATTTGGTCGCCATCTTGGACAATCGCCAAAGCGCCGCCAACGTGAGCTTCTGGGGTGATGTGTCCAACCACGAAGCCGTGGGTGCCGCCTGAGAAACGGCCGTCAGTAATCAAAGCAACTTCTTTGCCCAAGCCTTTACCCATCACCGCTGAGGTTGGTGACAGCATTTCGCGCATACCTGGGCCGCCTTTTGGGCCTTCGTAGCGGATAACAATCACTTCACCTTTGACGATGCTGCCGTCTAAAATCGCTTTAAGCGCTAATTCTTCGGCATCAAAGACTTTCGCTGTGCCGCTAAATACCAAGCCTTCTTTGCCGGTGATTTTGGCGACTGCGCCTTCGGTTGCCAAGTTGCCGTACAAAATCGCCAAGTGGCTGTCTTTTTTGATCGGATTTGCCAATGGGCGAATCATGTCTTGTTCGGCTGGGTAGTCTTTTACTTCGGCTAAGTTTTCCGCCAAGGTTTTGCCGGTGACGGTTAAGCAATCACCGTGTAATAAGCCAGCGTTTAACAATTCTTTCATTAATGGTTGAATGCCGCCGATTTCGACTAATTCACCCATTGAGTAACGACCGCTGGGTTTTAAATCGGCCAACATTGGGACGCGAGCACCGATGCGAGTGAAGTCATCCAAGCTTAAATCGACGCCGCTGGCATTGGCCATTGCCAATAAATGTAATACCGCATTGGTTGAACCGCCTAAAGCGATGACGACGGTGATGGCGTTTTCAAAGGCTGGCTTGGTCATGATGTCCAGCGGTTTGATGTCGTTTTTCAATAATTCCAACACTGCTGCGCCTGCGCGTTCGCAGTCTAGGCGTTTGTCATCTGAAATCGCTGCCTGTGCTGAGCTGTTTGGTAAGCTCATGCCCAAGGCTTCAATCGCAGAGGCCATGGTGTTAGCCGTGTACATACCGCCGCATGAGCCAGCGCCAGGAATCGCTTTCGCTTCGATAGCGGCTAATTCGGCATCGTCAATTTTGTCGTTAGCACGGGCGCCAACTGCTTCAAATACAGAAACGACGTCGAGTTTTTTGTTGTTATGACAGCCAGACAAAATGGTGCCGCCGTAAACGAAAATCGCCGGACGGTTTAAACGGGCGAGGGCGATCATGCAGCCTGGCATGTTTTTATCGCAACCACCGATGGCGACGATGCCATCAAAACCTTGGCAACCGACCACAGTTTCAATCGAATCAGCAATCACTTCGCGTGATACTAAAGAGTATTTCATCCCTTCAGTACCCATGGAAATGCCGTCAGAAATGGTGATGGTGTTGAAAATCACCGCTTTACCATTGGCTTGGTCAACGCCGCGTGCGGCATCGTCTGCTAAACGGTTGATGTGCATATTGCATGGAGTGACCATGCTCCATGTTGAGGCGATACCCACTTGTGGTTTTTTGAAATCTTCATTTTTGAAGCCGACTGCGTGCAACATTGCGCGGCTGGGTGCGCGCTCCATGCCGTCAACGACCAGTGAAGAAAAACTGCGGGTTTTATCGTCTGATTGAGCCATGTTTAGGAATCCTGAAACTGTATAAAAATAATTGAAGCAAACTAGCTAAACCTAGCTCGCGGTGAGCTAGGTTTGAAATTTGATAGGTTTAGAAGCTGTCCCAGCCGCTTGACCGACGGCGCATGCTGAGTTTAGGCAGTATAAAACCGAGTAAGACGCCAAATAGAGCCAAGCCACCGCCGTATAAGAACCAGTCTTGGTTACTGCTGTCGGTTAAGGCTTGGTTGTCGCGTTTGTATTGTTGTAATTCGCGTTCGATAGTGACTACGCGTTCTTGCAATTCGTCGCGTTGTTGCTTGAGTTGAATCGCGTTGGCGGCAGTTTGATGTAATTCTGTTAACTCATTGCTGAGTTTATCGCGCTCTTTGCCAATTTCTTGACTAGAGGAATTGCTGGATTTTAATTGTTTGTTTTCTTCTTGGAGTGCTTCGAGTTTTTTGGTCGCGGCTTCTAATTGTGTTCGTGCTGCGGGTTCGTTGCTTAAATAGCGGGTTAAGATAAAACCTTCTGCGCCATTGCTGGCTTGAACATAGCTGTAACCATTTTCATTGTTTTCTTGGAAAATGGTTACAGGCGCACCATTGGCTAGCATTTTGACGATTTTACTGCGTTCGGTGTCCGCGCTACGCAAGGGCAGTTCGACGCTGTCGGTGACAAAAGCCGTTCTTGCGTTGGCAAAGTCACTGAAACTGAAAAGGACAATCGCACTTGCTAATACTTTTTTCACGGCCACGCTCTCTGGGTTAATAAAAAGCGCCAATTTTAGCGAAATTATCGGCAGATGAGAAATTCAAGCAGTGCTTTTTGTGCATGAAGGCGATTCTCGGCTTCAGGAAAGATGACACTTTGTGGCCCATCAATCACTTCGGCAGTGACTTCTTCACCACGATGAGCAGGTAAACAGTGCATGAATAAAGCATCGCTGTTGGCCGCTTGCATGGTTTGTTGATTCACTTGGAAGTCGTTAAAAGCAATTTCGCGTTTTTTCTGTTCCTCTTCTTGTCCCATGCTGGCCCAAACATCGGTGACCACTAAGTCAGCACCTTGGGCGGCTTGTTCTGGGCTATTGAAAAACGCGACACGATGGCCCGCAGCATCAACAATGGCTTGGTTAGGGCGGTAATCAAACGGGCAGGCGATATTGAGTTTGAAATCAAATTGACGGGCGGCGTTGATGTAGGAATGACACATATTATTGCCATCACCAATCCAAGCTACGGTTTTGCCGGCAATATCACCGCGAAACTCAAAATAAGTTTGCATATCGGCCAGCAATTGGCAGGGGTGCAATAAGTCGGTCAAACCGTTAATTACCGGCACTCGTGAGTGTTGGGCAAATGTGGTGACGGTTTCATGCTTAAACGTTCTTAACATGATGCAATCAACCATGCTGGAAATCACTTTTGCGCTGTCTTCTAAAGGTTCACCACGGCCTAACTGGGTGTCGCGTGGTGATAAAAAGATTGCGCTACCACCAAAATGCGCCATGCCAGCTTCAAATGAAATACGAGTTCTGGTAGAGGATTTTTCAAAAATCATCCCTAAAACTCGACCTTTTAGCGGTTGAAAATCAGGATCACGATGATTTTTAAGATAAATCGCTCTGGCTATCAAAGTCCGTAATTCATCGCTGGATAAATCCAACAAACTGGTGAAATGTCTAGGTTGCTGCATGGTATTTACCGAGTAAATTCTTGAATAAGTGCTGACAATGTATCGGTCAGGAAGACGATTTGTTGCTCGTCGATTAATAAGGGTGGTAATAAGCGAATCGTATTGTCGGCGGTGACATTGATTAACAAGCCTTGTGCCAAGGCTTTGCCAACTAACTCTCCGCAGGGGCGGTCGAGTTCTACGCCTATCATTAAGCCTAAATGGCGAATTTGTTTAATATGTGGGTTGCCTGTGGTTTTTTGAGCGATTTGATCGCAAATTTGTTGGCCTTTGATTTTGGCGTTGGCGATTAAATCGTTGTCACTCAAGGTATTCAGTACCGCTAATACCGCTGCACAAGCTAAAGGATTGCCACCAAAAGTGGAACCGTGATTACCGGCAGTCAAAACCGCTGCCGCTTTGCCGCTGGCTAAACAAGCACCGACTGGTACACCGTTGCCCAAGGCTTTCGCCATGGTGCAAACGTCAGGTTTAATGCCGTTTTGTTGAAAGGCCATAAAGCTGCCAGTTCGACCAACGCCAGTTTGAATTTCATCCAGCATCATTAGAATTTGATGACGGTCGCATAATTGGCGAATTTGATTGAGATAGTCACTAGCCGGCACATTAACCCCGCCTTCACCTTGTACTGGCTCGATTAAAACCGCGACGATGTTGCTATCGGCTGACACTGCCGCTTCAATCGCCGCAATGTCGTTGTAAGGCACATGGATAAAACCAGGCAATAACGGGGCAAAGCCTTGTTTGATTTTGTCATTGCCGGTGGCGCTGAGTGCGCCCATGGTACGGCCATGAAAACTTTTTTCGGTGGTTAAAATCACCGGATTTTCAATGCCGTTTTGATGACCAAATTTACGGGCTAATTTAATCGCCGCTTCGTTGGCTTCGGTGCCGGAGTTGCAAAAAAACACATTGTCCATGCCGCTGAGTTGTGTCAGTTTGTCGGCAACTTTGGCTTGTAAATCAATGCCGTAAAGGTTTGATGTGTGTAGCAATTTACCGCTTTGTTCAGATAAGGCTTGGTGAACAGCAGGGTGGGCGTGGCCTAAGTTACAAACCGCAATTCCAGCAATCGCATCCAGATAGCGCTTGCCATCAATATCCCATAACCAAGCGCCTTCACCGCGCTCAAAAGTGACCGCTTGCCGAGCGTAGGTGGGCATGATGTGTGTTGTCATTGTGCTAAGGCCATGAAGTGATTGAAAAATCGGAATTAGGTTCTGGAAAAAAGCGCGCGATTATATTTTTTTAACTGGGGCTAAGCAATAGATTGTTTTTAATTGTAAATCGCTAATTGCTTAATTCGGCTGTCTATCTGCTCAATTACTGCTTGATAAGCAGGGCTGCCCACTTCGCTATAGCGCTGTTTAAAACTCTCTTCATCCATGTGTTCAGGCAAATCCTGTGGATTGGGAATGATGCTGGCATATTCTTTATTATTAGCGATAAATTCTTGTAATTTACGGGCTTGTTCTGGTGATGCAGTCGCCATTTGCCCAAAGCGAATCCCAGCTTGATCAGCGAGTAAATCAATAAAGCTAAAACCACTGCCGTGTTGAGAATCGCCGACTTCTTTATCAACACTCAATTGTTGGGTTAACACGGTGGAATCAACCGCCGCTAAAAGCGCCGCTGCAATGAAATGTTGAGGAATATCAATCCGTTTGTAGGCAAACACTGGATATTCTTTGTTATAAATTAAACCAATCGGTAAATAGCGACGCAATTCACCTTTAAAAACATAACTGGCGACGGCAATAATCACTGCATGATTTTCATTAATCGCATGGTCTTCATCGCTGCGTTGATAAGCCGTGGCAAATAAGGGTTGCATTAATTCCATGATCGATAAACGCCATTCTGGATCGTGGAGATTAACAATTTCGTTAATTTTTTGTTGGTAAATATGTAGACTTGGATAATCTTTATGTTTTTTGATGGCTAATTGTTTGGTTTGTTCAGCAAGTGAGCCAAGGTAACTGACGTCTAAACTTTGTGGTGTGATTTGTACGTCTTTAATATATTGTGTGGCGAGTTGCCAGTATTGATTGAGTCCGGTGTTATGAACAATAAATGGAACTAACCAGTTGGCTGTTTTATCGGGTATTGATATTTCACCAATTTTTAGTGATTTTAAATAAATACCTTTTTCATTTTGGCGAATATTGAAGCTAAAGTCTAAATAACGTCCCCACGGGCTTTTAGGAACAAAAATAGCAATTTGAAAGGCGATTCGATCAGGATCAATCCTGATTGCAGTGGTGTTTTCAACATAATGATTGAGTAAATAGTTAATCGCAATATTCAAGTCTTTGCTGTTAAGACTGACCGTTTTAATGCTATCGCGCTCTTCGGGAGTGACATGAAGTAGTTGTTTAGCTCGATGTATATCATCGCGATTCAGACCCTGAGGGACAATGGGTTGTGGCGAATTATCAATTGCAAAGCATAATAAAATTGATATTAAACAAAAACTGATTAATAGAATAATCATTAGTGTTTTTAATGGTTTTATAGCCCATTTTGGTATTTGCCAATTCAGGCTTGGCAAATGAAAATCAATTTTATGCTTTAATTGAAACTGCATTACTTCAGGCTCAAAGTAAATCCAGCATCGTTTAAATAATCAATTTCTTGTTTTAAATCGGCGTAAGTTAAAGGGGCTTGTTCAAAAAATTGCTCAGGAAAAATCAGTTCAATGGTTTGTTCTTTAAGTGTAATTTTAAAATCTACCCAATCACTGTGCCGATTACGATGTAATAAACAGGCTAGGCGAAACACAATTGCTAATATCGGTGCATTTTGTTTCCAAGGTGCGACTAAATCAGCAAAATGGCTTAAATTAAGTTTTTTACGATGACTGCGAACTAATTTAGATAAAACCAATTGATCTTGCTTAGAAAACCCAGCTAAATCGCCATTTTCAATAATATAAGCACTGTGCTTATGATATTGACTATGGGCAATTTCAATACCAATTTCATGTAAATCGGCCGCCCACTCTAAAAATTGCAAACTGGTTTCTTGATCTTTGAAACTGGGGTGATCTTTAAGTTGGTAAGCGATAAAACGTAGGGTTTGTTTAAGTCGTTCAGCGTGTTTCCGGTCAGCGTGATAGCGTTCAGCGATAATTTGGCTGGTTTGGCTACGAATATCGTGGTCGTAAATCCGATCTAACAAGTCGTAAATTAAACCCTCACGCAAAGCGCCATCGGACACGGTCATTTGTTGAATGTTTAGGGTTTTAAAGGTGGCATAAACAATTGCTACTGCACCGATAAATACCGGTTTGCGTTCTGTGCTCAGGCCAGCGAAATTGATCTCATCAACGTGTTTAAGAAGTAGCAGCTGATTTACCAATTGCTCCATGCCTTCTATGGTAATGCCGTTATTACTCCAGCCCGATGCTTGTAGCACGCTGTTAATGGCTTTTAAACTGCCCGATGCGCCAATCGCTTCTTGCCATTGACGACTGTTAAATTTATCTTGGAAAGGTTCTAAATGCTGTTCGGCAAACAAACAAGCTTTTCTAAATGCTTTTCGGTTAATTTCGCCTTTTTTGAAAAAATTCTGGCTGACAGTCACGCAGCCCATGTTCAAACTTTCTTTAGTGTGGGCGGTATCGTGCAAGCCAATAATGTATTCGGTGCTACTGCCGCCAATATCCATCACAAAACGGTGATTGCCGTTGCTGGCTAAGCTGTGAGCGACGCCTTGGTAAATTAAACGCGCTTCTTCAATCCCCGAAATAATGTGGATAGGATGACCAAGGGCTTTTTCGGCTTTGCTGATGAATTGTTGGGCGTTTTTAGCGCTACGCAGGGTGTTGGTGCCGACAATGCTGACGCTATTTTGCGGTAAATGGCTGATGCGTTGCCCAAAGCGTTCTAAGCAGGCAAGGGCGCGTTGCTGAGTGTCACTGTCGAGGTTTTTATCACGATCTAAGCCAGCAGCTAAGCGCACCATTTCTTTCATTTTATCGACTGTCTGTAACTTTCCGTCTTTTAAGCTACAGATAATCATATGAAAACTGTTAGAACCTAAATCGATGGCGGCAACATGAGTCGGTATTTGATTTGGCAATGTCCTGTCCTGTTCAGTCAACGGGTAAGATGGAATTTTGGTAGAATCCCCTAGATTGACGCGGAACGGTTTGTTCCGTTAAACCTTATCTCAGTTGCCATTATAATGACCCAATGAAGGCTTTATCCATCCAAAATCTTAAAAAAACCTATAACAACGGCTTTGAAGCCTTGAAAGGGCTTGATCTTGATGTGGAAAATGGCGACTTTTTCGCCTTGCTTGGCCCCAATGGCGCCGGTAAATCCACCCTAATTGGCATTATCAGTTCGTTGGTTACCAAAAGCAGTGGTGAGGTCAGTATCTTTGGTTATGACTTGCAAAAAGACAGCGCCAAAGCCAAAAGTTGTATCGGTTTAGTACCGCAAGAAATCAACTTTAATCAATTTGAAACGGTTAAAAACGTCGTACTTAATCAAGCCGGTTTTTACGGCATGCCTCGTAAACAAGCTTTAATCCAAACCGAACGCTGTTTGCGGCAAATGGATTTATGGGAAAAACGCGACACGGTTTCGCGGCGTTTATCCGGCGGTATGAAACGGCGTTTAATGATTGCCAGAGCGATGGTGCATCAACCGCGATTGTTGATTTTGGATGAGCCAACGGCTGGGGTTGATATTGAGATTCGCCGTTCGATGTGGCAAATGATGGAAGAGGTTAATCGGCAGGGCACCACGATTATTCTCACCACCCATTATCTGGAAGAAGCAGAAAGTTTGTGCCGCAATATTGCGATTATCAATCACGGCCAGATTATCGAAAAATCCACCATGCAGAATTTATTAAGTCGAATTCAGACTGAACAGTTTGTATTAGATATTGACCAAGCTTTAACCGTTGCGCCTGTTATCGATGGTTATAGCGTTGAACTGGTTGATAGTCACAGCCTAAACGTTGCGGTTGAAAAAACCCACGGTCTTAATCCTTTATTCCAACAACTTTCTGAGCAGGGAATTAAAGTATTGAGTTTAAAAAATAAATCCAACCGTCTTGAACAACTGTTTATCGATCTGGTGCAATGAATTATTCCATCGCTTTTACCACTATTTTATTTAAAGAAATCCGCCGATTTACCCGAATTTGGCCGCAAACTTTATTACCACCCGCAATTACCACCGCTTTATATTTTTTGATTTTTGGTAAATTAATCGGTGACCGAATTGGCGATGTTAATGGCCAAACTTATATGGACTATATTGTGCCAGGGATAATTTTGATGTCGGTGATTAGTCATTCGTATTCAAATGTCGTATCGTCATTTTATTCAACTAAATTCCAACGCCATATTGAAGAGTTATTGGTGGCACCCGTACCAAATTGGGTGATTTTGGCCGGTTATGTTAGTGGTGGAATTGCCCGTGGTGTGTTGGTTGGTTGTGTGGTCGCTGGAATATCGACTTTTTTTACTGATATTCCTGTGCTGCATTGGCAAATTGCTTTATTGGTGTTTGTATTAACCGCGACTTTGTTTGCCTTAGCCGGTTTTATCAATGCGGTATTTGCGGATAGTTTTGACGATATTTCTATCATTCCTAATTTCGTTTTAACACCACTCAGTTATTTAGGTGGGGTGTTTTATTCAACCTCAATGTTGCCAGAAATATGGCAAACCATAGCGTTGGGTAATCCGATTTTGTATATGATTAATGCTTTCCGCTATGGTTTGATTGGGGTTAGCGATATTAATATCGAAACCGCCTTGATAATGATTGTTTTCTTTATTGTCTTGTTAATCTTAACCGCTTTATTTTTACTACACAAAGGCACAGGGATTAAAAACTAAAGGTCTGATTCGTTGACTTGTAGTAGTTTTTTTAAAGCTGATATATTAGTAATAGTTATAAAACGATTCTGCACCATAATCATTTCATCTTCTTGGAATTTCTTTAATAAGCGACTGACGGTTTCTAGCGCTAAACCAAGATGATTACCAATTTCCTGCCGACTTAATGATAATTTAAACTCTGATGCCGAGAATCCACGGCGTTTTAAGCGTTCAGATAAACTAATCAGAAAATAAGCCAAACGCTCTTCAGCTGGGCGTTTGCTGAGTATCAATTGATTCTTATCTTCTAGCATTTTTTCGCCGGAATGACGAAATAACTCACGAGTTAAGCTTGGGATATTTTGGAATAAATGATCCATGCTATCTGCAGGCAGCAGACAAAAACTGGTGGTTTCTAAAGCAATTGCCGCACAGCTGTGTTTATCAGTCGATAAACCATCAAAACCTAATAATTCCCCAGGTAATAAAATATTTAAAATATGTTCATTGCCATGTTGGTCGGCACCGACTAATTTGGCGCTGCCGGATTTAATCGCCAAAATGCCACGAAAATTATCGCCTTCATGGTAAATAAACTCGCCACGCTGCAAGGTTTTTTTGGCTTTAATAATTTGACTAATACTTTCAATTTCTTCATGCGATAAACCGCGAGGCAGACAAATATTGTCTAAACCGCAGTTATTACAACTTACTTGATTTAATTTCGGCACGGATTCCTTTCAGGGTAAAAAGATTTAAGCTTGAGTTTGATCATATTGGTGGTGATAGTCGACAATCCGCTCGACTTCGTTTTTATCACCTAATACTAAGGGTACACGTTGGTGAATACTGCTGGGTTTTATATCTAAAATTCTTTCACGACCAGTTGAACAAGCACCGCCGGCTTGTTCAACAATAAATGCCATTGGATTGGCTTCATACATTAAACGTAATCTGCCAGGTTTTGATGGGTCTTTATAATCGTAAGGATATAAAAATACACCGCCACGGGTCAAAATTCGATAAACCTCAGCCACCAATGAGGCAATCCAGCGCATATTAAAATATTCACCGCGAGGGCCTTCACTACCTTGCACACATTCATCAACATAACGTTTAACCGGTGGCTCCCAAAAGCGTTGGTTAGACATATTAATCGCAAATTCATTATATTTTTCTGGGATGCGAATATTGCGATGAGTTAATATAAATTCACCAATATCGGGGTCTAATGTAAAACCATTGACGCCATCACCTGTGGTTAAAATTAGTAAAGTGGATGGGCCATATAAAACAAAACCCGCACAGACTTGTTCGTGGCCTGGTCGTAAATAATCTTCAGTTTCTGGCGCTACGGTTTTTGGATAACGCAGGATAGAAAAAATACTACCGACAGTCAGATTAATATCGATATTTGATGAGCCGTCTAAAGGATCAAATAACACCAAATAATTACCTAAAGCATATTGGCTAGGAATATCGATAGGCTCATCGACTTCCTCTGACGCCATCCCAGCTAGTTGCCCACCCCAATTTAAAGCATTGACCATAATATCGTGGGTGATGATGTCTAACTTTTTCTGCACTTCGCCTTGGACGTTTTCAGACTCGGCACTGCCTAACACGCCAATCAAAGCGCCACGATTAACCCGATGAGAAATCTGTTTACAAGCAGTCGCAATGTTATTCAGCAATAAGGTAAATGCACCGGAAGCATCCGGCAAACGGCGTTGTTGCTCGATAATAAATTGGGTGAGGGTGACTTGTTGCTCTGTATTCATGCTGGATTTTGTCAATTGGGCGGTCGAACGAAAGTGGTGCATTGTAACAATTTCAGACTAGCTAGGGCGAACGCTGGCTAGAATATCGCTTGATAAGACCGTGCTGCGGCTTCGGCTTCGTAATCAAAAATCCCACCAATTACCGCCAATAAATCCGCACCTGCACTGACTAACTGGCCGCCATTTTCCGGCAAAATGCCACCAATCGCGACTATCGGCAGATTTAAGTGCTGTTTAGCAATTCGCAAAGTTTCAACTTCCGCGGCAGCAGCCAAAGGTTTGGAACCAGAGGTAAAAAAGCGGCCAAACGCCACATAATCAGCACCTTGCTCCGCCATTGCCTGAGCTTTTTCGACATCGTTATAGCAAGAGGTGCCGATAATTGCCTGAGCGCCTAAGCGTTGTCTGGCATGAGCAATTTCACCATCATCACGGCCTAAATGCACGCCATCAGCACCGACCGCTAAAGCTAATTCGACATCATCATTAATCAACAAAGGCGCTTGATAGTGATGACAAATTGGTAATAACTGCGATGCCAAAGCCAGCGCATTTAACGGCGCTTTATCCCGATATTGCACCAACACCGCGCCACCTTTTAAAGCCGCTTCGACTTCGAAGACTACTTGCGCGATGGTTTTGCCTTCGGGTTGAGTGATGGCATATAAGCCACGATTTGGCAGCTTCATGATTCCACCCAAAATAAACGATTCGGATTGTGTTGGCCCTGGCCGGGTTGATAGGCTTCAGCTAAGGATTGCCAAGTAAATTCTTGGGCTTCAGCGACAGCGGCAAACGGGTCTAAACCTTGCGCGAGGAGGGCGGCAATCGCACTGGCTAAAGTACAGCCAGAGCCATGATAACTATCCGGCAAGCGTTGCCAATGAAAGGTTTCGGTTTTTTGTTCGGGCATGAATAATTGATTATTGACCAAATCCGATGCTTCATGTGTGCCGGTAATCAACACATATTCAGCACCTTTGGCCTGCAACGCCCAACCCGCTTCGACCAAATCATCACACTGCGCTAAACGCCGCGCTTCTTCACTATTCGGTGTCAATATCGTGGTTAATGGCAGTAATAATTGATTGATGGCGTCTAATAACTGTTGATTGCCTAGCGCTGTGCCACCACCAGCCGCCAAAACCGGATCAAGCACCACTGGAATTCGTGGATATTGCAGCAAAATTTGTTGAATGGCTTTGGCGGTGTCGTGATGACCAATCAAACCGATTTTGAACGCTGAGACTGAAAAATCAGCTAACACGGTTTCAGCTTGTTGAATAATGTCTTCTGGTTTTTGCGGGATCAGCTTTTTGATATTGCGACTGTCTTGCTCAGTTAAGGCAGTAATCACACTGGCGCAATGGCATTGGTGGCTGATAATGGTTTCAATGTCGGCTTGTATCCCCGCGCCACCGCTAGGATCGTGTCCCGAAAAACACAACACTACAGGTTTTTGACTCATGCCGCCGCTCCATTCAGTAATTGTAAAAACTCAGCTTCGCTAATCACCGTCACACCTTTGTCTTGAGCGGCATTGATTTTATTAGCGCCGACATTATCGCCAGCCACTAAATAATTAGTTTTCGCTGAAACCGAGCTGCCAACTTTAGCGCCTTTGGCTTTAGCTTGTTTGCTGAGTTCATCGCGTGAACCGCTGTGCAAAGTGCCGGTAAATACCAGCGTTTTTCCCGCTAAAGGATGATCGGTTTCGCTGGCTTGCTGTTGGGTGTTTTGTAGATTAAAACCCAGCGCGATTAATTGTTCGTACAGCGGCTTAATGTTGGCAAAACCTTCAGTAATCACCGAAGCGGTTTTCTCGGCAAAGCCTTCAATCGCGACAATCTCGTTTTCAGTGAGATTAAAAATTTCATCCAATCGGTAATGACTTAGCAAGCGCTCGCAGTTACCCAGCCCCATTCTAAACACCCCAAACGCTGCCAAAAACCGCCAATCTTCAATCGCTTCACCGCGACTGCGTTGCAATTGATCGAGCAAATTTTGCGATTGTTTAGGGCCAAAACCCATGCTTTCAAATTGTTCTAAATTCAGCTGATAAATCGCATCAACCCGACGAATACCAAATTCATAGAGCTTTTTAATCGTTGCCGCGCCAAAGCCATCATTGTTTTTTAACACTCTGAAAAAGTGCTCCATGCTATTGCTGATTTGGGCAGGGCAGGCCAAATTATTCGGACAAATCAGATAATCATTATCCCAAATCAAATCGTGCCCGCAGCTAGGGCAATGCTCAGGAATTTGCGGCTCTACTGCGACAAGCACTTGCTCAATTTTTGGAATCACCTCACCGGAACGCGCCAATTGAATTACTGCGCCGGGGCCGATGCCTTTTTCTAACACCATTTTGTAATGATGGGCGGTGGCTCTGGTCAACGAAGCCCCGCTTAAACGCACTGGATCAAATTCGACAACAGGCGTTATCCGACCTGCGCGAGATGTTTGTGGCGTTATTCTTAGTATTTTGACTTCAGCGGTGTGTATATTTTCTTTATAAGCCAATTGCCAGCGGTGATGATGACGAGTCGCGCCCATCGCTTGTTTCAAGGTGTCGTTGGTAATTTCTAAAATCACCCCGTCAACATCAACATCCAGCTTATGCCAGATATCTTTAATGATGTTGTCGAAATCAGCAATCAACTCTGCCCAAACCCCTGTCCAAGCCGGTAATAAAGCAAATGGATAAAACACCGCTGCGCCATCAGCAATCGCTTGTTCGGCGTGTTGATCTAATTGTTTTTCTTTGATGACGCTAGCTTGGAAATTGCGTGAGTTATCGAAGAAGTCGGCTAAATGTTCGGCAAAATAACTGCGGATAACGACGATTTCACCCGCGCCCAAACCGCGCGCGCCTTGGTTTGCGACTTGTAAACCACGCTCGAATACTCGGCTAATGTCCTGACCTTTACGACCATCGCCACGAGTATAAAGGCTTTGGCCATCGTCATAAGCGGCATAGCCATCTAATTTCGGGCTGACTTTAAATTCTAGTTCAGCAAAATTGATGTCTAATTCCGCCGCCGCTTTTTCAATCCGTGCTGCCCAGCGTTCAACATCATCACGGCTATAGGCTTTGTCGGTAGACAGCATGATGACTGGCAAATCAACGGTTTTTCCAGCGAATTGAGGTTCAGGTTCGACACTTTCAAGCAAGGGATGGTCGGGTAAACGGCGTTTCAATTCGGCCAGAAAAACATGATCGTAATCAGCATCGCTAATAAGTGGCTCACCGCCACGATATAAAGCATTAGCCAGTTGTAAAAAGGCGATTAATGCTTGATCCGAACAGGCAGTTAAATCATGAGGATTTTGGCTTAATGCTAAAAACCTAGTTTGATCCAGCGTATTAAAATCCAACCCAGCTTGCTGGATCAGTAAAAGTTGATTGTCGGTGAGCATAACAGGGGAGGTTTGTTGCTTTAGGTCGAGATTATAACCTTCATTGCAAGCAACTTATCAGCAAACAAAAAAAGGCGACCTAGAAAGCGGGTCGCCTTAGAGTGTCTATCTATCTTTCAAGAGGATTATGCCAAAGACAGGAGGTGGAAAGCGTCTGACATGGGTTCATTCTAGTGATGAACGGCAAATCTATCTTGATGTGGATCAACAAATAGTCAGTTTATGCGCTTTTATCACTACAATTTTGGCATAAACCGTGAATTTCGATGGTTTTGCGCTGGGGAATGAAGCCCGCTTGCTGTAATTCAGTTGCCAAGGCCGCTAAAACCGGACTAGCTTCGCGTTCTTCAATGTTATGACAGACAGTGCAAATCAACAGCAATTGATCGTGTTGAATCCCTGAACAATGGCAGCCAACAAAAGCATTTAAGCTTTCAACCCGATGAATCAGCCCTTGTTCCAACAGAAAATCCAAAGCCCGATAAACCGTTGATGGCTTGGCCGCGTCGTTAATTGGCCGCAGTTGATCTAATAAATCGTAGGCTTTAATCGCTTTGTGACTATTCCAAATCAATTCCAAAGTCTTGCGGCGGATTGGGGTTAACAATGCGCCGCGTTCTTTACAGAGTTGTTCAGCCGCCGCCAAGGCAGTGTGAATGCATTGGCTGTGGTCGTGATGCAGGTGCTCAGTCATTTAGGAGTCGTCAACTTGGTCGGCTAAAGTGGCTAAGGTGGTGAGTGATTGTTTGAATAAATTGGCGTCATCGGCTCTGACTGTCGCATGGGCAACTTTGCGACCTTTGCGCGGGGCTTTGTCGTACAAATGCAAATGAGCGTTATCTAATGCCAAGATTTGTTGATCATTGGCTAAACCGCCGATGAAATTAACCATCGCCGCATAACCACGGGCTTGGGTTAAGCCCAGCGGCAAATCCAAAATCGCTCGCAAATGATTTTCAAATTGACTGGTTTCGCTACCTTCAATCGTCCAGTGGCCGGAGTTGTGGACGCGAGGCGCGAATTCATTGGCTAACAACTCACCTTTAACATCAAACAATTCCAAAGCAATCACGCCCACGTAGTTCAAGGCTTCTAATAAACTGCGAACATAGGCTTCGGCTTTGCTTTGTAGCGGATCGTTAGTTTTGCATTCAGCCACTCGCAATATGCCACCTTGGTGGCTGTTTTCCGAGAGCGGATAAAACACGATCTCACCGGATGGACGGCGAGCGGCAATAATCGACACTTCACGTTGGAACGGTACAAAACCTTCGATAATAGAAGCAGCGCCATTCATCGCTTGCCAAGCTGCCGCTAATTCGCTTTCCGCTTTAATCACCACTTGGCCTTTGCCGTCGTAACCCATGCGGCGACTTTTTAAAATCGCTGGGTAACCGATGCTGGGCATGGCTTGTTGCAAATCGTCCAAGCTATCAATCGCGGCAAATGGTGCAGTGCCGATATTTAATTGTTTGAAGAAGTTTTTTTCCTGCAAACGGTCTTGAGCAACTGCTAAAGCATTGGCGGGTGGGTAAACTGTGGTGTGGCTAGTTAAAAACTCAGCAACATGAGCGGGGACGTTTTCAAATTCATAGGTCACCACATCGGCTTTTTCTGCTAATTCAGCCAATAAAGCCGGATCATCATAAGCGCCGTGTAAATGTTCACTTAAACCCGCCGCGCCGGCATTGGCATCAGGGTCTAAAACAATAAACTTCAAGCCCAGCGGATAACCGGCTAAAGCGATCATCCTCGCTAATTGTCCACCACCTAAAATGCCGATTTTCATGCCTGCACCTGTCTTGGGTCTGGATTAGCGTTGACGTTATCGGTTTGTTGCTGGCGATAAGCTTCGAGGGCAGGGCGGTATTGTGGATGTTTATTGCTGATAATCGCGGCAGCCAATAACGCGGCATTGATAGCACCGGCTTTACCAATCGCCAAAGTACCGACAGGAATGCCAGCTGGCATTTGCACAATAGATAATAAAGAGTCCATGCCGTTTAAGGCTTTCGATTGCACCGGAACACCCAGCACAGGCACCGCGGTTTTAGCAGCGGTCATGCCCGGTAAGTGCGCTGCGCCACCGGCACCAGCGATAATCACTTCCAAACCTTTGCTTTCTGCGCTTTCCGCATATTGAAACAGCTTATCAGGCGTGCGATGCGCCGAAACCACCTCGACTTCGTGAGGAATATTAAGATGTTCAAGTGTTTGTGCAGCATGTTGCATGGTTTCCCAGTCTGAAGTGGAACCCATGATGATGCCAATTAATGCGGTCATGCAAAATCTCCGGTATCTGCAATAAAACAAGGGCGGGGATTATCGCATAAAAGGTGGGTTTGCTTGGTGCTGTTGATTTTTGAGATCTGGACTAGAATTGATTTCTGACAATTGATAACCTCTATCGGAAGGATAACAAATGCCCGAAATTTGTCGTTTTTACGGAATCATCATCAGAATGTATTTAATTGACAGAGAGCATCCGCCTCGTCATATTCACATTAAATACGGCGAGCATCAGGCGGTAATGGCTTTGGAAAATCTCAATATTATCGATGGCAAGTTACCTAAAAAATGCCGAGAACTGGTGAGCGAATGGGCTCAATTACATCAACAAGAATTGATTGATATGTGGGACAGCCAAAATTTTCACACGATTGCGCCTTTGGAGTAATGAAATGAAACTAGAAAAAATTCAACATCTTGATGATTACTTGTTTTTGCTAAGCTTTGAAACAGGTGACGTAGTTAGAGCAAATTTAAAAGCTTTAATTGGCGATTATGTCGATCAAAGTCAATTATCCTCAGCTCGTGTCGATTCAGATTGGGGCTGTTTGGAATTCAATAATGGTCAAGTCGATATCGACCCCAAGACCTTATACCAATTTGTCATGACCCAAAAATATCAACAAGCCGCTTGAATCAACGGGTTTTCAACTGAGTCGCTACGCTTTTATTGCTAAAATCCCAAACTTCGTATTTTTGGGATTATGTAGGCGTTATGACCAATCAACACAAACCCGCTTTGCTAGCGGACAATTTAAACACCCAACAGCCCCCCAATCCCATCAGCTTTTGGCAAGCATTTTTATTCTGGTTAAAACTAGGTTTTATCAGTTTCGGCGGCCCCGCTGGGCAAATCGCCATGATGCACCAAGAGTTAGTCGAAAAACGTCGCTGGTTATCAGAACAGCGTTTCTTACATGCCTTGAACTACTGCATGTTGCTACCTGGCCCCGAAGCACAGCAATTAGCCACTTATATCGGCTGGTTAATGCATCGCAGTTTGGGTGGCGTGGTGGCTGGGGTTTTGTTTGTATTGCCGTCGTTGTTGATTCTAATCGGCTTGAGTTGGATTTATCTTGCTTACGGCCATCTACCCGCCATTAGCGGCGTGCTTTACGGCATCAAACCAGCGGTGACAGCGATAGTGCTGTTTGCCGCTTATCGTATCGGCTCAAGAGCTTTGCAAAACTGGCTGTTGTGGAGTTTGGCCGGTTTAGCGTTTCTGGCGATTTTCATATTCGATACACCTTTTCCGTTGATCGTACTGATCGCGGCGGTTTTGGGCGCAGTGGGCGGTAAGCTTGCCCCTGCTAAATTCAAAATGGGTGGTGGGCATGGTGCATCCAAAAAAAGTTATGGCCCCGCTTTGATCGATGACCAAACGCCAACCCCAGACCATGCTTTATTCAGTTGGCTAAGACTAGCAAAAGTGCTGCTATTGGGTTTGTTGTTATGGGGCGGGGCAATCGGTTTTTTGTATAGCCAATATGGTTGGGATGGAGCATTGACGCAAATGGCTTGGTTTTTTACCAAAGCAGCGTTGCTGACTTTTGGCGGTGCTTACGCCGTTTTGCCTTATGTCTATCAGGGCGCGGTTGAGACGTTTAATTGGTTAACCCCGCAACAAATGATGGATGGTTTGGCGCTCGGTGAAACCACGCCCGGGCCGCTGATTATGGTGGTGACTTTCGTTGGTTTTGTGGCTGGCTGGAGCAAAGAACTATTTGGTGCTGATCAACTGTTTTTAGCCGGCGCAGTTGCCGCCAGCGTGTTGACCTTCTTCACTTTTTTACCCAGCTTTTTATTTATTCTCGCTGGCGGGCCATTGGTCGAATCGACGCACGGCAACTTAAAATTCACCGCACCATTAACCGCAATCACCGCGGCTGTGGTTGGCGTGATTCTCAATTTAGCGTGGTTTTTTGCGTTACACGTTTTCTACCCACATGGTTATGGCGAACAGATTGATGCTGTTGCTATTGTGATTAGTTTGGCGGCTTTAATTGCCTTGATGCGATTCAAAATTGGCGTAATTAGCGTGATTTTGGTTTGTGGGGTGATTGGGTTAGGCTTGAATTTTATTGCTTGAAAATCACAGCGTAGCCCATGATCGAAGCCGTATCGAAATCAAATTTCCGTTACTTGCATTGATTTGGTACGGCTATTGGTCGTACAATAAAATTCAAAATTGAAAGAGGTGAAAATCATGAAAGCAACAGCATTGAAACAAGCGCGTATGGAGTTGAAAACTACTAATGACATGAAAGATATTATTTTTCGTGCTGCTGCGATAATGGGGATTGATGTAACCGCTTTCGTGCTTGGCCCTGCTGCTGAGCGTGCACAACAAGTTATAAACAATCATTCTACGATTCAATTAAGTCTTGATGGTCAACGTCGTTTTGCGGAGTTAATGCAAAATCCCCCCGCGCCAACTGAAGCAATGAAGGCTCTCGGAGAATTACCCGATTTTGAGGTCATTGATAAATGACAGTAAAGATTGAGCGATTCGATGTTACGAAAAAATACAACAATATCAATAAGTTTGATTGCGATAATTTGATTGTTAATAAATTCGTTCATAACAGCCTAAAAGCACAAGTCAAAGCAGGTACATCGGTTGCTTGGGCGCTTATTGATACCGCTAATCAGGATAGCTTTGTTGGATTTTATGCTTTGATGATGTCACAAGTTAGCCAACAATTATTGGCTAATACCTCTAGTCAATCCTTACCTTATAGGGTGCCTTGTGTGCGTTTGGTTATGCTGGGTGTCGATATAAAATACAAACACAATGGCTATGGTAAGCGCTTGATGAAACACGCACTTCTTGAAACCAAGAAGGCAGCCGATATGATTGGTTGCCGTGGTATCTATCTTGATTCTGATCCAAATGCAGTTTCATTTTATTTAGGGCTTGGATTCACAATATTGGAAACACCTGTTGACCCTAAAAGCCCGATTCCAATGTTTTTGTTTAAAGAGTCGTTTTTTTAACGCGATAAGGTGGGTTGTGCTAAGCCAGCGGCGATGCACTGAAAATCACCGAGTAGTGACAACATGAATTAGTGTGTTTATACTTTGTTTAAACATTACAGGGCTTACCATGACCGAAGCTATACTTGACATCAAGCAATGGGGTAATAATTTAGGCGTTCGCCTGCCATCGGTTATTGCCAGAGAAGCTCATTTGCACAATCATCAAAGAGTGCGTATTTCTGTCGAGGGTGACAAGGTAATCATCACGCCACTGAAAGACCAAGCTCTAACACTAGAGCAACGCTTAGCTCAATTCGATCCCGACAGACATGGTGGCGAAGTGATGAACAGCGAGCAAATCCTTGGAGCTGAACGTTGGTAGCGATTAAACAACAATCGGCTTGGGTGCCTAATCGGCAAGAGATTATCTGGATTGATTGTAATCCACAAGTTGGTCAGGAAATGCGCGACATCCATCCATTTCTTGTTTTATCACCTCGTATTTTTAACGAGAAAACCTCTCTAGTCATCGGTTTACCAATGACAACCGCAACCTACAATGCCGACAATCCTTTTGCAGTTGCCGTCGGCAAAGCCAGCGGTCGTAAAGCAGAGCTAACTAGCTATGTGCTATGCCATCAACCAAAATCATTCGACTGGCGTTTACGCAAAGCCAAGCCTCACCCGCTCAAATCACTACCAGACAATTTGTTTAGTCAGGTTTGCGAGCGATTGAATCAGATTATTCAAATTGGCGGTGGTTGAGTTAGAGTAAGCCTATAAGTTTTGGTTACTCGATTGATGTGCCTCATTGGTTTGGATAATTCCCTAAATTGACGCGATAAGGTGGGCTCAAAATAGGTTGTGTCGAGCCATCGGCGAGGGGCAACGGTCGCGAGCGATGCGCCTCCTTGCGTCGGCAGCATCCTATGTGAGTTGAATAATTAGCGCATCGTATCGCGGTGTATCTAGGCCACAAAATAATTTATAAAGTTATAATAATGGCCTTCTATACCCCATTTTCTCTAGTTATTAATAATTTTTCGGTGTAAAAAAATCATTATGGCAAAGCTAATAAAATGTAAGACCTGTAATAGTTCTGTTTCCTCGGGTGCAAAAACTTGTCCCCATTGTGGCCAAAATCAAGGAAGTGGAATGTTTTCTGGTTGTGGCTCTGTAATTTTAATATCGTTGATAATTGTTATTGTCTTAGTAATTTTTATAAAAAATGATACAGAAATCCCTAGCGAAAATATAAAAGAAATAAGAAAAGAACTGGATTATACAAAACCTATTTTCACCACCCATAAAGCTATTGTTTGTCCTGCTTATCTGTTACATGACCCTAAAACAGATATACAAAAAATACTTGGTCTCTGGACTACTATCTTTGGAAGGAGTGACGCTGTAAAGGAAGCTGGCTGCGAAGAATGGGCAAGTGGAACAAAAGTTGATATACCAGTAAAAAGATCTGAACAGATAATATCATTTAGTTCACCATACAATCGATTAGAATATTTTACACAAGCTTTTGAGTTAACTAATTCTTCTAAAGGTGATAGAGAATATATAGAACCCACTAAATCGGCTTTATCTGTCGAGGAAAAAACCAATCAAATTATTAATAAAGACAATCAAATGTTAGCGCAATCACAGCTTATGTCGGTTGATGTAAAAACTCTTATTGATAAAGAAGAAACGTTAAATGATAAATGTCGGGGAGGTAGTGGAGATGACCCTGAAACTATTTCTGCTTGTGATGAACGCGATCATATTTTTAAAGAGATAGAAAAAAAAGGTTGGTACTGGGGACCTGACGATGCAATTGAAGCAGATAAGCATTGGGTAACTAAGAGTCATTAGACTCTTAAATAGCTAAATCAGGCTTATGATTTATATCCTGACATCAATTTAATTTCACAACTATAAGTCATACCATGAAAAGAGACTGGGAATTGATACGCAAACTGCTTTTGGATATTGAAGAAGAGAAAAATCCTTTTTCTGATATTCCAGTAAAACCAAATTTCAAAGATCAAGATTGGGATACATATGAAAAGCAGTTAGACGAATTTCATGCTATTGAAGCCAGAGTTTTTGGGCATCTCGAACTTCTTGTTAATGCGGGGTACATTGATGGTCTAACAGTTATCAGGTCCTTAGATGGAATGTTTAGTTATGGGCTTCATAGCCCAAGGTTAACAATGGAGGGACATGATCTCCTTGATACTATGAGGTCTTCTGGTATTTGGGAAAAAATTAAAGCCACAGCAAAAACGAAAGGTATTGAATTGACGGTTGATGCAATTAAGGCATTAGGCAATTTTGTAATAACGCATGTATTAGAGTAATGGGTATGACAGGATGATCATAGCTAAGTTATTACTCACTCTAATTTAATCTCTTGCTCGATACATCCTTATGTTTGGGGTAATTGCAAGCTGTGTAGTTTGGGTTCGCTCGATAGAGCGCAACCCAACAATCGAAGGCCAACATGTTGGGTTGCTGCTAACGCCGAACCCAACCTACAATGCGATAAGGTGCGCTCAAAATAGGTTGTGTCGAGCCAGCGGCGAGGCGCAACGGTCGCGAGCGATGCGCCTGCAATCATACGAAAATGATTGATTATTAGCACGCCGTACGCGGTGCCAATAGAGAATTAATGAGGCTGTAATCGTTCATTGTCATCATTTAATAAGGTGATTCATTATTAGTCTTCCGTATCGAGGTAGTGCATTGTATCGCGATACCCTTGATTCATAAGTGCTTCATTAAAACTGAATATCAAGCTTTTGACATCAGGTAAAAAATTAGAATTCCACTCGGATTGCCAATTTTCTGGTTGTCCAGCATTTTGCCATTCATCTAATGCTAAAGCATTAACAATTTCCATATCAAACCAAATTTTATTAATTTCTTTTAAACCATGTGTGCTAAAAATATTACTAATAAAATCTGAGTTTTTTACACGCTCTATATATTCTAAAAATATGGAAAATTCTTTATGGCAGCGCCAAGCATTGTCGGATTGCATCGTCAAATGCTTTATAAATTCATTTTCAGACATTTGAAGATTCATGTTATTTCCCTCCAAAAGTAATTTTAATAAATTTCCTGGATAACAGAATATTAATGCGATAAGGTGCGCTCAAAATAGGTTGTGTCGAGCCATCGGCGAGGCACAACGGTCGCGAGCGATGCGCCTCCTTACGTCGGCAGCATCCTATGTGAGTTGAATAATTAGCGCATCGTATCGCGGTTAATTGGTGCGGTTTAAGTTTTGATTAGTTGGGATTATTCCTTTGGTCTATTCGGTTCGATCAGAGGTGGTGGAGATCACGACAGACTCAAGGCAGTGGTCTTGTCTGAAAAAAACCAGAGATAAAACGCCCCTCTTGCCCTTGATATAGTTTTTTGAATAAACAGCAGGACTAAAGTGCCAGTCGTCTGGTCCGGGCTTAAAAATCCAGCCGCGTTGTTCGACATCCCGCATGAGTTGGTCGGGTAATAGGCACATACCGTGGGGGGGCAGCGGCGATGAGTCGTAGGGCCTGAACCAGGGGTGCCTTTGCCGTGACTCACCCCAGCCGAGAGCGAAATGCGACTGCCCCGGACTCGATTCGGAAATTCCAAGATCGAAGTACCAGTTTCCACCGCGAGTTGCCATGTAGATTGGATACGGGCGGTAATTGATATTGTCTTTAGGAAATTCGAGTTTTTGCAAACGCACATCAAAAATACTCTCAACCTGCTGCCGGGTAACATAGCC
>CAIXED010000081.1 GCA_903918375.1 uncultured Pseudomonadota bacterium | reverse complement strand
TGGCCTTCTAATTGTTAAATGTTTGTCTGCGTAGGGTGCATTCGCGATAGCAATGCACCGCTCGCGAACTCAAAGCCACGGCGGTTCGCTATCGCGGAACCGCCCTACTGCTTCAAAGCCTTGTTGATCAACTGATCTTCGGACACCGTCTGTGGCTTGGTGTATGCAAATCTTTGTCAAAACCCTGACTGGCAAAACCATTACTTTAGATGTCGAGCCTTCTGACACGATTGAAAATGTTAAGGCGAAAATTCAGGATAAAGAAGGGATAGCACCGGATGAGCAACGCTTAATTTTTGCAGGTAAACAGCTTGAAGATGGTCGTACACTGTCTGATTACAATATTCAGAAAGAAAGTACGCTACATCTAGTATTAAAGCTTAAAACGTCTAGCGATACATCGCTAGACTCAACTATACAAGCCCAAATTATCGCGCAAACCTTTGCGCTACAGCGATTTAGTCATCAGCAAATTAATAATATCCAAGACCATTTAAGCACTGTTAATCAATCAAATTTAGCATCGTCCAAGTTTTCGTTATGGACTAGCGGCAATTTTGATTTTGGTTCATTTGATGCAAGCGGCAATAAAAATAAATTTAATTCACAAGGCACAACAGCAGGTATTGACTATCAATTGCGCACCGATTCTATAGTGGGTGTTGCGTTTGGTTACGGTAGCGATAGCACTAAGATTGATGATTTGGGCAGCCAAACTAAATCTCATCAAACTACCGGTAGTTTTTATGCCAGCTATCAACCGTTTAAAAATTGGTTTATTGATGGTTTAGCGGGATATGGCGATGTTGCTTTTGATAATAGCCGCTACTCAACAACTGATAAACAATTAGTTTTTGGTAACCGTACCGCTAATGTTGCCTTTGGTAATTTGTCGGTTAGTAATTTGTTCCACGCTGGCGGGTTGAAAATAGCACCCTCGGTTAGCGGTAATATTATTTCTGGGCAACTGAATGCGTATAGTGAAAATGGCGCCGATTCGGCATTAGGTTTTGATCAAGCTAATGTCAGTTTTAAGTCGATCGCTGGTGGTGTTAAAAGCTTTTACGATTTTTATCTTGAATCCGGCACCCTCACGCCAGCCTTGAAGATTCAATATTCAGACAGCTTCGACACGCGTATTTTGCAAAGCATTTACAGTTTAAATACCGCCAATCAGTTGTATGCTTTAAACGCTAACGGTATGCCGATTGATATGGGTTCATTTGATGCGAGTATCAGTTATAAAACCAGTAAAGCAATTTATCTCAATGTCGGTTATTTGGGTACATTAGGTTCGTCTGTTTTCCAAAACAACGCGATTAAAATTGGTTTGAATTTAGGTTGGTAAAAATGTTTTGTTGGATAAATCGGGTAGGGTGCATTCGCGAGAGCAATGCACCGCGTTAGCCATAAAAGCTATGGCGGTTCGCTATCGCGGAACCGCCCTACAAAAAGCCCCATTGATCGTCTGATCTTCGGGGCTTTTTTTGCAATGTGTTATTGCCATCAAGTTAAGGAATGGTGGCAGCTATTTTTTACTAATCATCCCAGTAAATACAAACCCTTGTCCGTGTACAGTTTCAATCGGCGCCTCGCAATACAAACTATTTTTTATTTTAGTTCGTAAGCGGCGAACTAAAATTTCCATTCGCCTTGGGTCATAGTCCGAAGGCTGCTGACCTAGCGCAATAATCAAACTGTCTTTTGAAACAACTGCAGAAGGCGATTCAGCTAAACAACTTAAGAACCCCATTTCCAGCATTGTTAACTTTACTGATTTATTATCAGGCGATTCGAGCAGCCAAGTCGATGTATCAAGAACCCATGATTTAATGGCACTGATGTTTAGTCGCCGACTAAGGTTGTGAATATTAGCTGCCAACTCTTCCAATAGCACCGGTTTAACCAAATATAGATCAGCACCAGCTTTTAACCCTATTAATCGATCAGACGCGTCACTACGCGCCGTGGTGATGATTAAACCTTTATCTTGCAGGTTGAAATCTTCTAATAACGATAAACCATCGCCATCATCTAAACCTAAATCCAACAATAAAATATCGAACCTATGCGTTAGCATCCAGCTTTTAGCACCGGCTAAACTAGCGACTCCATCAGCAATAAACCCCGATAAATTGAGATAACTCACCATCGCTTCTTGTAAAACAGGCTCGTCTTCTACAACTAGGATATGAGTACGATTAGATTGTTGAATCTGCATAAGCATCTCTATTGTGTTTTAACCATAGACAAAAACAACTACCGCATCCAAGAACGCTAGTTAACTCAATATGACCACCATGTCGATTGACAATCCGTTTAACCAAACTAAGCCCAAGTCCCAAGCCTTGGATAACACTTTCTGGATTAACTCGGTAATAATCAGAAAAAATTTGTTGCTGATGTTGTTCAGCAATCCCCAAACCATAATCAATAACCGCTATTCCTATCATCCGATCTCGCCGACGAACTTCAATCGTAATTAAGCTATTTTCTGGTGAATATTTACAGGCATTATCAATTAAATTTTTCACAGCCATGGTTAATAAGTCTATGTCAGCGAATAACTCAGATATTTCAGAATTAAATTTAATACTAAACTCATGTTCAGGTTGAAGAGTCTGATATTGTTTAATTAAATCGCTTAACCAAACAGTGACATCAATTCGATCAATTGCCAACACATGATTATCATCATTCAAACGACCATCCTGTAACCATTTGTCAAATAAACTGGTTAATCGATTAATTGTTAAATTGATAATGGGTATTCTTTTTTCTAGCGACACAATCCCTTGTTGATATTCTTTATCAATGACCGATAACTGACTACGAATAATCGCCAATTGATTACGAAACTCGTGGGAAATTAAAGAACCAAAACGAATATATTGAATGCGGATTTGCTTTTCATTCGCCAGCGATGCTTCCAATGCCAAGGTTCTTTCCTTAACTTGATTTTCAAGATTTCGTTCTGAAATCGCCAAGTTTTTAAGCAAAGATTGTTTAAGTTTTAAAGCCTCTTCTTGAGATCGCTGTTTTAACTGCGTTTCTTGATGAATCCGATCGGCTAAAGCAAAAGCTAAAAATAACATTTCAAACGCCGAAGCAATTTGCACCGCATAGGCTGTCAAAGCATTGGTCGGCAACCAGTCTAATAGACGGAATGCCGCGACGATAATACCAATCGATAAAACACCCCAAGCCAACAAAAAGAAACGGTAACCACGATGACCGGCAACCATCAGCTTCAGAGGAATCCAAATCACAGTGCTAGCAAAAAAAATGCTCATTAATAAAATCAAATTTAATAAGCCGGAAATCGGCCAATGCGAATAAGGGCTCATAGCTAGTAGTAACGCAATCAGCCCAAAACCCAACATCAGCAAATTCAGAAAAATATGGGCTTTAGGCGTTTGACGTTGGGTTTGCAAATATCGCTGACTAAAGACAATCGCAAATACGCCGGTAACGCTCAAAATCGTCGATTGCGACACCCGATTCCAAATTGGAAAATCTGGCCAAATCAACTGCTTGCCTAGCCCATTCCCCGCCAACATACCCAAGCCTAGCGTGATGACATACAGGCTGTAAAACAAATAGGTTTTATCTTTTAACGACACATACAACAACAAGTTATACAGCGCCAAAGCCAAAAGCCCACCGTAATAAAGCGACTGAAGCATGTAATCTTTTTGGCTCTCGGCGCTGTATTTATCAGCCTGCCAAATCGCCAACGGCACTGTCAACGCATCTTCCGATTGAATCCGTAAATAAAAATATTGCTGTTGTGTGCTGAGTTCAATCGGAAACGCATAAAAGCGGTTAGGGATTGGATGCGAACTAAACGGAAAGGCGCTGCCGGTAATCACCGGTGCTTTACCCTGCGCGTAAAACTCAATCTTATCTATATAAATATACATCAGCTCCAGCACCGCATTCGCCGCCAGCGCTGGCTCACGCTTTAACGGCACCCGTAACCAATAACTGGCACTGGAATAACCAAAATTAATATCGCGACCGCTGATCGGCGCTGGTTTAAAACCCGCTGCCAGCTTTGAATCACTCAATATGGCTTCCAGCGTCAATTGTCCGCTGCTGTCTTCAAGATATTCAACCGCTGGCGCGAGATTCAGCGCATCCATCCCTGTCTGTAGCTCAATCGCCACAGCATGAACAGACCAACTACAGATTAAAACCATCAATAACAGTTTCAAGCCTGATTTTGGAAACAACATAAACACGGATCTTGCGGGAAATGGAATCAATATATGTCGCATTTTGTCGGATTTTGTCGGGAACGGGATGTATATTTCAAACAACGCTACGCCTAAAATAGCACAACAGTTTTACGATTTTTAACATTTTTATCGTTCCCACGCTGTGCGTCACTGCCATTAAGTTAAGCCGTTCGATGAGCACGGTGAGCGGCTAGTCATTGGTAGGCCCGAATAAGCACAGCGTTTGCGGCCTACCCCATATCAATATGTCGGATTTGGTCGTATTTTTTCGCAATCGAGATGTATATTTCACGCAACATTTTCTCTACACTCAAACAACGGTTTTACGATTATTAACACAACTTATGTGTGATTGTAGTTTTCAGTTTTGAAATAGAGAGAATGATTCATGCTTCCAAGCACCAAGCAAAATAAACATATTTTAAAATCATTAGTACTAACCAGTGCAGGCCTTGTTTCATTATCACTTTGCCCAGCAGCCTATGCAATCAGAGGCACTTGCACACAAAACCAATCCGTATCAAGCAGTTGTGATGACCTGCTAATCGCTGATACAAACAATAATAATTACGCAATTGGTAATGGGGTAACGGTAGGGAAAAGTATATTTAGTCAAAACGCTGTGATGTTTCAAAATAATTCAGTTATCAACACTTTTACCAACTCTGGGACAATTAATGGTGCTTCTGGTATTGCTGCTGTCTATAACGCTGGAACTCTTACAACGCTAGAAAACTATGGTTCTATAATGCGCCCCTTTTACAATGGAAATGTAAATCCAAATTCCATTGGCACTTTAATGAACGCACAAGGCGCAGGTAATCTAAATGGCGCTCTGTCATGGCAGGGTTATCTACCTACTAACTACCGCATATTTATCACCGATCCGACTCATTATGGGCAGTTATTTTCAGGTGGCTTGCTACTTGGAAGCATGACTTTTGGGATTGCTAACGGCTCAACTGTTGCAGCCGGCACATATCACGGTGTGTTATCAGGTTTTACATTAGCCAATCTTACAAGCGGCACATCCGGGGTTTATAACGGTTTAAATTGGTCTTTATCAGATGTCGGTAACAATATTTGGGATTTAATCTTTACTCGCAATGGCCCCTCTGCCGAAGACACCCAAGCCGCCCTGCAAGCCAACGTTGCCGCTCTGCAAGGCATCTACTCAATCCAAACCGGCACCATCAACAACAGCTTAACTTACGACTGTTCGTATTTCGATAGCAAAGGTTTGTGTTTATCAACCGGCGGTCGTTACAGCAATGCCTCTAACTCACACGCCAACACCACCAGCGCGATGGTAATCGGT
>CAIXED010000080.1 GCA_903918375.1 uncultured Pseudomonadota bacterium | reverse complement strand
GAAGGTCAATTAAGCACCTTCATCAAGAGACCGAATATATGGCTGCAATCTTGATCTCTGTTAAAAGCATTAATTTTGATAATACTTGGCTTGCAATTGGAGAGGAGTCCATATATGTGCTGAACAACGTGAAGCGCATCGCTCGCGACTGATGCGCCTCGTGCCTCGGTACATTCTTAACATTTTTATGCTAACGTTAATCTCAAACCATGCTTGAATTAATCCTGTAGTCAGGAAACCACCATGCAAGCCTATTACGAAATCGAAGCCCAAATTCCGCTTAATCATCATTTGAGTCTGCAATTGCCTGATTCGATTCCTGTCGGTGTCGCCAAAATTGCTGTGATTTACGACTTACCTGAAAAAGCTGAGCACAAATCCACCGCAATGGCGGCTTTTTTACAAAACTTGCCAGAGCTTGCAGAAGGCGAGGGGTTAAGTCGTACGGCAATTAATGAGCACTTGCAACAAGAACGTCAAAATTGGGATTAACCATGACTTCTATCTATCTTGATAGCTGCATGGTGATCGGTTTGATTGAAGGTGATGCCGAGCAACGTAAAGCGTTAAGAAACTATTTGGCATTCTCTCAAACTGTTTTTAGTTCCGAATTAGTCAGGTTGGAGTCTCGAATATTGGCGTTTCGTAAACATCACCACACCCTACTTTGAAACATCACTTAGCCGCAATCTTCGAGCTTGCCGCATCCCAAATCTGTTTAGCTGACAATATCGCTTTATCTTCACTTTCATGGCTATTTTGCGATTGCCAATCGGTTTCCAAATACAGCCGCTCGACCTTCTCCCGCGCCCACGGGGTTTTTCTGAGAAATTTCAAACTAGAGCGAATACTGGGATCTTTGCTGAAGCAGTTAAGGTTGATCAAGTTCGCCAAGCCTTGCCAGTCGTAGTGTTCAACCAATTGAGTCAATAGCGTTTCCAGCGTCAAACCATGCAAGGGGCCTTGCTTACTCATCGTCAGCTTGGGCGGCGTTGTTGTCGTTGGGTTTGGGTTCTGCTTTTTTGACTCGAATTTTGTTGATGCCAATTTGCTGGCCGTTTAATACTTTCATTGCCGCTTTGGCTTCGCCGACTTTGGGCATTTCGACGTAGCCGAAACCTTTGGACAGGCCGGTGTCTTTATCGGTGACTAGGGTGCAGGATTGTACTGAGCCGTGGACGGTGAATAAGTTGCGAAGTTCGGCTTCGGTGGTGTTGCGGTCGAGATTGCGGATTAAGATTTTCATGGGGGTTACTGATGATAAATTGGCTGGATAGGATACGCTAAATACGCTGAGTTTATCGGTCTCGCTTGAGCGCTAGGGATTTATTAGGGCAAAAAAAAGCCGCCTCACTTTCGTGGGCGGCTTTTTTGTTAGCTGACAGAGCGAATTATTTGCTCAAGTAGCTGTAAACTGCATCGATAGCTTGGTCTTCAGTCAAGTTAGCTTTTTTAACTGGACCAACTTCCATGATAGCTGCAGTTGCTTTAGGCATACCGTTTTTGCCTTCTTTCAAAACTTTAGCGAATTGGTCTTTTGGCAATTTGCCAGCTTTGATCAATTCTTTCAATTGTGGGTTTGAAGCGATGTCGTGGCAAGCGCCGCAACCGCGACCGAAAGCGCGTTCGTAGATTTTTGCACCTACTTCTTCTGCTTCGTTAGCTAAAACTTGACCGCTCAAAGCCAATAACGCTGCGCCTACTACCAAACCAAATGATTTTTTCATTATTGTGTTCTCTCGTTGTGATTAAAAAGTAGCTGGGTATTTACTAAAACACACACAGCTGATTTCAAATTAAGCGGCTAAAGGATAGGGAAAATCGTGGAAAAATTCAATCTATTTTCTGGAAAAGGGGCTTTTTCCTAATCGTCGAAAAATTCGCTGTCATTGGTATCAAATTTTTCAGACAGTTTTAGTAATACAAATAGTGCACCAGTGCCGCCAGCTTTAGGTGGCGTAGAGCAGAAAGCCAGTACATCTTTGTGTTGGCGTAACCAGAGATTAATGTCGTTTTTCAGCACCGGTTGATTGCCCGGTGAGTTATAGCCTTTGCCGTGAACAATCTGTACACAGCGGCAGCCGTCTTCTACGCAAAAATGTAGGAAATGCAGTAATTGTTGTTGTGCTTCGCGGCTGGTGAGGCCGTGTAAATCAATATCTGCATCTAAGCCGTAGTAGCCTTTGCGGAGTTTTTTAAGCACATTTTTTTGCAGGCCGGGGGCGATAAAGCCGACTTTGTCTTCTTGGAATAAGGTGTCTAATCCACCATCGACCTGTTTTTGTAAAGGGTCAACTTGTTCTAATGGCTTAAATACCGGCACCGGACGCGGTTTTTTATCGGGCTTTAGAATTACCGTGTTGTTGTCTAAAGCGCGGACTTTTCCGACGGTGCTTTTAAATAAAGCTAAATCTGCAGGGGAAGTGGTTTTTTTTGACACGTAAGATGCTGGTTTTGCGGTTTTTTTGCTAAGATGAATTAATTCTAAAGCCTTTTAAAGCATCATGCACATTCTGATTAGCAACGACGACGGTTATCTGGCACAAGGCATTAAAACACTAGCCGACGCTTTATTACCTTATGCCGATGTGTCTGTGGTTGCACCGGATAAAAATCGCAGTGCAGCCAGTAATTCGTTAACTTTGGAAATGCCGCTACGGGCGATCACTGGCGATGATGGCGTAGTGCGGGTTGATGGTACACCAACCGACTGCGTGCATTTGGCCATTACCGGTTTATTAGCGACTGAGCCGGATATGGTGTTCGCTGGGATTAATCATGGCGCTAATTTGGGCGACGATGTTTTGTATTCTGGCACCGTGGCTGCAGCGACCGAGGGGCGATTTTTAGGATTGCCTGCGGTGGCGATTTCTTTGACCTCCAGTAATCCTAAGCATTTTGAAACGGCGGCGCATGTAGCCGTAACGCTGATGAAAAAGATTATTCGCCATCCACTGCCTAAAGATACCTTGCTCAATGTCAACGTCCCTGACTTGCCTTTGTCGGAGCTAAAAGGTTATCAATCAACTCGCTTAGGCCAGCGCCACAAAGCCGAACCCGTTATTAAAGCTGCCGATCCTAGAGGACACACTATTTATTGGGTTGGCCCGCCCGGTGCTGAGCAAGATGCCGGCCCCGGCACAGATTTTGATGCAATTAAAAACGGCTATGTATCCGTAACCCCCTTACAACTGGATTTAACCCGCTATGAACGCCTACAAGGCTTGAGTGACTGGTTAGCATTGGAGACACAGGAATGACTCGAAGTATACAAGGTAGCGGTATGACCTCTCGGCGTACCCGTGAGCGAATGATTGCTCGATTACGCGATCAAGGGATTCGCAATAACGAAGTTTTGGCGGTGATGGCTGAAATTCCTCGCCATATCTTTGTTGATGAAGCCTTGGAAAGCCGCGCTTATGAAGATACCGCTTTGCCGATTGGCCATAATCAAACCATTTCCCAGCCTTATATCGTTGCCAGAATGACTGAATTGTTGTTGGAACATGGCACACCGCAAAAAGTCTTAGAAATCGGCACTGGCTGTGGTTATCAGACTGCGGTTTTGGCGAGTTTAGTTAAGCAGGTTTATTCGGTTGAGCGTATCGAGCCTTTGGTGAAAAAAGCCCGTGATTTGTTGTGGCGACTAAATTTAAAAACCATTGGTTTCAAACATAGCGATGGCAGTTGGGGCTGGCCTGAGCAAGCGCCGTTTGATGCAATTATTGCCGCTGCTGCGCCTGCAGAAGTGCCGCCTGCTTTGTTGGAGCAATTGGCGGTTGGTGGGGTGCTGGTGATTCCTGTTGGCGGTGAGGCGGGTCAACAATTACATCGGATTACCCGAACAGAACAGGGTTTTGAAGATGAGGTGATAGAGCGGGTGATGTTTGTACCGTTTTTATCTGGTGTTAGTCGATAAGTTTCTGGTCAATCAATTGGATTATTCCGTGGAATAATCCAAGGCAATAAACAATAAGCACTACAACAAAAGTAAATCGGCAATTGTGAAATGAAAATCTTGATCGTTTGCCAAGCAAGTTAAGGTTTTCCCGTTCGTCCTGAACCTGTCGAAGGATGAATGGGAAAGCCGAGGGTATTGCCAACCATCGCCGCTCATGCTTCGACAAGCTCAGTACGAACGGCTTAAGTGGCAAGCAAGATTTTTGGCTTGGCTTCCTGTTTACTTTTGTTTAACTATTTAACAATAATAAAAACTGTGAAAACGCCAAATTATCTTATTGGTATCGATCTCGGTACTACTCATACCGTGGTGGCTTATGCCGCTAACCACGATCCTGAAAAAAACATTCAATTATTCGAAATTTCTCAGCTAATCGCTCCCGGTGAAGTTGCTGACAGACCTTTGTTGCCTTCGGTTCGTTATCATCCGGCGCAGGGTGAATTAAGTGCTGATGCTGGATTTTTAGCGACTGATGATGGCGCAGTGTTGGGCGAAGCGGCTCGCTTGTTGGGCAGTAAATCTCAAGGTCGATTAGTGACCAGCGCCAAAAGCTGGTTGTCTCATGCCTCAATTGATCATACCGCCTCGATTTTGCCTTGGGGTAGTGATGACTCAGTATTTAAGGTTTCGCCTTTGGCAGCCAGTGCCAGTTATTTAGCGCATGTGCGTACTGTCTGGGAACAGCGTTTTCCTGATGCACCGATGGCCGAGCAAAATGTGGTGATTACCGTTCCAGCGTCATTTGATGAATCTGCGCGATCATTGACCTTAGAAGCAGCGAAAATGGCTGGGCTGCGTGACGTGCGTTTGCTGGAAGAGCCGCAAGCAGTTTGTTATGACTGGCTACGGCGTCATGCCGGCAGCGTTAAGCCGAGCTTGGCTGAGAGTCGATTATTGTTGGTTTGTGATGTTGGCGGCGGTACCACTGATTTAACCTTGATTAAAATCCAGCACGGCGCAACTGAGCCGCAATTGACCCGAATTGGTGTTGGCGATCATCTAATGTTAGGTGGTGACAATATTGATTTAACTTTGGCGCATTTGGCGGAAAGTCGTTTGCGCCTCGATGATAAAAAGCTTTCAACCGCTGATTTATCGCAATTATTAGAGCAATGCCGCGTGGCGAAAGAACGTCTGTTGGCTGCCGATGCGCCAGAGCAAGTGGCGGTGACTTTATTAGGTGGTGGTTCTAAATTAATTGGCGGTACTCGTAGCACGGTTTTAAGCAGAGATGAGGTTAGACAAATTGCCTTGGATGGCTTTTTGCCATTGTCGGATTTACAGGCTTTGCCGGATAAAAAGCGCAGCGGGGTGGTGGAATTTGGTTTGCCTTATGCCGCCGAGCCAGCGATTAGTAAGCATATCGCCGCTTTTTTACAGCAGCATAGCCAGGCGGCGAAATTAGCGTTAGCCGATGAAAGTATTGTGCCGGATGCTTTATTGCTGAATGGCGGTGTGTTTCGCAGTGAGGTGATGGTTAAGCGTTTAGTGGCGTTGTTAGCCAGTTGGCGAGAAGGGCTGGCACCGTTGTTATTGGATAACGATCATCCAGAGCTTGCGGTTGCTTATGGTGCGGTCAGTTATGCGATTGCTCGCCGAGATAAGAAGCTCAAAATTGCTGGCGGTGCGGCGCGTAGTTATTTCTTGCAGGTTGATAGTGATAGTCAACAAAGCAAGCGAGGTGTTTGTATTTTGCCGAAGGCCAGTGAAGAGGGGCATGAGGTGTTGTTGGCGGATAGGCAGTTTGCTTTGCGTGTCGGTCAGCCGGTTCGCTTTCACTTGTTATCGAATAGTGGTGATGGTGAGTATCAGGCCGGTGATGTGCTTGAATTGGATGATGAGCGGTTTCATAGTTTGCCGCCGTTAGCTGTGGCGTTTGATGGTCAGCAAAAAACCGAAATTGCCGTGCAGTTGTTAACCACGTATACCGAAGTCGGTACTTTGCGTTTGCAATGTGTGGCGGTTGGTGATGCCAGTTTGCGCTGGGATGTTGAGTTTCAAATTCGTAAAAAAGCCGCGCCAGTGCTTAATTTGGATTTGCCTGCGCAATTGCCGCAAGCTTTGGAAGCGATTCAGCTGGTTTTTGGCGCTAAATCCAGGCAAATCGATCCGCAAGCGGTGAAAACTTTACGCGCTGATTTAGAACGAATTTTGGCTGCGCCACGCGCTGAATGGCAAACGCCAGTTTTGCGTGAGCTATGTAATGCTTTGTTGGATGGGGCGAAATATCGTCGGCGTAGCGAAGCGCATGAGCGCTTATGGTTGAGTTTGGTTGGATTTTGTTTGCGCCCTGGTTTTGGCTATCCCTTGGATGATTGGCGGGTGGAGCAGTTGTGGAAGTTATATCCTGAAGGCTTGCAGTTTGTGAATGAAAAGCAAAACTGGGCCGAATGGTGGACCTTGTGGCGGCGAGTGGCGGGTGGTTTAAATGCCGAAGCTCAGCAGCGTATTTTTAACGATATTGCTAAATTTATTAATCCAGCCGCAGCAAGACAAGCGGGTGTGGCTAAACAATCGCTGATTCGTGGCTATGAAGATATGGTGAGGTTGGCGGCGGCTTTAGAGCGATTGGCGGTGTCGGACAAAGTGCAGTTGGGTGAATGGTTGTTGAAACGGCTGGAGAAAGCGGGGGAATCTGAGCAGAGTTGGTGGGCTTTGGGACGGATTGGTTCGCGGATTTTGTTTCATGGTCATAACCACGATGCGATTGCTCCGCAAACGATTACGCCTTGGTTTGCACAGCTGTTGAAAATTGATTGGAAAAAACAGCCGCAAGCCGCGTTTGCCGCTACCTTACTAGCGCGGCGTTGTGAAGATCGAGTGCGGGATATTGATGAGGCTTTGCGTTTGCAAGTGTTAGATAAGCTAAAGCAAGCCAAAGCACCTGCCTCTTGGCAGGCGATGGTCGCTGAATTTAAAGAATTGGATGCTCAGCAGGAAAAACAAGTGTTTGGCGAGGCTTTGCCGCCGGGCTTAAAGTTAATCGCTTAAGCCTTGTTCAAAATCAATTCTAAAACCAGTTTGCTGCCAAAGTAAGCCAGTAATAACAGGACAAAGCCGATTAAAGTCCATTGGATTGCCGCGCTACCACGCCAACCGTAGCGCAGGCGGCCTATGAGTAGGCCGGAAAAAATAATCCAAGCGATGATCGATAGCACGGTTTTGTGGACTAAATGTTGGGCAAATAAGTCTTCGATGAATAAAAAACCGCTGCCTAAGGCGACGGTTAAAAATACTAAGCCAGCGCCTATCATTTGAAACAATAAAGTTTCCATGGCTTGCAAGGGCGGCAAAGCCAAAATCAGGTGTTTAGGATGATGGCTGCGGAGTTGTTGGTCTTGGATAGCGAGTAAAATCGCTTGTAAGGCGGCAATATTCAGCAGGCTGAAAGCGATGATTGAGGTTAAGACATGGATGCTCATTTGCCAGCTGTGAGTTGCCAGCAAGCGGGCTTGTTCGGGAAAAATTAAATCTAAGCCTATTAGGCTGGCCGCCAATGGAAAAATCGCAATGCCCAATTTTTCGACCGGCTTATCTAATGCGGCAAATAACAGCAGCAAGGCGATAAATAAGCTGACTAAGGCGGCGGCATTAAAAAAGCTGAAATTAAAGTCGGCGTATTGTTGAAAAATCAATGCCATATACAGGCTGTGAAAGCCTGCGCCTAGCCAGCCAATTTGCATGGCGCGTCGGTGGTGGTTGTTTTGATTGAGCAGTTGTTTAGTCATTAATGCCGCTGCGCTGATATAGCTTGATACGGCAAGGAGTCCGACGAGTAAGGTATTCATGGTTGGAATAATCAAAAGGCGTTGTGATTGGCTTATGTTAAACTAAGGCAACCGATTGTTCTAACCTCTTTGTGTTAGTTCCTATCAGCCTCAATCATAGAAAAATAAAGAAGCAGATATGTTCGATAATTTAACAGACCGCCTTAGCGGAACCCTTAAAAAACTAAAAGGCCAAGGTCGTTTAACCGAGGCTAATATTCAGGAAACTTTGCGCGAAGTGCGAATGGCCTTGTTAGAGGCTGATGTTGCTTTGCCGGTAGTGACTGATTTTATTGCTCAAGTTTCTGAGCGTGCCTTGGGGCAAGAAGTCCAAACTAGCTTATCGCCTGGTCAAGCATTGATTAAGATCGTGCAGGGCGAGTTAGTCCGAGTTATGGGCTCTGCTAATGAAGAGTTAAATCTTCGTACCAATCCACCTGCGATTGTGTTGATGGCTGGTTTGCAAGGGGCGGGTAAAACCACCACCGTTGCTAAATTAGGTCGCCATCTTAAAGAAAAGAAAAAGAAAAAAGTCGGTGTGGTCAGTGTTGACGTTTATCGTCCAGCAGCGATTAAGCAATTAGAAACTTTGGCTAATGATGTTGGCTTGAAGTTTTTTGAAAGCGATGTTTCTGAGAATCCGGTTGATATTGTTAATCGTGCGGTTGAAGCGGCTAAGCGTCAGTTTATTGATGTTTTGATTGTCGATACAGCGGGTCGTTTGCATGTCGATGACGAGATGATGACCGAAATTAAAGCCTTACATGCGGCAATTAAGCCGATTGAGACTTTGTTTGTGGTCGATAGCATGACCGGGCAAGATGCGGCGAATACTGCAAAAGCCTTTCATGATGCTTTGCCATTAACCGGTGTGGTATTAACCAAAGCCGATGGTGATGCGCGTGGCGGGGCAGCGTTATCGATTCGTCAAATTACCGGTAAGCCGATTAAATTTATCGGTGTTGGTGAAAAAACTGATGCTTTAGAGCCGTTTCATCCAGATCGACTGGCTTCACGTATTTTGGGTATGGGCGATGTGTTGTCGCTTATTGAAGATATTGAGCAAAAAGTCGATAAGAAAAAAGCCGAGCAATTGGCTAAAAAGATCCAAAAAGGCAAGTCTTTCGATCTTAATGATTTGAAAGAGCAGTTAGAGCAAATGCAAAACATGGGCGGAATTAGCGCCATGATGGATAAATTGCCTGGTATGGGCAATATTTCAAAAAGCGTTAAAGAAAAAGTTAATGATAGGGATTTGATTCGTCAAATCGCGGTGATTAACTCAATGACGCCGCAAGAAAGACGTTTTCCTGATTTGATTAAAGGCAATCGCAAACAACGGATTGCGGCAGGTTGTGGTCAAGATATTCAAGCGGTTAACCGCATCTTGAAACAGCATCAGATGATGGAAAAAATGATGAAAAAATTCAGCAAAGGCAATGTTGCGAATATGATGCGTGGGCTGAAAAGTAATATGCGCGGTATGCGGGTGTAATTTTTCCTTCACTTATGCGAAAAATTGCGTAGAATAGTCAGATTAAATTTAGATTAAATGTTTTATAAGGTATTCAAATGGTAAGCATTCGTTTGTCCAGAGGCGGCGCTAAAAATCGTCCTTTTTATCATGTTGTGGTTACAGACAGCAGAAACAGCCGTGATGGTCGTTACATTGAGCGCGTTGGTTTTTTCAACCCTCTAGCCCGTGGCGCAGAGCAAAGATTAGTTTTGGATAGCGAGCGCGTCCAATATTGGAAAAGCAATGGTGCTCAACCAACTGATCGCGTTGCTAAATTAATCAAAGACGCTAGCAAAGCTGTAGCTGCATAAGCAACTTGGCTAACGATGATTACATAAGCGCTGGAGAAATTTCCGGCGTTTTTGGCGTAAAGGGTGGGGTAAAAGTGTTTTCTTTTACTCAGCCTCGCGAAAATATTTTGCGATATTCGCCATGGTTGTTGCAGAAAAATAACCAAATCAAAGAGCTGAAAGTGGTTGGCGGGCAGCGACAAGGTCATCTTGTTGTAGCCGAGCTTGAAGGTGTTAGTGATCGAGATCAAGCATTTGCTTTGATTGGTTGGACTATTTCAATCAAACGAGAGCAGCTGCCAAAACCAAAAGCCGATGAGTATTATTGGGTTGATTTGGTGGGTCTTGAGGTTGAAACCAATTTAGGTGTCAAGCTAGGTAAAGTTGATCACTTGCTAGAAACTGGTGCCAATGATGTGTTGGTGGTGGTTGATGGTGAAGTGGAGCGCTTAATTCCTTTTCTGCAGCCACAAACAGTTCTAAAAGTAGATTTAGCCAACCAGTTGCTTGTTGTCGATTGGGATCCTGATTTCTAGTTTTGACGATGCGTTTTGATGTTGTCAGTCTGTTTCCAGAAATGGTGCTTGATGGCGCTAGTTACGGCGTCACGGGTAAGGCGATAGATCAAGGTATTGTTAATTTATCGGTGTGGAATCCTCGAGATTACACTCACGATAAACACCGAACAGTCGATGATCGTCCTTATGGCGGTGGTCCTGGGATGGTGATGAAATATCAGCCTTTGCTTGATGCGGTTAATCAAGCTAAGCAACAAAATCAGGCAGGGTCTTGTCGGGTTATTTGTTTAAGTCCGCAGGGTAAGTTAATTTCCCAGCAACTATTGCAAGAAGCCAGTCAGTCTGAACAATTGATTTTAATTGCCGGTCGCTACGAAGGTATCGATGAGCGCTTTATCCAGAATGTCTGCGATGAAGAATGGTCTTTAGGTGATTATGTTATTAGCGGTGGTGAATTGGCTGCATTAATCATTATTGATGCAGTAACAAGGTTAATCCCCGGTGTTCTTGGTGATGAAGATTCGGCAAAACAAGATTCGCATTACGATGGCTTATTAGATTGCCCTCACTATACTCGGCCAGAACAGGCTGATTTTGGTGCAGTACCAGAGGTCTTATTGGGTGGGAATCATGCGGAAATCAAGCGTTGGCGAATGAAGCAATCGCTAGGTCGAACTTGGTTAAGGCGGCCAGATTTGCTGGAAAAAATACAATTAACTGCAGAGCAAGACGCTTTGCTTAGAAAATTTAAAACAGAAGTTGATCAATTAGGGTGTGGTAATGAGTAAAATTATTCAAGAATTGGAAGCAGCGCAGCTAAAACAAGATGTACCAAGTTTTGGTCCTGGTGATACTGTTGTTGTTCAAGTGCGCGTTGTTGAAGGCACAAAAGAACGTTTACAGGCTTTCGAAGGTGTTGTTATTGCAAAACGTAACCGTGGCTTAAATTCTGCGTTTACCGTTAGAAAAATTTCACACGGCGTTGGTGTTGAACGTGTTTTCCAAACTCACAGCCCAGCTATTGGCGGTATTGAAGTTAAACGTCGTGGTGATGTGCGTCGCGCGAAACTTTACTACTTGCGTGATTTGACAGGTAAAGCAGCACGTATTAAAGAAAAACTTTCTTAATAAGTGTTATTTGGTTTGTTGTCATAACAAACCAGAGCAAAAAAGGCGGCTTTTAGCTGCCTTTTTTTTGGTCAATAGAAACAGGGTGATAGCGTGGCTGGATCAGCAAAAACTATTGATAGTTTCTTGAATGCGCTTTGGCTTGAATTTGGCTTAAGCGATAATACGCTGTCGGCTTACGGTAGCGATCTGAAGCAATTCGATAAATGGTTGGAAGCTAGAGATTTATTCAGTGTCGAGCAGCAAGACATTAATCAGTTCTTTGTCTATCGAAAGCAGCAAGGGATGTCTAAGCGCTCTGTTGCTCGCATACTCTCGAGTTTAAAACGCTTTTATGGTTATTTATTGCGAGAAGGTTTAATTCACTCCGATCCCTGTGAGTTAATTGATGCGCCACGATTGGCGCCTGCATTGCCAGAGTCCCTGTCAGAAAATGATGTGGAATTACTGATACAAGCACCGGAAATTGTGAGTGTCTTAGGGTTTAGAGATAGGGCTATGCTTGAGTTGTTGTACGCTACCGGGTTACGGGTGTCGGAGTTAGTTGAGTTGAGTTTTCAACAAGTTAATTTCCGCCAAGGTTGTCTTAGAGTGGTTGGTAAAGGCGAGAAAGAACGCTTGGTGCCAGTTGGTGAAGAGGCGATGGATTGGTTGGAACGTTATCTAAATCAGGCAAGACCAATGATACTCGGTGCTCGGCAAAGCGATTATTTATTCGTCACTAATCGCGGTTCTAGTATGACGCGACAAGCTTTTTGGCATATTATCAAGCGCTATGCCAAGCAGGCGGGTATTGATAAACACTTGTCGCCCCACACTTTACGTCATGCATTCGCTACGCATTTGCTTAATCATGGCGCGGATTTGCGGGTTGTGCAGCTTTTATTAGGACATTCGGATTTATCCACAACCCAAATTTACACACATATTGCTCAGCAACGGCTAAAAGAATTACATAGCCAATTTCATCCAAGAGGTTAATACATGACAGCATTGATACATCCGACGGCCTATATTGCATCAAACGTTAAACTTGGCGAAAACGTCAGTGTTGGTCCTTTTGCGGTGATTGAGGAAGGTGCGGTGATTGGTGCTAACAGTCAAATCGGCGCTCATGCTGTTGTGCATGGTCGAGTAAAAATGGGCGAGGCTAATGTACTTCATCCTCATGCTGTGCTCGGTGGCTTGCCTCAGGATCTTGGTTTTAAAGCTGAAACTCAAACTTGGCTGGAAATTGGTGATCGTAATGTATTTCGCGAGGGCTTTACCGCGCATCGAGCAACGATTGCCGAATCGGCAACGCACATTGGTTCGGATTGTTATTTTATGAATAACAGCCATGTTGCGCATGATTGCACCGTGGGTAATAAAACCATCTTTGCTAATAATGTCGCGATTGGTGGCTTTGTCGAAGTTGGGAATAACGTTTTCATGGGCGGAGCTGTTGTAGTTCACCAATTTTGCCGAGTCGGATCGTATGCGATTGTGCAAGGTACAACTGGGATTAATATGGATGTGATTCCGTTCATGTTGATTGGTGGTAGACCCGCCAAACATTATCGATTGAATATCGTCGGTTTACGTCGAGCTGGGATTGTTGGTGATGATTACAAGGTGCTTTCATCAGCATTTAGACGACTAAAAAACAAGCAAGGTTTGGATGGTTTGGACGTTACAGTCCAGTTGCAATACTTAAAAGATTGGCTGGCTGTCGATTCAAAGCGTGGATTACATGGGTTTGTCGACATTGCTAAAGAATGAAAGCTTGCATAAGTGGGTTTATCAGTTATAATTTGCGGCTCGAACGATAGATAGACTTTAGGCGCGTAGCTCAGTTGGTTAGAGCACCACCTTGACATGGTGGGGGTCGGTGGTTCGAGTCCACTCGTGCCTACCAAACATATAAAGCACCGCAATGCGGTGCTTTTTTTATTGTGGAATCGAAAATGCCTGTAATTACTCTTCCTGACGGTTCTCAGCGTCAATTCGATCAAGCCATTACTGTAATGGATGTTGCTAAATCTATTGGTGCCGGTTTGGCTAAAGCAACTTTGGCAGGCAAAATCAACGGTGAGTTAGTTGATGCCAGCACTCTGATTGATAATGATGCTAGTCTACAAATCATTACCGCAAAAGACGAAGAAGGCGTTGATGTTATTCGTCATTCCACCGCGCATTTATTGGCGCAAGCTGTAAAACAATTATTTCCTTCTGCACAGGTCACTATCGGGCCTGTGATCGAAAACGGTTTCTATTACGACTTTTCCTACGAACGTTCTTTTACGCCAGAAGACTTGGCGGCAATTGAAAAAAGAATGCAAGAATTAGCCGCTCAGGATATTGAAGTTAATCGTTCATTATTATCCAGAGATGAAGCGGTTAGCTTTTTTGAAGGACTAGGCGAAAAATACAAAGCCGAAATTATTGCCTCGATTCCTGCAGGCCAAGCGTTGTCTTTGTACCAACAAGGTGATTTTACTGATTTATGCCGCGGCCCTCATGTGCCGAGTACCGGTAAAATTAAAGCCTTCAAATTAATGAAAATTGCTGGCGCTTACTGGCGCGGTGATGCTAAAAACGAAATGTTACAACGCATTTACGGTACAGCATGGGCTGATAGTAAAGAATTAGCGGCTTATCTGCATCGTTTAGAAGAAGCCGAAAAGCGTGATCATCGCAAAATTGGTAAAGCTTTAGACTTATTTCATTCGCAAGAAGAAGCGCCAGGCATGGTGTTTTGGCATGAAAAAGGCTGGGCGATTTATCAACAAGTTGAGCAATATATTCGCCAAAAATTAAGAGTTAACGGTTATAGCGAAGTTAAAACACCGCAAATCGTTGATCGTACTTTATGGGAAAAGTCAGGCCACTGGGATAAGTTTGGTGACATGATTTTTACTACTCATTCGGAAAGTCGCGATTACGCGGTTAAACCGATGAACTGTCCCTGTCATATTCAAATTTATAACCAAGGCATCAAGAGTTACCGCGATTTACCGGTTCGTCTTGCTGAATTTGGTTCTTGTCATCGTAACGAGCCATCAGGTACTTTGCACGGTTTGATGCGAGTCAGAAACTTCGTTCAAGACGATGCGCATATTTTTTGTACCGAAGATCAAATTCAAGATGAAGTATCAACATTTATTGATTTGTTGTTCGAGGTTTATAAAGATTTTGGTTTTGAAGATGTCATTATCAAGTTATCAACCCGTCCAGAAAATCGGGTAGGTGATGATGCGGTTTGGGATAAAGCTGAAAATGCTTTAGAGCTGGCTTTAAATAACAAAGGTTTGGATTGGCAATTGCAACCAGGTGAAGGTGCGTTTTACGGTCCGAAAATTGAGTTTTCTTTGAAAGATTGTATTGGTCGCGTTTGGCAATGCGGCACGATTCAAGTCGATTTCTCAATGCCAGATAGACTCAGTGCGGCTTATATTGGTGAAGACAGTGCCCGCCATGTGCCTGTTATGTTGCATAGAGCGATTTTAGGTTCTCTGGAGCGATTCATCGGGATTTTGATTGAGCAACATGCCGGCAACTTCCCATTGTGGTTGGCACCGGTGCAATTAGTGATTATGAATATCACTGATCGCCAAGCTGAATATGCTGAACAGATCCGGCTTGAACTTGAAAAACAAGGCTTTAGAGTCAAAATTGACTTGAGAAATGAGAAGATAGGCTTTAAAATCCGCGAACATTCTATGCAACGTGTTCCGTATCAATTAATTACGGGTGACAAAGAGCTAGAAAATCAAACTGTGGCGGTGCGTACCCAGCAGGGCGAAGATCTTGGAAGTCTGTCCTTGAATCAGCTAATTGAACGTTTGAAAAACGAAATTACGGACAGAAAATAATAATAACTTGGAGGATAGGGTATCAGCTCTAAAAAAGATGCAACGCGCTTGAATACCGAAATTACCGCTAGACGGGTTCGGTTAGTAGGTGCTGAAGGTGAACAAGTCGGGGTTGTTTCAATAAATGAAGCGTTACAGCTCGCCTATGATGCAAACATGGATTTGGTGGAGATTTCGCCAAATGCTGAACCGCCAGTTTGCAAAATCATGGATTTTGGCAAGTTTCAGTTTGAACAAAACAAGAAACTGCAAGCCGCCAAGAAAAAACAAAAGCAAATCCAAATCAAAGAAATTAAATTTAGACCTGGCACCGAAGAAGGTGATTACCAAGTTAAATTACGCAGTCTGATTAAGTTTCTTAACGAAGGCGATAAAACCAAAATTACCGTTCGATTCAAAGGTCGAGAATTAACTCACCGTGAGTTAGGTATGGATTTATTAAAACGTATCGAAAAAGATTTGGAAGAAGTTGCAGCAGTTGAACAATTTCCTAAGCTCGAAGGTCGCCAGATGGTTATGGTGATGGGGCCTAAAAAGAAAAAATAGTTTCGCTGTTTTTATAAACAGCACAGCCTTTCAGGATTGCAAGGCTTAACGACATAGCAATATGTCAAAAATTCAATGGGGCCAAGCATTTTGCCTCATCGGGTTTTTTCTCAGGGACTTTATTTTTAATTATTGGAGAAAACAAATGCCAAAAATGAAAAGCCACAGCGGCGCCGGCAAACGTTTCAAGAAAATCGGCAGTGGCGGTTTTAAATGCAAACAATCGCATAAACGTCATATCTTGACTAAAAAAACCACAAAACGTAAAAGACAGTTGCGTAAAACAGCAATTCTGCACCCTTCAGATGCGCCATTAGTAGCGCGTATGTTGCCATACAGTTGATTTGTCATCATTGAAGAGAGTAGAAAATGCCTAGAGTTAAACGCGGCGTCACCGCAAGAGCAAGACACAAAAAGATTTTAAAACTAGCCAAAGGTTATTATGGTGCCCGTAGTAGGGTCTATCGTGTAGCTAAACAGGCTGTTATCAAAGCCGGTCAATATGCATACCGCGACCGTAAAAACAAAAAACGCGTATTCCGTGCACTTTGGATCGTTCGTATCAATGCGGCAGCTCGTTTGAGCGGTATTTCATACAGCCGTTTGATCAATGGTTTGACCAAAGCGAACGTTAAGATTGACCGTAAAGTTTTGGCTGACCTTGCAGTACGCGACATCGATGCGTTTGCAGAAGTCGCTAAAATTGCGATTGCTCACCAAAGCAAACCGTAAGATTTGTTATTGGTCGGCTTAAACCGACCTATTTAACGATTGACTCCCCGCTAATTGCGGGGAGTTTCTGATCGGCTAAACCGACAGAACCTTCATGTTTTATCCTTCCTATTCCAAATAAAGTGAGCTGAGTTGTGTCGGCTAGTATCGAAGAAATTCTTACGCAGGCATTACAAGAGCTTGCACATGCAAAAGACCTAAACCAGCTAGATCAGGTTAGAGTTAATTACTTAGGCAAAAAAGGTGTTTTTACTGAGCAAATGAAAGAGCTTGGTAAACTCGAGCCTGAGCAGCGCCGTACCGCTGGTCAAGTCATTAACACCGTCAAAAACAGCTTCCAAGAAGCTTTAGACGCTCGCAAAATCAGCCTAGAAGCTGAGCAATTGCAAGCGCGTCTAGCTAGTGAATGTGTTGACGTTACCTTGCCAGGTCGCGGTCAAACAACCTCAGGTTTACATCCGGTCACCATTACCTTACGCCGCATTGCCAAAATTTTTGCCAGCGTTGGTTTTGATGTGGTCGAAGGCCCTGAAATTGAAGATGATTATCACAATTTCGGCGCACTCAATATTCCAGAACATCACCCAGCACGGGCGATGCACGATACCTTCTATTTCGATCCGCATACTGTGTTGAGAACCCATACCTCGCCAGTACAGATTCGAGTGATGGAATCAGAACAACCACCGCTTAAAGTCATTGCCCCAGGCCGCGTTTATCGCTGTGATTCAGATTTAACGCACACGCCGATGTTTCATCAAGTGGAAGGCTTTTTAGTGGATAAAGATGTCAGCTTTGCTGATTTAAAAGGCGTGGTATTCGAATTTTTACGCGCATTTTTTGAAAAAGACATTCAAGTCCGTTTCCGTCCATCGTATTTCCCATTCACAGAACCTTCTGCTGAAGTCGATATTGAATGCGTGATTTGTGATGGCCAAGGTTGCCGAGTCTGTAGTCACACCGGTTGGCTAGAAGTGATGGGCTGCGGCATGATTCATCCTGAAGTATTCAAATCGGTGAAAATTGATCATCAACAATTTTCAGGATTTGCCTTCGGTATGGGTGTAGAGCGATTAGCGATGCTGCGCTACGGTATCAACGATCTAAGAATGTTTTTTGAAAACGATCTTAAATTTTTGCAACAGTTTAAATAACGGTAGATTGAATCATGCAAGTAAGTGAAGCTTGGTTAAGGGAGCTGGTCAATCCGCCCGTCGATACAGCCACATTAGTCGCTCAATTGACAATGGCTGGCTTAGAAGTAGATGCCGTTCAACCGGTCGCTGCTGATTTTAACGGCGTTGTCGTTGCCGAAGTGTTATCCATGATTCAGCATCCGAATGCTGATAAATTGCGGATTTGTCAGGTGAATGTCGGCGAAGCAGAGCCACTACAAATTGTTTGTGGTGCCAGCAATGTTCGTCCTGGCTTAAAAATTCCTGCAGCCTTAATCGGTGCGGTATTGCCCGGTGATTTCAAAATCCAAAAATCCAAATTACGTGGCGAATTATCATTCGGCATGTTGTGTTCGGAAAAAGAATTAGGCATTGCTGCCAGTTCTACCGGCTTAATGGAATTGCCAGATGATGCACCGGTTGGCACCAATATCCGTGATTATTTATCTTTAAATGACAATGTTATTGAATTAGGTTTAACCCCTAATCGTGCTGATTGTTTAAGTGTGGAAGGTGTGGCGCGTGAAGTTGCCGTGCTTAACAATTTGAGCTTTTCATCCGCAGCAACCGCTGTCGTCGCTGTCGAACATCAAGATACCTTAGCGATTAATGTCGAAGCGAGTGACGCTTGCCCAGTGTATCTAGGCCGCTTAATTAAAGGCATTAATCCAGATGCAGTAACACCGTTATGGATGCAAGAGCGGTTACGCCGTTGTGGGATTCGCAGCCTAAGCCCTGTGGTTGATGTCACTAATTATGTTTTAATTGAATTGGGTCAACCGCTACACGCTTTCGATGCTGACAAATTACAAGCACCGATTGTGGTTAGACGCAGTCGTCAAGCCGAGCCATTGGCTTTGTTAAACGACCAAAGCATTGAGCTAGACGGTCAAGCCATTGTGATTGCTGATCAAAACCAAGCGCTGGCATTGGCTGGTGTAATGGGCGGCAAAGACAGCGCGGTTTCCGATCAAACTCGCGATATTTTCTTGGAATGTGCGTTTTTCAATCCAATCAGCGTCGCTGGTAAAGCCCGTCATTTTGGCTTACACACCGATTCATCGCACCGTTTTGAACGTGGCGTAGACTTTACTTTGCAACAACGCGCCATCGAACGCGCCACTCAGCTGATTGTTGAAATTGCGGGTGGTAGTGTTGGGCCGATTAGCCAAGCGGTTGATGAATCTGCCTTGCCGCAACGCTTAGCGGTTAACTTACGCCAACAACGCATTGAAAAAGTGCTCGGTATTAGCTTGGATAACCAAGAAATTACCCGCATTTTCCAAGGCTTAGGTATGCAAGTCGCGCAAACTGTAGAAGGTTGGTCGATTACCCCGCCAGGTTTCCGTTTTGATATTGCGATTGAAGAAGATTTATTAGAAGAAATTGGTCGCATTTACGGCTACAACAATTTGCCAAGCAGCAGCTTATTAATGCGTGCCGCTTTAGGTAAAGCCCCAGAAGGCCAATTAGCCATCGCCAGATTGCAAGATTGTTTGGTTGATAGAGGTTATCAAGAAGCGATTACCTACAGCTTTATCGACGAAAACATGCAAAACACCATCGCACCTAATGATGAGTTTATTCGCATCCAAAACCCGATTTCGTCAGAATTAGCGGTGATGCGGACGACCTTGTGGGGTGGTTTGTTAAATGCCGCGCTGTATAACTTAAATCGTCAACAAACGCGCGTGCGCTTGTTTGAAGCCGGTTTAAAATTCACTCGTGTGAATGGCGAAACTCAGCAAACCAAAATGTTGGCCGGCTTAGTGGTTGGGCATATCAACAGCGAACAATGGGCTGAAAAATCCAGAAACGTCGATTTCTTCGATGTAAAAGCCGATGTTGAAGCTTTATTTGCCTTAACTGGCACTGCTGCAGTGTTTGAAGCAACTCAGCACCCAAGCCTACACCCAGGCCAAAGTGCAAAAATCAGCGACAGCAACGGTAAAGCAATTGGTTTACTGGGCATGTTGCATCCAAACCTAGAAAAACAACTCGGTTTTGATAGCCCTGTATTCTTGTTTGAGCTTGAGCAAGAGGCGGTTTTAGAGCGTGCGGTACCAAAGTTCTCACCGCTATCGAAATTTCCTTCTGTGCGTCGTGATATTGCTTTATTGGTCGAAAATTCTGTTTCAGCGGGTGCGATTACTGATTGCATCAAATCATGCAATGAAACCTTGATTCGCGAGATACAGATTTTTGATATTTACAGTGGCCAAGGGGTGGCAGAAGGCTATAAAAGCGTGGCTTTAAGTCTGGTCTTGCAAGAATTTACCCAAACCCTGACCGATGCTGAAATTGATGCGCTATTCAAAAGAGTATTAGATGTGTTGGCAACCGAATTAAATGCAAAATTGAGGGACTGATTGTGGCATTAACCAAAGCAGATATTGCAGAACGCTTGTTTGAAGAACTTGGATTAAACAAACGCGAAGCCAAAGAAATTGTCGAATTATTCTTCGACGAAATAAAAAAATCGCTAGAAAACGGCGAGCAAGTTAAAATCTCAGGCTTTGGAAAGTTTGAATTGCGTGATAAAAATGGTCGCCCAGGGAGAAATCCTAAAACAGGCGAAGAAATCCCCATCACTCCGCGTCGAGTGGTGACTTTTAGAACCGGTCAAAAATTAAAAGCCCGAGTAGAATCTTATGCTGGAACCCAGTAATAACAACGAATTGCCGGTTATTCCGGCCAAGCGCTATTTCACTATCGGTGAAGTCAGCGATTTATGTGCAGTTAAACCGCATGTGCTTCGCTATTGGGAGCAAGAGTTTACCGAGTTAAGTCCGGTAAAAAGACGCGGCAATCGACGTTATTACCAGCGAAATGACGTGTTGTTAATCCGCCAGATTCGTTCATTGCTTTATGAACAAGGCTACACCATTGGCGGTGCCAAAGCGCATTTAGTCAGTGATAATGCCAAAGGCGATTCTTCGCGCAGTAAGCAACTGATTCATCAAATGATAGTTGAATTGGAAGATGTGCTGGAGCTTTTGAAATAAGCCTAACGCTAAATATGGTAATATTGCCAGCTTGATTCGGCTTATTGCCAGACAGTTTTAACTCACACTTCGGGGCGTAGCGCAGTTTGGTAGCGCACTATACTGGGGGTGTAGGGGTCGTGGGTTCGAATCCCGCCGTCCCGACCAAGTGAGAGTTTAAAGAAGTCCAAGAAAGATCAAAAACCCGCAAGTTATCTAGCTTAGCGGGTTTTTTATTGTCCAGTGACTTATCAGAAATAAGTCATAACATCGATAAAACTGTAATAAGTCCTGTAATAACCCGCTAAAAAACCAATGATTGCCGTTGGTGTTATTACGCTTGATCAATAATCTTTTCAAGAAGGGCAACTAAGCTCAGCGACCAATAATCAGTTAGGTATTGAAGATTTACGCAGTAACATTTGCAGTAACTGAAAATGGTTACTGATTTTTTGAAAAAGTTACTGCAAACCATCTGATAAATCTCGAACTACTGTCTTTGATTAAGCAAGCGCTTAAATTTAATCAACCTTGACTTCCCCTTCTAGCATGGAAACATAAAGCCCAGAAGTGACAAAACTATAAACTGAGGGGATAAGAAAATGAAAAAAAATAAAGCTATTTTGGTTGTTTTGGCGACGTTGTTTCTGAGTGGATGTGGCGATCAGTTTTGGTGTGGTGAAGAAGGCTGTAATGCTAATTCTTCAATGAAAACCACCTTTACAACGAAAAGGTAGTTAGTCGCCATTTCGATTTTAACGATGAAGGTTTCTATTGAATAAAAAATAACAGGCATAAAAAAGCCCACTAAAAAGTGGGCTCCGTCCTGTTGTTATTTTTTATATTATTTGGACGACTGCTTTATTAAGAAAACAGTTCTAATTATTAGCGGTGTTTTTATTATTGTTACCAAATAGTTTGGCCGCTTTTCCTCCCCCTAAAACTATCTACTAAGATAGTACCTCTCTCAAGGTGGGCGCATTGTATTCAACTACTATCCGCTTGTCTACAAAAAACTGCGACAATTTGTCACATCCTACTTTCGTTCTGGGTTTGTTGAGTATTTGATTCACAATTGGATAGACAAAAGCTCAAAATATCGCCAAACAATATCGATTTTTTAGTGCTGCGCTTGCTCCGGTTGTAACAACATTTTTTGCACATCACCGAGATGGGTTTCTTCTAAAGAACACATTCGACGCGCATATTCTTCCAGCAATACATGCCTATCATTCACCAGCTTTAATAAACGATGGTACTGAATCAACGCCTGAGTTTCATGTTCTAACGACTCACGCAAAATAGCACCAATATCGTGACGATGTGTTTCTAGCAAAGTACCAATCCCCAAAGAAGGATGACCGCCTAAATGCGTAATCATTTCTCCGGCTTCATTAGCATGAGCCAACGATTCGGCTGCTTGGCCGCGTAACCAAGACACGATAGGCAAGCGGTTATAGCCAAACACCATAAAAGCATAATGCGTATAGCGCACCACCCCCGCCAATTCAGCTTCCAAAATAGCATTTAAAACCTTAATGACCGCGTCTTGATCAATCGCACTTTTATTCATAATCAATCCTCTCTAAAGTTTCGGACAGTCGCTATAACTTTCCGGATAATTGATGCTGATACTGACAACCCGATTTTCTTGGATCGCTGTGTTATCAGCACCGATTGCCTCGCCAATTGCCTTGATATTGAGTTGATCGGCTTTCGCGCCATGTTCCATCAATAATTGTTTGACCGTTTCCGCTCGGCGTTCTGACAACAGTTGGTTGCTGTCATTTTTGCCAACCGTGTCGGTTTGCGCGGTGACAATGGCAGTAGCCTGCGGATGTAGGTGGAGGAAATGGCCGATGGTATGCAGGTGTTCGTCATTGACTCTAATCGGCACAGCGCTTCCGGTATTGAAATAAATCGCCGCATGATGGCTAGTTTCGAGCTTATGATGATTGTGTCCATGCACCTCGGTTAACCAATGGCATAGCTCTTTTTCCGACTCATGGCGATGTAACGCAGCTAACTTAGTCGCATCAATTGCTTTTTGCCTTTCATCAATATTCCAATACTGGTCATTTTCCCAATGCTTCAAAATTCGATTGGCGGCTTGCTGATTTTCATCGGCTAATTGTTCATGCAATACAGATTGACCATAATGGCCCTGATAGCTGGCATCAATTGCCGATCTAAGTTCGGCAACTTGTTGTTTCGGTGCGCTACTGCAAGCGCTCAACGATACGCCCAAAATCGCAAGCATCAAGTGATGATTTGGTGTTTTCATAATCTTTATCCTTGTATTGAGTGAATTACTGGCCGTTATCTAAAGGTCCATAAGTAATCCAGTAGCCGGGCAGGTTTAAGTCAAAATAGCGAGTGTCTTCGCTAAATCGCTCCCAAACATAAGCGGGACTAATAAATTCTTCCGTTGCAATCGGCGAGGTGATTAGTTCAGCGCTGCCAAGTAAAGTCCGACCTACGGTATGAATAACACCGCGTAAAGTGCCCCAAGTGATGCCCACCAAAATATTCTGATCGTGACTAATATTGATGACGTTCTTAGGGATCTCAATGAAACCGGTGACAATGTTGGCTACGCCTTGACTGACTTTTGAGGTAAAACATGAACCACAGCTTGCGCTATCGGCATTGGCGGCTTGGCTTGCTAATAATGAGCAAGACAAAATAACAGCGATACTCAATTTATTTTTATTCATCGCTAATAACTCCGGTGTTGAAAAATAAATTCAATCCTAGTTATTTAATGTATTTATATCAATCAATATAGATCGTAATTATGGTTTTTATGATAATAAAAAATAATATTTTATTTTGATAGTCAGCCAACAGAGCAATCATTAAAATCTAGCTAGACTTTTGTTTTTACCCACCGTAAAGCAAGGAGCTTGTATGTGTTTTAATCAAAGCACTATCGTTGGTTTAAATCGCTACAACTGGGATGGCGAAAAAATTTACTTCGATCCCATCGTGCCGTCGCATCGCGCGGTGGTCGGAAAATCATCGAAAGTGACTTATGAACTGGATGTGCGTGAGTTTCTAACCAGTAATTGGAATGCAGTGATACGCAAGGTGATTGAAGAAGATGTGATTGCCTATGCAAAAAGCATCGATGCTAACTTGGCTTTATTCAGCAAACGCGGTGAGGGTGGGTTTGATTATCGCGCTTTAATCATTGCCCAATTTGTCGGCAACACCATTAAATATCAAAGCCGAAAGCAAAACGACCCTTGGCGATTTCCAGAAGAAACCCTGATGATTAAAGAGGGCGATTGTGAAGATATTGCCTTTTTATTGGGATCGCTATTATTAGCCAGCGGCATTAGTGCGTATAACCTTCGCGTGGCTTTGGGTAAGATTAAAACCATTATCGATGGTGAAGAAAATAGCTTTGATCATGCTTGGGTGATGTACAAACGTGAGTCGGGAAAGTGGATGGTGCTGGAGCCGTTGGATTTGGTCAGTCACCGTAAACCGCCCAAATCAACGCGAATACAGCTGCTTGAACAGCCAAGTTGTCGTTATCACTACATGCCCCATTTTTTATTTAATACCGAGCATTTATGGGTGGTCGATAATAACCAGCATGAGCCGCTAAAGGACATCGTCAATAAAGTCTGGCAACGGATGGACCCGCGTTTTGCTGGCTTTGTGCATTACAACATCATTCATGCCGCGCTATCCGATGCGCCAGCTTGGGTAGTCAGCGAATTGGATCGACGCTTTACCCACATCGTGCCTTTTATCGACAGCACTATTGTCGATGAACCTGATTGGCCCAGCGGCCATCATCCTTATGATCATTTCGACAGCGGTTTTATTCAGCAAGCCTGGGATAGAGTCGGCGACAGGTTAAGCAATTTCAAGGCTAACAATCATGCGATAGGCCATTTTGCTTGGGCCGCGCATGGCATTGCTGATTTTTATGCTCACAGCAGTTATGTGCATTTCGCTAAATTAATCAATCCAGCCAGCGATGGTGGTCATGCCACTTTATATGACCCTGCTAATCCTTTGGCAGGATTTGAAACCACGCCGCAATACACGCAGGGCTTGTTTGATTTCAATCGTTTTAGCATCAATACCAAGCTCTATCCTTATAACCATACTCACGCTGCTAAAGACTGGGAAGGGCAGATTATTTCAGGGCGTTACGGCCAGCAGCCGGATTCACGCCCCAAGGATGTGTTTGAAAAATTGATTAAATTGCCTGCTGATGTAACCAGTCAAGCTGACTTTAGCAAACGTGGTGGTTTGCCGCATCACAACGAAATTGCAGTCGATGAACCTAAGCCATCAGCACAGCATCGCTTGTATCAAACTCAGCCTGCGCCCGATAAAACGGACCGCGAATATTATGCCAATCAATACCGCTGGCGTTATTTCAGCGCGATTCAACATATCCGGCAGTCATTTTGGAATAACTGGAAAATCTGAGTTTATAAATGATGTTGCTCAGAAATTTCCGTCATTGTTGGATATTGTCGTCATTCCCGCTTTCGCGAGAATGACGAAGCCAATGATGCTGAAGGTAACCATAGCGCTTTAAAAAATCAGTACCCTGTATTAATTGCCTTAACTTTTCGTTTTGTCATTCCGTCAGGAATCCCTTGGCCTTTAAGTGATTCAATACCTTTAAAATTAAACGATCCCTAACGGATGACAAAAAAGCCGTTTGAAATTTAGCTTATCGCTACTAGCGATTTTGGTTATATTGGGGCTTCTTTAACTCATCTATCGGTTTAATCATGTTGAAACACATTCATCTATTATTCGTCTTAATCGTTGCCGTCACTTTTTTCTACAGAGTGTATTTGGCTGAGCGTCAGCCAGACATGTTGCAGAACAAATGGTTGAAAATTGCCCCTCATGCTTTGGCGAGTGTTTTATTGCTATCTGGGATTATGTTGACAGTGCAGGGCGAATGGCTAAGTCAGTCTTATGGTTGGATTGTGGCAAAACTGATTTTGATGTTGGTGTTTATCGCTTTAGGTTTAGTGACCATGAAAACCCAAGGTATTCGCCGCTGGCAGGCGTTTGGTGGTTCTTTGATTACCCTGTTTTTAATCGTCAAAATTGCGATTGCTAAACAAGTGTTGTTCTTCCTCTAATCGAATAGCGATGATTTTGGTTAGGCATCAAGCATTGGGTTTGTGAGAACCTGATTTATAAATCTTGCCTACCACCTAAGCCGTTCGTGCTGAGCTTGTCGAAGCATGAATGGCGATGACTCGGCTTTTCCGATCATCCTTCGACAAACTCAGGGCGAACGGAAAAGCCTTAACTGGCTAGCAAACCGATATAACTAAGTGGGCGTGATAAACTACTGCAATACCAGCCCACTGTGTTACCCGCTAATCATCACCGATGTAAACCAAGCTTTCACAGCTAAGCCTAAAACAATTACCGCTATTTTTCCCCCATCGAGACCCTTAATGCCATTTTCCAATCTCGGATTATCCGAGGCTTTATTAAAAGCAATTGCCGATTCCGGCTATACAACCCCAACACCGATTCAAGCCAAAGCCTTACCGGCGATTCTGACCGGACGCGATTTATTAGCCGCCGCTCAAACCGGCACCGGCAAAACCGCTGGTTTTACCTTGCCGATTTTGCAGCAATTGTCGAAAACCAATTACGGTCGAAATCGGCCTGTGCGCTGTTTGATTCTGACCCCAACCCGTGAATTGGCAGCGCAAGTGGGCGAATCGGTAGTGAAATACGGTCGTCATTTACATCCTAGCTTAAAGTCGGAGGTGGTATTTGGCGGGGTGAAAATTAATCCGCAAATGATGCGCTTGCGGGGTGGGGTGGATATTTTGACCGCTACCCCTGGACGCTTATTGGATTTAGTCAGTCAAAATGCCGTGACTCTGAACAAGGTCGAAATTTTGGTTTTAGATGAAGCTGATCGCATGTTGGATATGGGCTTTATCAAAGATATTCGCAAAGTGTTGGCCTTAATGCCGAAAAAACGCCAAAACCTATTGTTTTCGGCGACTTTCTCCACGGATATTCGTAAATTAACCGAAGACTTACTGCATAACCCGTTGAAAATTGAAGTGGCGGTTGAAAACTCTGCCGCAGAAACTATCGATCAACAGGTTTACACGGTGAATAAATCGGCAAAAACCGCTTTGTTGATTCATTTGATTAAAACTCAAAAATGGCAGCAAGTCTTAGTGTTTATGAGTACCAAGCATGGTGCCAATAAACTGACCGAGAAGCTGAACGCCGCGCAAATCAAAGCCGCTGCGATTCACGGTAATAAAAGCCAAGGCGCTAGAACCAGTGCTTTGGCGGGGTTCAAAGCGGGGGAGATTCAAATCCTCGTCGCCACCGATGTCGCCGCTCGCGGTATTGATATAGCCCAATTGCCGCAGGTGGTTAATTTTGAATTACCGCGTTCGGCAGCTGATTACGTGCATCGGATTGGTAGAACGGGTCGCGCGGGCCAAAATGGTCAGGCGATTTCTTTGGTGTCTCAAGACGAACAACAAGCTTTGAAATTGGTTGAAAAACTAATTGGTAGCAAACTGCCGCGTCAGCAGGTGGAAGGGTTTTAGTGGTTGGCTGAGCAAGCCGAAAAGACTTCGGCTTGCTCAGTGTTATTTCTCTCAAGGCCAGAAGTCAGCGTTTCTAGGTTGTCTACGGCCTTCGTTAAATGCAGCAATGATCACTTTAATTAAGTTTTTCATGTTGTCCCCCGCTTTTATTATTATTTTTGCTGATTAATGCCAGCTTTTTTAGCAGAGTCAAAATAGCACACAATCAAACTCAGCTCCTAATTTCTAATTGTTTAATTCTGTATGTGTTTTCGCACAGAATTTGATCAAGTTGAACGGTAACTTGCTGTTCGGTAATCAAAAATCGACTTGCCTAATGGCGATCAATAGAAATAGGGAGTGTGTCTATGAGCAAAACTAAAGTATTTTTTGGAGCAACTGATCCTACTAAGGGCGTAGAGCTTTGGGTGACGGACGGGACAGCGGGCGGTACTCATTTGGTGAAAGATATTGCCGTCGGTGTTGGCAGTGCTTATCCCTATTATTTAACCGCTTTGAAAAATGGTCAGCTACTTTTCACCGCTGATGATGGGATTAAGGGGCGAGAGCTTTGGATCAGCGACGGAACTGCAGCGGGGACGCATTTATTAAAAGACATTAATGTTGGCGCTAATGGCTCTAATCCCTATAACTTCACTTTATTAGGTAACGGTAAGCTGATTTTTATGGCTATGGACAGTTCTTTTAACCAAGGACTGTGGGTTACAGACGGCACCACGGCAGGCACTAGCTTGTTGAAAAATATCAGCGAAACCTATCCTTATTTCACTACCTTACTGCCTAACGGTCAGGCTATTTTTAGCGCTACTGATGCGGCTAATAACAATCAATTGTGGGTAACTGACGGCACTGTTGGCGGAACTCATGCGATTAATACCGGTGCTACTTTTAGCAATCCACAAGTGTTTGCCACACTCGGCAATGGCAAGCTGATTTTTAAGGCCGATGCCGCTAATGGTAATGAGCTTTGGGTCACTGACGGCACCGTGGCTGGGACACATTTATTAAAAGACATTAATTTGGGCGCTAATAGTTCATATCCGAGTTATGTCACTGCCTTGGGTAATGGCCAAATTTTGTTTATCGCTGATGATGGCGTTAATGGTTCTAAGCTATGGATTAGCGATGGTAGTTCGGCTGGGACTCAGTTATTAAAGCCGATTTATGCTTATGTCGATGATGCTTCACCGCTGCATCAAACTTCATTAGGCAATGGTAAGGCGGTGTTTGTGGCTTATGACGCCAGTAGCAATAAAGGTTATGAATTATGGGTCAGTGATGGCACTGTAGCGGGGACTAAATTACTGAAAGATATTTTTGTTGGCAGCGGTGATTCGTATCCCAGCGAATTGACCGCTATCGGCAATGGCAAATTAATTTTCCGAGCCACGGATGCCACGCATGGTGACGAATTGTGGGTGACTGATGGTACTGCGATAGGAACGCGGTTGATCAAAGATATTTTTGTTGGCAGTGGTAGCTCTATGCCGTCTGATTTTGTCGTCTTAGCCAATGGCGATGTCATGTTTAGGGCAACTGATCTGAATAACGGTACCGAGTTATGGATTACCGACGGCACCACAGTTGGTACCCGATTAGTCAAAGATTTATACCTTGGAATTGATGTGTCATTTGATTCCAATCCTCGGCAAATGCTGGCTTTGAATAATGGTCAGGCGATTTTTAGTGCTACCGATTACATTCACGGCAGTGAATTATGGATTACCGATGGAACCACCGCAGGAACCCATTTAGTAAAAGATATTTATCCCGGCTTTGGCGGCTCGTCTCCGAATTATTTTGCTTTATTGGCTAATGGTAAAGCGCTGTTTAGAGGTTTTGATCAGACTAATGGCAATGAATTATGGATTACCGATGGTACCTCGGCTGGCACTAAGGTACTCAAAGATATTAATCCAGGTACTGATAGCTCATCGTTCTGGAACTTTACTTTATTAAGCGCTGGTCGCGGTGTATTTAGTGTTAATGATGGTATCCATGGGAATGAGCTTTGGATTACTGATGGCACCACGGCTGGCACCCGTTTATTAAAAGATATTGCAATAGGCGATACGGGATCATCGCCGTATAACTTTTTAGCATTGGCTAACGGACAAGCTATTTTTGTTGCTCGCGATGCGATTAACGGCGCTGAATTGTGGATCACCGATGGCAGTGCAGCCGGTACTAAGTTGCTTAAAGATATTAACGCTGGCGCTAATGATTCTCTGCCCAGCGATATGATTTTACTCGCTAATGGTAAGGCGATTTTTCAAGCTAACGATGCGGTGCATGGCGGGGAATTGTGGGTGACAGATGGTACGTCGATTGGCACCAAGTTAGTTAAAGATATTAATCTCGGCAGTGGCGATGGCTGGCCGCATCAATTCGCTTTATTGACCAATGGCAAGGCGGTTTTTAGTGCTTACAATCAGGCTAATGAATATGAGCTGTGGATTACCGACGGCACTACCGCAGGCACCCAATTACTCAAAGATATTAATTCTGGCGGCAATGGTTCCTATCCTTATTACCAGACTGCACTGGGCAATGGCTTGGTGGTTTTTCATGCCGATGACGGGGTTCATGGCACTGAGCTGTGGGTGACTGATGGCACAACGCTGGGGACTAAATTGGTAAAAGATATTTGGCAGGGGGCGAATGGCTCTTTTCCTTCCAGCTTGGTTGCATTGGGTAATGGTCATGCGGTTTTTGTTGCTGACGACGGTGTTCATGGCTCTGAATTATGGACGACCGATGGTACTGCGGCCGGTACTTCGCTGGTCAAAGATATTCATCTCGGTAGTCAAGGTGCTCATTTGAATTATTTTGCGGCAATAGGTAATGGTCAGGTGGTTTTTTCTGCGGATGATGGCATCAATGGCACAGAACTTTGGGTGACTGATGGCAGCAATCTTGGAACGCATTTGGTCAAGAACATCAATAGCGTTGCTTTTTCATCAACCCCTTATGAATTTACCCCGATAAATAACACGACTGTCGTTAAGCAAATTCTCAACGGTACTTCAAACGCGGATACCTTAACTGGCGGGGCAGGTGACGATACGCTGAATGGTAAAGCGGGGCCGGATAAGCTGATAGGGGCGGAAGGTAATGACACTCTAAATGGTGGCAACGGTAACGATTATTTACAAGGCGGGCTGGGCAATGACATTTTGAGCGGCGGTGCTGGCAGGGATGTGTTTGTTTTCGATAAAGCGATTTACGCCACCAACAACCTTGATCTGATCACTGATTTTGTTTCGGGTAGCGATAAAATTCAGCTCAGTCAGATTATTTTTCCTGCTTTGACGGGCGATCATCTAAATCGAGGCCAATTTTGGGCTGGCGCTAATCAAACCGCCGCCCACGATGCCAGTGATCGAGTCATTTACAACACCACAACCGGTGCGCTGTATTACGATGATGACGGCATCGGTGGCGATGCTGCTGTGCAAATCGCTTTTATTGGTCAGACCGCTCACCATCCGGCTGTTGCTTTCAGTGATTTTCAGGTGGTTGCGTAGGGTGCATTCTATGCACCACCAGCTTTTGGCGATATGGGTACATAAAATGCACTCTACGCCTTAATTCTTTTCCGCCGTCCTTCATCGCGAAGGACGGTATTTTCCAGTCGCCAATTTTGGCTCTCCTGTAAACGCTTTAACATCAAAATCAGCACTTATCTGTTTCAAATACAGCAACTTGTAAGATTTTGGCGTAAAATCGTAAATACAGTCAGCACTCAGATGTTGTCTTAATCCCCTTGTTCTGCAAAGAGGCAACCTATTTTGAGTTTACAAAGTTACCAAACGGTCGATCGTGAGCAATTGGCTTACGATATTGGCCAACTCCATAAGCAAGCTTTAGCCGACATTAGCGCTGAAGATTATAAGCACTTAAAAAAAATCGAACGCTGGGGACAAGCTTGTACGCTTGTCGGTTACGGCACCGCTTGGCTGATGCCGAATCCCATTTCTGCCTACCTCATCAGTCAAGGCAGTTTTACCCGTTGGACTCAAGTCGCGCATCCGATTCAGCATAAAGGTTATGACAAGCTTGAACAGGCTAATAAAAATCACACCAGCAAACAGTTCGCCAAAGGCTGGCGGCGGTTTCTTGATTGGCCGGATTGGATGACGCCTGCCGGTTGGCATCATGAACATGATTTATTGCATCACTATAGCTTGGGTGAAATTGGCGATCCTAATAATGCTCAGCACAATATGGAATGGCTCAGACAATCGAGTTTGCCGATGTGGCTACGTTATTCGATTGTGGCTTTGTTTTCTGGGATTTGGAAAATCAGCTATTACACGCCACGGACTCATAAAGAATTGTGTCTAAATGCAGCGCGTCAACAAGGTAAACCAAGACCAGCCACCACACGGCTTGGTGCTTGGAGCATGTTCACCGAACAAGGTCGCTCGTTGTGGTTAGAAAGTGTGTTGCCGTATATTGGCTATCGTTTTGTTTTGTTACCGGCCTTGTTTTTGCCATTAGGTAGTGTTGCGGCAATCAACGTCTTGCTGACCTCGGTTTTGGCAGAAATTTTCACCAATATGCACACGTTTCTGGTGATGATTCCTAATCATGCTGGCGACGATGTGATGATGTTTGATGAAAAATCCAACAGTAAAGGCGAGTTCTATTTGCGGCAGATTTTAGGCTCGGTGAATTATCCGACCGGTTCTAACTTTAATGATTTCTTTTACGGCTGGTTAAATTACCAAATCGAACATCATTTATGGCCGGATTTGCCATTAAGCCAGTATCAAAAGCTTCAGCCACAAGTAAAAGCCTTGTGCGAAAAGCACAATATTCCTTACTGCCAACAATCGATTTTTAAACGGATGTTGAAAGCGGCCGACATTATGGTTGGTAAAACCTCGATGCTAAAGCCGGCTGTGGCGAATTTGTAGACCGGAATAAGCTTAGCGTTTCCGGATTCGCCCGAAACGCTTTGCTTATTAGTGCTTACAAACTAAAACAGTGTCGTTGGTAGGGTGCATTCTATGCCCCCTACGGAAACTACAAACTCCCCATCACTACCTGATCCCGCCCATTATTTTTAGCCTGATACAAGGCGCTGTCGGCACGGTTTAGCAAATCATCAATATCAGTCGTGCCGCCCGCAAATAAGGTAATACCAATCGAAACCGTAAAGTGAACGCTAATCGCTGTGTCCGGCAAAGTGACGCGGCATTCAGACAGGCATTTTCTTAGCCGTTCGCTAGTTTCTTGCGCCTGATGGGCGTCAGTTTCCGGTAGCAAAATCGCAAATTCTTCACCGCCAATTCGTCCCAGCAAATCCGATTCTCGTAATACTTCATGGCAAACTGCGGCAAACTTCTGCAAAGTCAAGTCGCCAACGCTATGCCCATAGCTATCGTTAATTTTTTTGAAAAAATCGATGTCGATAGCCAAGATTGCCAGCGATTTTTGGTAACGGCGTGCGTGTTCCAGCTCGCGTTCAGCAAAAGCAATAAAGGCGCGGCGATTGCATAAGCCAGTCAAATAATCGGTTTTAGCTTGTTGCTCAATTTCCTGCATCATCGCCACTCGCTCCGACATATCCCAAACCGAGGCTAATAACTGGGTTTGACCATCGTATTGCACCAAACTTAACAAGACTTCGGCAGGGAAAAATTCGCCAGTATCCAAACGTTTGCACAGCCAATCAAAACGCAGGCTGCCTTGTTGCTGAGCAAGTGCGAATTTTTGCTTCAACAACAGCGTTGAATCATTGCCACAGGGCTGAATGGGGGCTGATAAATCAGCGGCTGTGATGGTACAAAATTGTTGCTTGGATTGGCAGCCAAAAATCTTTAAAGCAGCTTGATTGCAATCGGCTAAGCCGTGAGTATCAAGTAAGAAAATCGCCTCGCTAGTCGATTCAAACAAAGCTCGGAACTTGATTTCTGAACGATGCAAAGCCGTTTGGGCTTCGACTCTTGCGGTTACTTCAACAATTACCCATAGTGATTGATGTTCGATGGGTAGGCGAGAACCGTTCAAATCAACCCAGATAGCTCGGCCATCTTTACGAACAAATTCAAAATCGCGACGCAGTATTTCTTTGTCTGGTAATGCTTGATAGGCTTGGGCCATATTAATGAAATCGGCCTCATGCAGATAAAATTGCCGCGTCGAACAGCCTAACAATTCTTGCAAATTGTCATAGCCCAGCATGTTGATAAAGGCCGGATTGCACCAGAGAATTTTTCGATCTTGTACCGTCGCAATACCCACCGATTGGTTATCAAGTAAAGTCGATTGCTCGCCCAGTAAATTTTGTAATTTCTGGTTGGCTTGTTTTAATTCCGCGGTTTGCGCTTTGACTTGATCTTCCAGTGAATCATGAGATTTTTTGATTGCTAGCGACATGCGGTTGAACGCTTTGGTTGCTTGGGCGATTTCATCACGACCTCTTACTCGTAGTTGCTTGCCTATATCGCCACGACTAATGTCTTCGGCACCTTGAGTAAATTGGGCGATTTGCTTGGTTAGATAACCACCTAAGGTCATTGAAAACAAAGCTACCAATAGCATTTCTAGGCCCGCAATCCCTAAGCTCCAATGTTCAGCTTTTGATAGGGTTGCTTCTAAGTAGCTGATGTCGAAGCCAATTTGCACACTGCCATAATTGATGCCGCCTGCTTCAATTACTTGTGAAGCATTAAACACGTTACTGGTAGCTTGGTTTAGGTCGGCGGTAATCACAAACGGTGCTTGCAACGCCTCGGTAGAACCGGTCTGAATCAGTATCCGTTGTTGTTCATCAATAATGCGAACAAACACGATGCCGGGATTATGGCACAGCGAAATACTGCTCGATTGCAGGCGATCAAGATCGTGACTAATGATCGCATCGGCTGACATTGCTGCAAAAGTGCTGGTGGTGGTTTTGGCGTGGCGCAGTAGTTGCTGTTGATTGGAGTCGCGCAGAAAGCTCAAGACGCTAACAATTAAAATACTCAGTAGCAAAGCTTCGATTAACGCAATGCCGATGATAGCTTTGGTGCGAAACGAGATAACCAAAGCTTATTGCTCTGCGATGATGTGGGTGTCTTCTGGTTTGATATGCAGCTGTCTAACGTCATCCCAGTCATTATCGTGAGCTACTTCAAAGCCTGTAAAACCAATTTTCGAGAGTAGTTCTAGCCCGATTGGGTCTTTTGACATAGCTTCCATTGCTTGATGTATTTGTTTTAGCGCCTCAGTTTCTGTGTTAGGGTTGTAGGCAATCGCGTGGCTGGTGAAATCAGGGGTTTCCCATAACACCCGCAATTCGTTACGTACGGCCTCATCCATCATCAGCAAAGTACGCGGTACTCCTCCACCAGCGGGGAATAAGCCAAGAGCAACGTTGCGATAGACTGAGTTATGCGATTTAACAAACTCGGGTGTAACGCTTACCCCACGGCGTTTTAGCTCGGCTTGAACTAGAAGACTAGCAGCGAACGAAGCGGGCGCCGGTAGGCTAATTGCGCTACCTGACAATTGATTAATATCGGTGATAGCGCTGTTTTTGGCGACGACGACAATGCCTTTTAAACGTTGATCTTTGGCGCGAGCAAGGGCGTGATAGCCGGGTTTGTCGTTAAACACTGTAAAGTGATAAGGGTTCATGTAAGCAAAATCGTATTCTGCTGCCGATAATGCTTTTTCGAAACTCGGAATGTCGGGCGTGGTGACAAAACGCAGTTGAACACCAGATTTTTGCGATAGCCAAGCCAAAACCGGTGACCATGTTTCGGCTAATTGTGATGCTGATTGTTGTGGCACAACGGCAAAACTGTAAATTTTTTCGGCTTTAGCTGGATTCACTTGTATCAGCAACAAGCAGAAGATAAACCTTAAAAAACGATACATAGACGGCCTTCGATATTAGATGTCTTGGTTGGCTAAGGCTAATAAGTTAACGCTTGCCGGATGTGGAGGAGGGACGTTTAAAATTTTCTACTGCGTCATTTTGACGCAAATTAGTAGCAATGACAATGCCATGTAAAATTTAATTAATTTATTTACTGTTTTTTGTAAATATTTGATAAGAAAAGAGGTATATTGCTTTCGTTTGCTAATTTTCTGCCAATACACTTATGGAATTACTAAATAATCTCTTAGCTTTTCAAGGCTTTATACCCCATGGTTATTGCCTATCTTGGAGTCCATTTTTACTACGGTTGCATGTCTTTTCTGATTTGTTGATTACGTTGGCGTATTTTTCAATTCCGTTGATGCTGATTCATTTTGTTCGGCAGCAACCTAATTTTGCCTTTCGTCGATTGGTTCATCTATTTTCGGGTTTTATTATTGCTTGTGGCATCACCCATTTAATGTCGCTACTGATGATTTGGTGGCCGGCGTATTGGTTAGAAGGCTTGTTTAAGGCGATTACTGCAATGCTTTCGGTGTTTACAGCTGTGATGATGTGGAAGGTTGTTCCAGATGTTCTGTCTTATACCAGTCGCTTAAAAACTGCTCAGCATCAAAATACCCGAATCCTTGAATCTATGGCTAATGGTGTCGTATTAGCCGATAAAAACCGTCGCTTGACCTTTGTCAATAAGGCTTTTGAGCAGATTACCGGTTATAGCAGTCAAGAAATGTTGGGCGAGTTTTGTAATCTTTTACAGGGTGAGAAAACCGATCCGCTGCAAATTCAACGTATCCGTGATGCCTTGGCAAGCCAACAAGTTTTTCAAGGGGAATTGATCAATTACCGTAAAGACGGCAGTTTGTTTTGGAATCAATTAACCATTAGCCCAATATTCGACACCCAAGGTCAATTAATTCAATTCGTCGGTGTTTTAAAAGACATTACCGAGCATAAAAATTTAGAAGCCGAGTTGATTAATTCAGAGCGACGTTTTCGTGATTTAGCTGATGTTGCACCGGCTTTGATTTGGATGGCTGGATTAGACAAGCGGTGTTTTTGGTTTAACCGAACTTGGCTAGATTTTACTGGCCGCACGATGGAACAAGAAATCGGCTATGGTTGGGCTGATAACGTCCATCCGGATGATTTAGATTATTGCTTGGCCACCTACATTAGCCACTTTGATCAGCGATTACCTTTTCGGATGGAATATCGTTTGCGTCATTTAGATGGTGAATACCGTTGGCTGGACGATATGGGAAGCCCTAGATTTAGTGGGAATGGCGAATTTGAAGGTTATATCGGTTGTTGCATGGATATTACTGAGGTTAGAAACTCCAAAGCTGCCAATGACTTTTTCAATGTCTCGCACGAAATTATTTATACCGCCAACTTAGAGGGTTTTATTCTCGACGTAAACCAGCGTTTGATCGATATTAGCGGTTATTCACGTAAAGAATTAATAGGTCAGCATTCACGGATACTGAAATCTGGCCTGCATAGCCAAGAGTATTACGACAATATTTGGCAAGCTTTAGAGGACAAAGATTATTGGACTGGCGAAATTACTAATCGCAAAAAGTCGGGCGAACTGTATTCCACGCTATCAACTTTTATGACTATTATGGATGATAACGGCTTGCCGGTTCGTTACCTGATAGTGGCTAGCGACATTAGCGATTCGGTGGAAAGACGTCAACAACTTGAACATCTGGTCTATTACGATAGTTTGACTGGCTTGCCGAATCGATTATTGTTGATAGATAGGTTAGAACAAGCGATGTCACGGGTTAATCGGCATGGTGGTCATGTCTCGGTAGTGTTTATCGACTTGGATGGCTTTAAAGATATTAATGACAGTTATGGTCATGAAGTTGGTGATGAATTTTTGGTAGAGATTAGTCTAGAAATGAAGCGGCAGTTGCGTGAAACCGATACCTTGGTGCGCTTAGGTGGTGATGAGTTTATTGTGCTGTTGCCTGAAAATCATAACGAAGAGTTTGTCGAAATTCCTATCGTCAGTCTATTAAAAGCCTGTGAAACGCCGATTAACCTCAAGGGCTTGGTGCTAAAAGTATCGGCTAGTATCGGGATTAGTTTTTATAGCAATGATGGACAGGCTCAGAAATTGACTAGCGATGCTTTAATTCGCCAAGCCGACCAAGCGATGTATGTAGCAAAACGCGCGGGTAAAAACCGTTTTCATTGTTTTGACAATCTGAGCGATGCCTTGATTAGTACCCGCTATGAAACCATGGAACGGATACATAATGGGCTTGGCAATGGTGAGTTTGTCTTGTATTACCAGCCTAAGGTGAATATGCGGACCGGCGAATTAGTCGGAGTGGAAGCCTTGTTGCGCTGGCAGCATCCAGAGCGTGGCTTGCTAACACCGGATGAGTTTCTGCCGATTATCGAAAATCACCCGATTCGGGTAGAGATAGGTCAGTGGGTATTGAGTTCGGCATTAGCGCAATTGAATCAGTGGCAAAACTTGGGTGCCAATATTCCGGTTAGTATTAATGTCGATGCGCGGCAGTTAAATCAGCATAACTTTTTAGACAACCTAAAAACGATATTGGCTGAATATCCTAATTTTCAAGCCGGTAGTTTAGAGCTGGAAATTTTAGAAACCACGGTGATTTACGATAGACAATATGCGAATCAACTTATTGCGGATTGTGAAAAGCTTGGTGTTGAGTTTGCTTTAGATGATTTTGGTACCGGCTATTCGTCGCTGACTTATCTGAGGCAGTTATCGGTTAAGACGATTAAGATTGATCGCAGCTTTGTTAATGATATGGATAAAAATAGCGAAGACCTGGCGATTGTTGAAAGTGTAATTAGTCTAGTTTCAACTTTGGGGCGTCAGGTGATTGCTGAGGGGGTTGAAACCGTTCAGCAAGGGGAAATGTTGTTGAAAATGGGCTGTGAATTAGGACAGGGTTTTGCGATTGCTAAGCCGATGGCGGCGAGTGAAATACAGGCATGGAGAAGTTCTTGGAAGCCTTGTCAGGCTTGGGTTGCTAGCCCCCCCCCCCCGCATCGGTAGAGCGTTAGTTGTTGACTAGTTGTTTGGGGGTGAAATTGCGATGGTTTGTTTTCGTTTTGACACTTTGTGAGGGTGATATGGTTAGTCGCAGTGATTTACAGCTTGAGTTAGTACCTATTCGTGCTGAATTAACTTTATTAAAGTGGATGATTGGACTGTCATTAGTGTTATCGACTGGCATTTTGGCTTTACTAACCCGAATTGCACTGGGTTAGTTTCAATCTTCAGCAGGTCGGGGTTTATAAAACCCCGTATGGCAATAGGGCGAATTGAAAAGCCTTAACTGGCCAGCAAGTCAATCAAACTTCCTCATGCTTTTTCAAGGTACTCCCCGCCGGTTTAAAGGTATGTAAATCCACCGTCGATTCTTCAATTTGGCTGGCGCAACCCCAGCTTAACGCCTGATCTTGGGTAAAGCGTTTACCCAATTGCCAAGCAATTTCCGCCCTTGCCAATTCAACGCCCAGATAAAAGGCATGGCCGCCATCGGTTTCGACTTTTAATTTCGGATACAGCTCAAACGGGTCTTGAGCGCTGTGTAAACCATCACGATTAAACACATGCAAACCTTCGCTGCTGGTTTGAATCCGGTAGCTGGGGTCTTTGATTTGGCTGGCGAGGTTTTGGATTTCTTCCAAGCTATTAGGGAAGGGCGCGGTGTCGTGAACCGTCAGCAAATCGCTGTTAATGTGTTTCGGCAAACTGTTGTTTTGCTTGGCGGCAAACATAATTCGCCGCGCGCGGTCGGCTTCTTTAATCGCTCGGCAAGCGTGTTTGCTGACTTGGGTGGCGAGAATATGATTAATATTCAGCTCCGAACAAATCCCCAACAATAAAGCATTCATGCCGCTGGTATCGGCGTGGGTCAATTCGGTGATATTGCCAACCCCGAACATCATTTCGACCTCAGGATAGCGTTGGCGGAATTGATGATTGCGAACGATAGAATCGGTAAAACCAAAATGGATAGGGTCCAAAATTGGATCGACGATAAAAGCGCGGTTTTTGGCTTGCAGAATCCGAATCGGCTCATCCAGCGAGTCTAAATCACCGTGAGTTTCGGGAATCAAAATTGGCGTGGTCGCCACTTCATCAGCAATCCACAGACTGGATTTAGTCAAACTCAGCATGTAATCAGCACCGGCTTTGCCACCCGCCAATAAATCAGCATCTTGCAAAGAATCGATACTGACCAGAAAACCTTCCTGTTTTAAAGTGCGAATGGTTTCCGCTAAATGGGTAAATGGCGTGTCCGGCAAGCAGCCAATGTCAATCACATCGGCACCGTTGGCCTTGTAGTAATAAGCCCGCTCAACAATTGCTTCGACGCTGATATTCGGCGCATCAACAATTTCAGCAAAAATCTTGGTTTGGTATTGGCTTAAATCGTAATGATGAGCGGCTTGGCCGAAGTATTGTGGTAAGTCTTTAATTTCTTCTGGGCCGCGCTCGACCGGAATCCCGAAATGCTGTGATAAAGCCTCTAAATCACCACGGCAGCGCCCCGGCACGATGATTCTATCGGCACCGGCTGTATCGGTTAAACGTCGGGCAATCATATCGGCAGTGATTAAAGCCGCTACCGTCACGCCCATCACATGTACTTGATACAAAAAATCCGGCTGCATTTTTTCCAGCACTTGCCGCACTTGTTTTTCGGCGAGACGGCCAGTGATAAATAAAATCCGTTCGCTCATAAATTAGCCAGCCTTTGGCGAACGCTGACGATTAATTGCTCGACATCATCAACCACTTGCGTGAAAGGAAACTCGCGGAGTTTATCGGTGGCTTCTAATTCGATAGGTCTTGGATAAACCATGAATTTTTTATTACCCGGTGCCGTGGTTTCTAACTCGGGCGCGGTGTCGCAAGGGTAAACAATGCTCTCGACACGGCACTTGCCCGCTTGAGCATAGAGATTGGTGACCAGTGAATCAGCGATACCTAAACTGCATTTGGCGATGGTGTTGGAGGTAGTCGGCGCCATTACTAAGGTATGGTAATAGCCTTTGTAAAATAGACCGACGGGTGGCGCAGAAGCGGCTTTATCGCGGTAAACCGGCATTTTATCTTTCAGACTGGCCAGCGAAATGCCGTACATCTTCAATACTTCCTCGCCCGCTTGGCTTAGGTAAAGATCGACATTATCCAGTGTCAGCATAAACTCGACACATTCTTCAATATAGTGGCCAGAGCCGGAAATAGCCCAAGCAAGACGCTGCGTCTGCATGATTAATCACGATTAGAAAAACAAGCCGCGCATTATACGTTAAGCCAGCGACGGCTTTATAGCGCAGCTACCTCATTGCGCCGATTAAGCAAGCGCTTAGCAAAAAAGCCAAAAGCAAATCGCATTGGCTGATTGCTAATAAATCGTGATTAGCGAGACACCAGTTATCGACCAATATAGCCATATAACGAGGCGGTGCTGAATAGAAAAGTGGCTAAAACGAATTCGCCCGACACGAATCCCACTGCGCCAGCGGTGAAAATAATCATGGTGATGACATTGCGATATAGACTGTCCATTGTTAACCCCCCTTAAGCTAATGAATGGCAGAGCTTTAACTGTATCCCTAGTGCTATAAGTAAACAATAGTCTTTTTAGTTGATTTATTGTTGCTTAATTATTGATAAATAAGGCTGTTTTGTTGTGGTGCGTGTTTGCGCTTTTCTGGTGCAAAGTGGGCGGGTTTGAGGTGGTTTTGATGGGCTGGAGGGCTTAGTTTTTAAGGAATTAAGTTTTGGCATTGATTTTGCATTACTAAAAACGTGTTTCCTGTTGTGTTCCTCCTGTCATGCTAGATTTGACTAGGCATCTTGTTTTAAAACGAACAAGATGCCTTTTTTTTGTCTGTTGATATTGATCAATTCCATAAATTTAAAAGATTTAGACTCGGGTAATCAAAGTCATTGACGTTACGAGTGACTAGGCAAAGATCATGATACAACGCAGTTGCGGCTATTAAGCTATCGATTGCTGGCAATGGTCTAGTCATTTGTGCCTGTAATTGTCCCCAATAATCAGCTACGCCAGTATCAATTGCTAATAATCTTGAATCAAACCATAAAGGAATCTCTTTCTCCAACCAGCTTGATAGTGCTTGTTTCTTTTGCCCTTCCGGTAATTTGTTAATCCCTTTACGAATTTCACCCAAGGTCATGACGCTTAAATAAAGCGATTCTTTAGGTACGGTAGAAAACCAGTCTAAAACTTGCTGATTAGGTTTTGGGCGTTTGAGTTCTGAAATAATATTGGTATCCAATAAATAGTTCATAGCTCTATTTCTCGGCATACAGATGGATTTCTACTTAAATCAATATCAACCCCCACTAGCGGTGATTTCTTAATAAAATCAGCAAAATTACTCGGTTGTTCGTTGGTTAATGCGGATTGAGTTGGTTTTAGTAATGTGGTTAATTTCAACAAGGTTTCTATTGCTTCAATCGGTAAATAATGGATTTGATTAACTAATTGATTTTCTAATTCAGCTCTAGTCGTCATCTGATTTGTCCTTAAATATGATTGAAAATAATAGCCACAATCTTATTATCAATTAGCGAAAAAACAACCCAAAGCCTTAATCATAAAGCCATGATCGGCAACCCCAGCGCTTTCGCGGATGCTGTGCATGGCCCACATTGGATTGCCGACATCAACGGTGCGTATTCCCAGTTTGCTAGAGCTAATCGGCCCAATGGTGCTGCCGCAGGCTAAATCACCGCGATGGGCGTATTTTTGAAACGGCACATCGGCTTGTTGGCAATAGGCCATAAATTGCGCTTCCGACAAGCATTCCGAGGCATAGCGATGGTTGGCGTTGATTTTAATCACCGGCCCTTGGTTAATAACGATTTTATGATTGGGTTCGTAAGCGGCGGGATAGCTTGGATGGTAGGCGTGAGCCATGTCAGCGCTGACCATAAAACTGTTGGCGAGTGTGCGCTGATATTGGTCGTGGTTGAGTGCTTGGCTATTGGCGATGCGCTGTAAAACATCCGGCAAGAAACTCCCCGCCGCGCCTTTGCAACTTTCGCTGCCCACTTCTTCGTGATCGAATAAGGCACAGACTAAAGTATTGCCGCTGTTTAAGCTGGCTGGGTCTAACAAGGCGCTTAAACCCGCATGGCAGGAGGCGAGATTGTCTAGCTGGCTGTTGCAATAAAATTCCTGATTCGCCCCCCAAAAGCTGCCTTTTTGGGTGTCATAAATGTTTAATTCCCAGCTCAAAATCTGTTCTGCTTCAAGATCGGCTTGTTTGGCTAACAGGCTTTGAAAATCGTTGGCGGGTAATTGTTGCTGAGTCGCTGACAAAATCGCGGCTAAATCAGTTTGTTTATTCAGTTTTAAACCGTCTTCGTTGACCGCGCGGTTCATGTGTATCGCTAAATTCGGTAAACGTAGCAAGGCTTGCGGAAAACAGACTAAGCGGCTAGCGATGCTGCCATCGGCTTGGCGATAGGCGACACGTCCGGCCAAGCTTAAATCGCGGTCGGTGAAGGTGGCTAAAATCGGCCCTCCATAGACTTCTACCGCCAAACGCACTAATTGATCGCCGGCAACCACTGGGTGTGGTTTGACGCGTAAGCCCGGTGAGTCGGTATGTGCGCCGATAATTTTAAAACCCGATTCGGGCAGAGCTTTAGTGCCGACTACAAAAGCGACAATCGACGAATCATCGCGAATCACATAATAACGGCCATTGCTGGTGAGTGCCCAAGTGTCGGATTCTAACAAGCGTTGAAAGCCTTGGTTTTGCAAGCGATGTTCAATAGTGGCTACCGCATGCCAAGGGCTAGGGCTGCAATCGATGAAATTCAGTAAATCAGTAACTGGTTGCTGTGGGTTCATGGTTTCTCTTGTAAATCGATAGCAACGGAATTGATGCAATAGCGTAAGCCAGTTGGTTCTGGGCCGTCAGTAAAAACATGGCCTAAATGAGCGTCACAAGATTGGCAGGTGACTTCAACGCGGCGCATGCCGTGGCTAAGGTCTTGATGTTCATCCAAGCTATTAGCATTAAGCGGCACAAAGAAACTCGGCCAACCGCAGCCAGAGTGAAATTTGCTTTCGGAAGCAAATAAGGGATGACCGCAACAGACGCAATGATAAGTTCCCGTTTTGGTGCAGTCGGTGTATTTGCCGGTGAATGGTGGCTCGGTGCCTTTTTGGCGGCAGACGTGAAATTGTTCGGGCGTCAGTTTCTCGCGCCAGTAGTTTTCGTCGTGTTCAGTAGTCATGGAGCCTCCTTGAAGTACCTTAAAGTTTTCTACAATCAATTAGATTTGATCAGGACTTACAGCGCAGATTATATTTTTGCACCCTATAGCGCAAAGTCTCACGAGTCGTACCCAGCATTCGCGCTGCTGCGGTGACATTTTCATCCGTACGGTTCAAAACCTCTTGAATCACAAATTTCTCAATATCTTGCAAACTCAAGCTACCGTCTAAAGGTAAGAAAATACCGTTATTCGGGTTGTAATAGCTGTCACTGCTAGGCGATGGATTGCTTAATTGCAGCCATTGTTCCGGTAACTGTTCATCACTCGCCAGTAACACACAGCGTTCCAAAACATTGCTTAATTCGCGAATATTGCCTGGCCAGCTGTAGTTTTTAATCATCTCCCAAGCTTGCTGGGAAATATGCCGGACGTTCTTCGCCGATTTACGATTGCTATCGGCAATAAACAACGGCACTAATTGTTCCAAATCTTGCTTACGTTCTTTTAGCGATGGTACCCGCAAACTCATCACATTCAAGCGATGATACAAATCGCTACGGAATTGGCCTTGCTCGACTTTTTGGATTAAATCCAGATTGGTGGCGGCGATGATTTGCACATCAATTGCAATCTCGGTTTCGCTACCCAAGCGACGAATCCGCAAATCTTCCACCGCTTTTAACAGCTTGGTTTGCAAATCCAAATCCATTTCGCCGATTTCATCTAAAAACAGTGTGCCGGTGTGAGCCTGTTCAAATAAGCCGCGATGACGTTTTTTAGCGCCCGTAAAGGCGCCGGCTTCGTAGCCAAATAATTCCGATTCCAATAATTCGCGGGGCAGGGCGGCGCAATTGATTTCAATCAACGGTGCTTGGGCGCGGCTGCCGGTGTAATGCAAAATTCGGGCGATTAAGCCTTTGCCGGTGCCGGTTTCGCCACTGATGATTAAGCTGGAAAACGGCACATTGGCCATCTGCTTAATCATTTGCCGTAAATTGCTGGTGACTAAGCTGTTACCGATTAAAGCATCGAGGCTGTAGCGGCTGTTTTCGGCTTCGGTTTGTTGTTGTAAACGGCGTTGAGCGCGGGCGCTACGGCCAGCGCCTTCGATTAATAAATTGAGACGTTCGGGGTCGCAGGGTTTTTCGATAAAGTCATACGCCCCCAAACGCACCGCGCGAACCGAATCCGCCACGCTGCCATAACCGGTGGCAAACACCCATTCGCTACTACCGATTTTAGGCTTGATGGTTTCTAAAAAATCCAGCGCATTACCATCGGGCAAGTTCATGTCCGATAACACTACCAGCGGGTCTATGCTTTGTTGGCAAAGGTATTGTTCAGCTTCTTTTAAATCGCGAGCCAGCGACACATCCCAATTGCGCTTGCGGAAAAACCGCGCTAATTCCGAGCCGAGTAAGGCTTCGTCTTCGATAATCAATAAAGTGTCGGGCATAGGTATCCTTAATGACGCCAAGACGCTTGGTCTTCAATCGGTTCCAAATGGGTGTCGATATCGAGATGGTCGAAGAGTGTCATTAGCTTTAATTCTATGGTTTCGACTAAATCATGACCTTGCTGCACCGTCCAGCTACCTGGTACCAAAATATGCACCGACATAAAACGCCGAGCGCCGGCGTAGCGAGTGCGTAAAGCGTGATAAGTGATGTGGTCTGAAACCACAAACTGTTCCAAGACCTCGATAATCGCCGCTTGCTCTCCGCTAGGTAAGGCCGCATCCAACAAGCCAGCAGCGGTGCGCTGTAACAAATGCACCCCCGCCCAAACAATATTAATTGCCACTAAAATCGCAATAATCGGATCGAGAATCACCCAATCCTGTAAGCCCAATTGTTGCGCCCAATCACGGCTGACTTGAAAATAATCAGCGGCAGCGATTAAGCCAATCCCCAGCAAAATACCCACCGTCGTCCAAACATCAGTCATTAAATGTTTGCCATCGGCTTCGAGAGTAATCGAATGGCGACGTTTGCCGACTTTAATCAAAATCTGCGCTACCACTAAATTGACCACCGAGGCAGCGATGGAAATAGCTATCCCTATGTCTAAAGCTTGTAACGGTTGCGGATGCCACAAGCGTTCCCAAGCGGTTAAGCCAATGCTAAATGCCGCCAGCAAAATCATGATGCCTTCAGCGCCGCTGGAAAAATATTCAATTTTTTCATGACCGTAAGCGTGGTCATCATCCGGTGGTTGAGAGGATACATTGAGTACCGCAATCATAATAATCGCCGCGACCAAGTTAATCAGCGACTCCAAGGCATCCGATAACAAGCCAACCGAATCAGTTAACCACCAAGCATAGGTTTTCAAAGCGATAGTGACGATAGCAGCGGCAAAAGACAGCCAACCGTAAGCAGCGAGGGATTTTTGTTGGGTAGACATAATAAAAGTGCAGAATTAAAACAGCTGCTTAGTCTACCAGAGATGGATTTATCGTTCTGATGCTTGCTAATCCTATAGGGCTTATTAGCAGTGTGTTTTGCAGTTGTATTGCATTTAGTGTCAAACTCGCGATTAATCTAGCTGTAATTGTTTAGCGAGGAAGTACTTATGACAGGCAAGTCTCAATCCAAGCCATTCTGGAGCCTCAGCGCCCAGCAACACTTTCAACAATTAAACAGCAGCGAGCAAGGCTTAGCCGGCGACGATGCTCAAGCCAGATTAAAACAATACGGCCGCAATCAGCTCAATCATAAAAAGCCCAATACCGTATTGCGCTTATTACTGGCGCAGTTCAAAAGCTCGATTATTTTGCTGTTGCTGTTCGCGACGGGGATTTCGTTTTATTTAAACGACCATGTCGATGCGCTGATTATTTTGAGCATTGTGTTAATCAGTGGCTTGTTGGGGTTTTGGCAGGAAAAAGGCGCGGCGGATGCGGTGGAGCAATTGCTGGCGCTGGTCGAAATTAAAGTCTCGGTGTGGCGTGACCAAGCGGTCTGCGAAATGCCGGCTAATCAATTGGTGCCGGGTGATGTGATTGTCCTGAAAGCCGGTGACATTGTGCCAGCGGATTGTTTGTTAATCAGTGCCGATAATTTGTTTATTGATGAAGCGGCTTTAACTGGCGAAAGTTATCCCGCCGAAAAAAATCCAGCCGTGTTAGCGATAGAAACAGCCTTGAGTCAACGTAGCAATGCCTTGTGGATGGGAACCCATGTGCAAAGCGGCTCGGCGCAAGCCTTGGTGATTGCCACTGGCGAAACCACCGAATTTGGCAAGTTATCGACGCGGATTAAATTAAAAGCCCCTGAAACTGATTTTGAACGCGGTGTCAGGCGCTTTGGCTATTTGTTGATGGAAGTGACTTTGGTGTTGGTGATGATTATTTTCGCCGTCAACGTCTACTTACATAAGCCGGTTTTGGATTCGTTTTTGTTTGCCTTGGCGTTGGCGGTGGGCTTAACTCCGCAGCTGTTGCCAGCGATTATCAGCGTTAATTTAGCCCACGGTGCGCGGCGCATGTTGGCGGAAAAAGTGATTGTCAAACAGCTGGCGTCTATTGAAAACCTTGGCAGCATGAATGTGCTGTGTTCCGATAAAACCGGCACCTTAACCGAAGGCACGGTGCAAGTGCATGGCGCGTTTGATGTGTTGGGCAATGGCAGTCAACGCATCAGCCGTTACGCTTATCTGAACGCGGTTTATGAAACCGGCTTTAATAATCCTATCGACAATGCGATTCGCGCCTTCAAAAGCTTTGATTTAGCCGATAGCCGCAAATTAGACGAAATTCCCTACGATTTTCACCGCAAAATTTTAAGCATGTGCGTGGTCGATCAACAGCAAACCTTGTTGATTAGCAAAGGCGCGTTAACCAATGTTTTAGCGGTGTGCAGTCATGTCGAAAATCCCGATGGCAGTTTAGTGGCGATAGAACAGGCCGAAGCGGGGATTTTGCAAGCCTATCAAAACTATAGCCGCCAAGGTTTACGCACTTTGGGATTAGCTTATAAACCATTGGCGGTTGATCAAACTCATATTGATAAAAATCAGGAAAGCCAAATGCGCTTTTTAGGCTTTTTAACCTTTTTCGACCCGCCAAAAGCCGATTGCATCGAAACTATTAATCAATTGCGTGAACTCGGTGTGACTTTAAAAATTATCACTGGCGACAATCGCTTGGTTGCCGAAACCGTTAGTCATCAGCTGGGTTTAGCGGATAGCAAGATTTTAACCGGCCCCGAAATTGCCCAAATCAGCGAGCAAGCTCTGGTGAATCGGGTGGCGGAGATTAATTTATTCGCCGAAGTCGAGCCGAATCAAAAAGAGCGGATTATTTTGGCCTTGAAAAAGGCCGGATTTGTGGTCGGTTACATGGGCGATGGGATTAACGATGTCTCGGCTTTACATGCCGCCGATGTGGGGATTTCGGTTGATAGTGCCGCCGATGTCGCCAAAGACACCGCGCAAATTGTCTTGCTAGAAAAGAATCTGCAAGTGTTAGTGGCTGGGGTTAAAGAAGGCCGGATTACTTTTGCCAATACCTTGAAATATGTGTTTATGGCGACCAGTGCTAACTTTGGCAATATGTTCAGCATGGCTGGCGCTTCCTTATTCCTGCCGTTTTTGCCGCTGTTGCCTAAGCAGATTTTGCTGACCAATTTACTGACCGATTTCCCTGAAATGACCATCGCTTCCGATAATTTAGACGACGAAATGATTGCTCAGCCACGGCGTTGGGATATTCATTTTATCCGTAAATTTATGATGACCTTTGGCTTGGTGAGTTCGATCTTTGATTACCTGACCTTTGGTCTGTTGCTGTGGCTGGATGTTTCGGTTGAACAATTCCGCACCGGCTGGTTTTTAGAATCGGTGATTTCAGCAGCGTTGATTGTGTTTGTGGTGCGAAGTCGCAAGCCGTTTTTCAAGAGTAGACCGGGCAAAGCCTTGTTATTCGCGACCTTGAGCGTGGTGTTATTAACCTTGGTGTTGCCATACACACCTATCGCCAGCTTTATCGGTTTTGAACCGTTGCCGTTAAAGTTATTGGCGATGCTGGCCGGCATCGTGGCGCTGTATATTGCCACCGCCGAAATCGCCAAACGGCTGTTTTATGCGGTGGTCAAAGGCTAGTTAAGCCAGCAATGCGGCAATAATGCCGGTCATAAAAATCCCATCAAAACTGCCCGCGCCGCCGATAGAAGCAATCGGCGCACCGAGTTTGTTGATGTTTTTCAGATGCAAAATATCAGCGCCAATCAACACCCCCAGCACACCGCTAATATAAGCCAAATGCGCGGCGTGGCTGGGGTCAAGGATTAGCGACAAGCCAGCGGCAGTAAGAGGCGCGATTAAAATCGGCATCCCGATACCAACCCCAGCCACCGGACGGCTTAATTTATAGCTAATCGCGCTAATGATGCTGAGGGTAAGCAGAATATGAATCGGGTTGAGCAGTTGTTGCGATAGAAAATACAGACATAAAGCCACCGGAATAATACAGCCACCCAAGTTAATCGCAATGATCACATGCCCAGCACGGGCGGGGGTAAATAACTTCCAGACCGGTCTTTGCTTGCCAAGCTTGACCCAATGACCGGTGTTTTCAGCTTCGAGTTTGAAAATCGGCAGATTAATCGCACTACCCAACAAAGAGCCAAGCAAAATCCCCAAAGTAGCTTGCGGACTTAAACCCAATTTGGCAAAAGCGATTTCAAATACCTGGATTTGAATCATCATCACAAACAAAAAGGCGATGACAAAAATCAGTGCCATGGAAAAAATCGGCATGGTGTTCTCCTAAAAAACCAAAAGCTTAGCGTGAACGGTAGCATAAATTGAATGCTGTGCTTTCCTGCGAAGGCGTGAATGTGGTTAGCAGTGAATATGATTTTGCAGGTATTGGTTTTACCGCGATACGATGCGCTAATTCAGGAACGCTATAGGATGCTGCCGACGCAAGGAGGCGCATCAATCGAGTAACCAAAGATATGACAGAATATAGACGTTTTTACATACCGAAAGCCTTATGGTTTTTTACCGTCAATCTTGCAGAGCGCAAAAACAATCGATTATTGATTGAGAAAATTGCCGTATTAGGCCAAGTTCTTCGTTATATGAAAACCGGTAAACCATTTTATATGAATGCTTTTGAATTTAATGTGTCGAGTAACCCGAACGATGCGCCTCCTTACG
>CAIXED010000079.1 GCA_903918375.1 uncultured Pseudomonadota bacterium | reverse complement strand
AGTTCAAATTTATGACAGCGCCTTAATCCGCTATCGAATTAATACTGAGCGCGGCATTTTAAAATTGGCACGATCTGAATACATGGAAGCACTTAGTTATCTTTCAGCTGGTGCCCATTTATTTTGGACAGATGCGGCTTATGTTGCTGAAAAAGTGCTTACAGTGGATGAATTAAAAAACTTTGTTGATCAAAATGTTAACACTGAGAAATCGGCAATTCGACATCTGCTCGCCAGACGCTTAATGCGTGCAGACCGCTATGACGAAGCATTGGCGTATTTTGATAATCAAGATTTTAAAAACTTGGCTAAAACCTACCGCGACAAGCTGCAAAAAACCAAGGACTGGTGGCGTAGCGATACCAGCAAGGCACAAGCCTTGTACGAGGCGGCAACCATCGCTCGCGTCAACGGTATGGAATTAATGGGCTATGAACTCGATCCCGATTACAGTATTTTTGATGGCGATTACAGTGGATGGTATTCAAATAACAACTTAGCTGACCAATCTAACAATATGATCAGCGCTGATGAACAGCAACGCATTAAAACCCATCAAGCCAATCCCAATATGCGTTTTCATTATCGATTAATCGCCAGTAATTTAGCGGTTAAAGCCGCCGATTTATTACCTCATTCATCACAAGCTTTTGCAGCGGTTTTATGTGATGCGTCCAAATGGCTATTGGTTAGAGAACCAAACTATGCCGCCCCCATTTATCAGCGTTACTTACAACAAGGCCCTTATGTCAGTTGGGGCGCAAAATTTGGTCAAGAATGCCCTGCTCCCAATTTTGCTGATGCAGAAAAAAGACTCTGGCTTGAACGATTTTCAGCTATTAATCAACCTATTTATCGTTACAGCGCGGCATTGTTTTTACTGCTCAGCTTGTTAATTTTAATGTTACGCAAATATTTAACAGCAAAATAAAGTGGGTATTTTTGTCATTATTTAAAAGCCAGCTTTGTTTTATACTGGCTTAAATTTTGCATTCTCAACAAGGACAATTGCTAAAGGACTATGATAATTCAATCGTCTCTCTACACAGTAATCCCATTAATCCTAGTGCTTACCGCTGCAGTTGGCTGCGGCAAATCAGAACCCCAGAAAGAGCCAGCAACTAACATTCGCCCCACTTTAAGCGTGACAGTGATAGAGCCAGAATTACGCAACCTGCCGCAAACCCTAGCAGCCAATGGCTCGATTATGGCTTGGCAAGAGGCGATTATTGGCGCTGAAGTCAGCGGTTTACGATTAGCCTCTGTTAATGCTCAAGTCGGTGATAAGGTTCGCAAAGGTCAAGTTTTGGCGCTCTTTGCCGATGACAGCGTCCAAGCCGAAGTCGCACAAAGCCGCGCATTATTAGCCGAAGCCCAAGCCGCTCATGCTGATGCCAGCTTAAACGCCGACCGCGCCCGCAAAATTTCCAGTTCAATTGCCCTTAGCGCCCAGCAAGTTGGCCAATATCTCACCAGCGAAAAAACCGCAGAAGCTCGTGTTGCTTCGGCAAAAGCAGCGTTAGACGCGCAATTGGTACGTTTGCATCACACCAAAGTACTGGCCAGCGATGATGGGGTTATCTCCAGTCGAAGCGCGACTTTAGGCGCGGTTGCCGCACCGGGTCAGGAATTATTTCGTTTGATTCGCCAAAATCGTTTGGAATGGCGCGGCGAAGTCACCGCGTCTGAAATGAGCCAATTAAAAACCGAGCTCGCGGTTTCTGTGACCGTGCCGGATGTTGGCACCGTGATCGGCAAAGTCCGCGCTTTAGCCCCGAGCTTGGATTTTCAAAGCCGTAACGGTTTGGTTTACGTCGATTTAGCCAATGCCGCTGAGCAAGGTTTTCGAGCCGGCATGTTCGCGCGTGGTGAATTTGAATTAAGCAGCAGCAATGCCTTGACTGTGCCACAAGAAGCTTTGTCGTTGCGCGAGGGTTTTAGTTATGTGTTTCGTTTGTCAGAGCAAAATGGCGATTTGGCCAAAGTCAACCAAATCAAAGTGCAATTAGGACGGCGACAGGATAACCGCATAGAAATCATCAGCGGCATCAATAGCGGTGATCGTTTGGTTGCCAGTGGCGCGGGGTTTTTAGCTGATGGCGATAGCGTTAAGGTGGTGGCGCCATGAATGTTTCCGCTTGGTGTATCCGCAATCCAATTCCAGCTGTGATGCTGTTTGTGATGTTGAGTTTCGCGGGTTTGTTGAGTTTTCAGTCAATGAAAATTCAAAACTTCCCCGATCTTGATTTACCAACGGTCACCGTCACCGCCAGCTTACCTGGCGCTTCGCCATCACAATTAGAAACCGATGTTGCCCGTAAAATCGAAAACTCGATTGCTACTTTGCAGGGCTTAAAACATATTACTAGCAAGGTTCAAGACGGTAGCGTGAGCATCACCGCTGAATTTCGCTTGGAAAAACCGGTGCAAGAAGCGGTTGATGATGTCCGTTCAGCGGTGTCAAAAGTCCGCGCTGATTTGCCCAGTGATTTGCGCGATCCGGTGGTGGGTAAATTAGATGTCGCTGGCTCGCCGATTTTGGCGTTTACCGTCGCCTCATCGCAACGCGACACTGAAGCTTTATCGTGGTTTGTCGAAGACACGATTACCAAACGCTTACTGAGTGTTCGCGGTGTTGGTGCGGTGAATCGAGTGGGTGGCGTTAGCCGCGAGGTATCGATTGCGCTGGATCCAGTGAAATTACAAGCTTTGGGGATTAGTGCCGCCAGCATTTCCCGCCAACTGCGCCAAGTGCAACAAGAAAGCGCGGGTGGCAGAACCGATTTAGGCAGTGGCGAGCAACCGGTTCGGACTTTAGGCAATGTCCGCTCGGTCGATGAATTAAAGCCAATACAACTGGCTTTGGCCGACGGCCGCAAAATTCGTTTGGAGCAAATCGCCAACATTACTGACAGCGTTGCTGAACCACGCAGTTTAGCGATGTTGAACGGCAAGCCGGTGGTCGGTTTTGAAGTGACGCGTAGCCGTGGATCGAGTGAATTGGAAGTCGGCGAAGGCGTGAAAAAAGCTTTGGCAGAGATTCGCGCCAACAATCCTGATATTGAAATGACCGAGGCTTTTGACTTCGTGACCGTGGTTTCGGAAGAATTTCATGGCTCGATGACCATGCTCTACGAGGGCGGCTTATTAGCGGTTTTGGTGGTTTGGTTGTTTTTGCGGGATTGGCGAGCGACTTTTATTTCGGCAGTCGCTTTGCCTTTGTCGGTGATTCCGGCTTTTATAGGCATGCAATATCTGGGCTTTTCTTTGAACGTCGTCACCTTGCTGGCTTTATCGTTGGTGATTGGGATTTTGGTTGACGATGCGATTGTGGAAGTCGAAAACATTGTCCGCCATCAACAAATGGGTAAATCCGCTTATCAATCAGCGATGGAAGCATCGGATGAAATTGGCCTTGCCGTGGTTGCTACCACCTTCTCATTAGTGGCCGTGTTTTTACCGACGGCCTTTATGAGCGGGATCGCAGGTCGGTTTTTCAAACAATTTGGCTGGACAGCAGCGTTTGCGATTATGGCATCGTTGGTGGTTGCGCGGATGTTAACGCCGATGATGTCGGCTTATTTATTGAAAAACAATCATCATCAAGCGCCCGCTCAAGGCCGTTTAATGACGGTTTATATGCAAATGGCGGCTTGGTGTTTAAAGCATCGCAAAACCACCATGCTCGGTGCTGGGGCGTTTTTTGTTGGCTCTATTTTATTGATTCCGCTGTTACCGACTGGCTTTATTCCACCCGATGACAATCCACAAACTCAAGTATTTGTGGAACTGCCACCCGGCTCGACCTTGGCGCAAACCCAAGCCTCGGCAGAGGCGGCGCGACAGTTAGTTAAAGCGGTGCCTTATGTGAATAGCATTTACACCACAATTGGTGCGGGTACAGCAGGCAGCGATCCGATGAGTGCTAATAAATCCGGTAATGGCGAAGTGCGAAAAGCCACTTTAACCGTGTTATTAGCCAATCGCCAAGACCGTCCGATGCGTAAACAAGTGATTGAACAAGACATTCGCCAAGCCTTGCAAGCTTTGCCAGGGGTACGAACCAAAGTCGGTTTAGCCGCTTCAGGGGAAAAATATGTGTTGGTATTGAGTGGCGATGATCCACAAGCATTGAGTACTGCCGCTCGAAATGTTGAGCGTGATTTAAGAACCATTCCTGGCTTGGGCAATGTTGCTTCAAGCGCGGCTTTGGTGAGACCAGAAATCGCTGTTCATCCTGATTTTGCCCGTGCTGCTGATTTGGGAGTGACCAGTGCGGCGATTGCCGAAACCTTACGGATTGCTACTCTGGGTGATTACGATATGTCTTTGCCTAAGCTAAATTTGGCGCAACGGCAAATTCCGATTGTTGTGAAACTGGCAAGCGAAGGTCGGCAGGATTTAAGCGTGTTACAACGTTTAGCGATTCCGACCAGCAATCTCAACGCTGGGGCAGTGATGCTCAGTCAAGTGGCAAAACTGGAATTATCCAGTGGGCCTGCGGTGATTGATCGTTACGACCGCTCGCGAAACATCAACTTTGAAATTGAGCTGTCTGGTCTGCCATTGGGTGATGTCACTAAAGCAGTGCAAGCTTTGCCTAGTATTCAAAACTTACCCGCTGGCGTGAAACAAATCAGCGTGGGTGATGCGGAAATGATGGGCGAGCTGTTTACCAGTTTTGGCGTGGCGATGTTGACTGGGGTGTTGTGTATTTTTATCGTGCTGATTTTGCTGTTTAAAGACTTTTTGCAACCCATCACCATTCTAGCCGCCCTACCCTTATCGTTTGGCGGTGGTTTTGTGGCCTTATTACTGGCGGGAAAAAGCTTTTCGATGCCGTCGCTAATTGGTTTGATTATGTTGATGGGAATTGCCACCAAAAACTCGATTTTATTGGTTGAATACGCCATCGTCGCCCGCCGAGAACACGGTTTGTCACGCACCGAAGCTTTGCTGGATGCTTGTTTGAAACGTGCTAGGCCGATAGTGATGACGACGATTGCTATGGGTGCGGGGATGTTGCCAATCGCGCTAAGCTTAGGCGAAGCCGATGCCTCGTTCCGCAGCCCAATGGCGATTGCTGTATTAGGTGGTTTAGTGACTTCGACGCTTTTAAGCTTATTGGTGATTCCAGTAGCTTATTGTTATTTAGATGATTTGAAAAATTGGGGCATGGAAATTAAGTCAAAATTAGCTTAATTGATAGAAAAGATTCGTGGAAAGCCGCATTACTTTCCACGAAAACCTTAACCGCTCTATACAAGCTTTGCCAAACAAGCTTATTAATTTTCTAAAATATCTTGATTAATATTTGCTGTTCCAGATAAAAAATCATTAATCTGATTATCAATTTTATCTAAACCTTCGGTCAAATACTCAGCATCAATGATGCGTCCATTGGTTTTTAAAATCCCTGCCGAATATTCGTAATTAGCTTTCAAACCTTCTGGCGTAGCGGTCGCAAATCCCATTTGAACAATTTGTTGTTTTTGTACAGGATCAATTACTTTGCCATTAACGATTAATTGCCCTGATGACTCCAGTACTTTCGCTAATTGTATTTTTTGTTGATTAAGATTGGAGTCTGGGTGAATGTTAATCATTAAATTACCATCAACAATACTGGTTTCAGAACCATTATTTAACGTGCCGCTCAATTTAGAAATACCCATCGACATACCTTGTGCAATTAATTGCTTTAATGCGGTTCGATATTGGTTTTGTTGCTCTGCAGTCAAATCTTGAAATGAAGATTGATTTGTTATTTCGACTAGCTTTTTAATACTTTCAGCATGTAAACCTTTAACGGCAACTTCCATCAGTAAATCATTAACGCTATAGCCAAACGATTCGCTGTGTCGCAACCCATAAGTTAACTTTGCTTCCAGACGATCTGCATTTTCAACAGTTTCTCCAGAAAAACTTAATCCTTCAGCAGTAGCGGTATTTGTACTCATTTTATCAATCGCGAAGGAGGATTTGCCTGTTCCAATCTGACGATTTTGTATATCAACTTGAACCCCTACTCCTTGTAACTCAATTGCACTTCCATCACCACGGCTGACTAATCTCGGCGTTTTTAAATTAAAAACAACCGAGTTCATATCCCATTCAACATCACCTATAAAAGGTTCTATTCGCAAATTTTGGTCGTCATATGAACTTACAATTTCAGATGATTTAATATCCGAATAGATTTTTTTTGTTAACGACACTTTACCAGAACCTTCAAATTGAATCCCAGGCTCTATTTCACCAATATCACTAGAAACCTGTTTTAAGCTCCAATTGAAACGCGATATTGCATCAGGCAAAATTAGATTATTAATTGTGTAATCAACCTGAGCAACTAGCCAATCTCGTTGCGAAGGATCAGCATTACATTCATCACCAATATGCACTAAAAATTGACCGGCTGATGCAATTAAACCCTGTTCATGTTGTAAATTAGTAATTCGCGCATCACATTCAGTGGCTGTTTTTTCCACCATCGCTTTAATTTCAGACTCAGTATTTTTTGCCGCATAAAGACTAGCCCCAATCCAAATGACTAATCCAGCACCAACACTGCCAGCAATACCCAATATCTTTTTACTTTCCATGCAATAATCCTCAAATAATGTTATTAAATCTTAGTAATAATAAATCCAGCCGAATGTTTAGATATTTAAACACCCATCTCGGCTTGTAATAATTTAATCTGATCCCTAACCCTTGCCGCTTCCTCAAATTCGAGATTTTTAGCATGTTGGTACATTTTATCTTCCAACTGCTTCAGGGTTTTAGCGGCTTGTTTCGGGGTTAATGGTTTGTATTCTGCCGCTGGTTCAGCCACTTTCGCCCGAGTGCTGGCAATCGAGCCACCCGAACCGGGAATCGATAATTCCAAAATATCGGTCACCGACTTAAACACGGTTTTCGGTTGAATATTATTCAGCTGATTAAACTCTTCCTGTTTCGCCCGACGACGCTGCGTTTCTTCAATCGCCAGTTGCATCGAACGAGTGATTTTGTCACCGTATAAAATCGCTTTGCCTTTAGAATTTCGCGCAGCGCGGCCTATGGTTTGAATCAAGGACACTTGCGATCTTAAAAAACCTTCTTTATCGGCATCCAAAATCGCCACTAGCGACACTTCGGGAATATCTAAACCTTCTCGTAATAAGTTAATCCCCACCAACACATCAAACACCCCCAAACGCAGGTCACGAATAATCTCTACCCGCTCCACGGTTTGAATATCCGAATGTAAATAACGCACTTTGATGCCATGTTCCAGCAGATAATCGGTTAAATCTTCCGACATGCGCTTAGTTAAAGTGGTCACTAAAACCCGTTCTTCCAACGCTACCCGTTTATTGATTTCCGACAACAAATCGTCCACTTGCGTCGTCGCTGGCCGCACTTCGATTAATGGATCAACTAAGCCCGTTGGCCTAACCACCTGCTCCACCACTGCGCCGGAATGTTCTTTCTCATAGGATCCTGGCGTAGCCGATACATAAACCCGCTGACCAACGATCTGTTCAAACTCATCAAAACGTAAAGGCCGATTATCCAAAGCCGATGGCAATCGAAAGCCATATTCGACTAAAGTTTCTTTTCGCGAACGGTCGCCTTTATACATTGCGCCAATTTGCGGCACGGTAACGTGGCTTTCATCGATAAATACCAAGCCATCTTTCGGCAAATAATCAAACATGGTCGGCGGTGATTCGCCATCAGCGCGACTGGATAAATGCCGCGAATAATTTTCGATGCCTGAGCAATAACCCACTTCCAGAATCATTTCAATATCAAACAAAGTTCGCTGCTCTAAGCGCTGGGCTTCGACTAATTTATGGTTATCGCGTAATTCAGTCAGACGCTCGGCCAGTTCCAGTTTGATTTTTTCCACCGCAATCAATAATTGTTCGCGCGGGGTAACGTAGTGGCTTTTCGGATAAATGGTAAAGCGTGAAATCCGCTGCAAAATTTCGCCAGTCAACGGGTCAAACATCGATAAGCGTTCAATTTCATCATCGAATAACTCAATTCGTAGCGCTTGTTCTTCGGATTCGGCTGGAAATACATCAATCACCTCGCCTCTAACCCGATAGGTCGCACGGCGCAATTCGATGTCATTACGGGTGTATTGCATTTCCGCCAAGCGACGCAAAATATCGCGCTGCTTCACCATATCGCCACGCACCAAGTGCAACACCATTTGAAAATATGATTCAGGCTCACCCAAACCGTAAATCGCGGAAACCGTGGCAACTACAATGGTGTCACGGCGTTCGAGTAAGGCTTTAGTCGCTGATAAACGCATTTGCTCAATATGTTCATTTAGCGAAGCGTCTTTATCAATGAAGGTATCCGAGGCCGGAATATAGGCTTCCGGTTGGTAGTAGTCGTAGTAAGAAACGAAATATTCAACGCTGTTTTCAGGGAAAAACTCTTTCATTTCCCCGTACAACTGCGCGGCAAGCGTTTTATTCGGCGCCATAATCATCGCTGGGCGCTGGGTTTGTTGAATAACGTTAGCAACAGTAAAGGTCTTACCGGAACCAGTTACCCCTAATAAGGTTTGATGCAATTCACCGTGATTCAGGCCTTCGACCAATTGTTTAATCGCGGTTGGCTGATCACCAGCGGGTTGATAACGACTTTGGATTTTGAATGGTTTTTGCACAATGACCCAATTGCATCAAGATTGGAAATCGATTAAGCGTTAATTTCTTGCTCAGCTTCAATCTTTTTTCTTTTGTCGCACTTAGTTTTGCAAATACAGTTTCCAGTACCACCACAAGAACCTTTAATCGCACCACGCCCAAACATCACGCCAACCGCCATAATCGCAATCACTACCAACATCACAACAAAGGTTATTAAAAAATAGGTCATTGTTAGCTCCTTATTTAAACTTAGAAACAAAAAACGAGGAGAAATCATTTGATTACTCCTCGTTTCTTGACTGCTTTAACTAACTTAATTAGCCGCCGAAATCATCCAAGAAGATGTTTTCAGGGTCAACACCATTAGCGATTAGCATGTTGATGACTGATGAATTCATGATTGGAGGACCGCACATGTAGTATTCACAATCTTCTGGGTTTGGATGGTTTTTCAAGAACTCTTCAAACAATACGTTATGAATGAAGCCGGTATAACCCTTCCAGTTATCATCTGGAAGCGGATCAGACAAAGCCACATGCCATTCAAAATTGTCATTTTCTTTAGCCAACATATCGAAATCTTCTACATAGAACATTTCGCGTTTGCTACGCGCACCATACCAGAAGGTCATTTTACGTTTAGATTTTAATCTGCGTAATTGATCGAAGATATGTGAACGCATTGGCGCCATACCAGCACCACCACCGATGAATACCATTTCGTTATCAGTGTCTTTGGCATAGAATTCACCATAAGGCCCTGAAACGAATACTTTATCACCTGGTTTCAAGTTGAAAATAAAGGACGACATCACACCTGGAGGAACATCATCTGATGCGCCTGGTGGTGGAGTAGCAATCCTGACGTTCAACATAATTTCTTTTTCTTCAGGATATGAAGCCATTGAATAGGCGCGCAAAGCCGGTTCTTTAACGTCTGACACAAAACGCCATAGGTTAAATTTATCCCAGTCTGGGCGATATTCTTCTTCGATATTCATATCTGAATATTTAGAAACGTGGGCAGGACATTCGATTTGAATGTAACCACCAGCGCGGTAGTCGATTGCTTCGCCAGAAGGCAATTCCAACACCAACTCTTTAATGAAAGTTGCAACGTTTTCGTTAGACTTAACGGTGCATTCCCATTTTTTAACGCCGAATACGCTGTCTTCTACTTCGATGTCCATGTCGTGTTTAACAGAGACTTGGCAAGCTAACCGCTCACCTTCTGCTGCTTCACGTTTGCTGATATGTGACAACTCAGTAGGCAGAATATCACCGCCACCAGCATGAACTTTAACTTTACATTGACCGCATGTACCACCACCACCACAAGCTGATGAGACGAACAATTGGTTGTCAGCTAAAACTGTTAATAATTTAGAACCCACTGGCACATGGATTTTCTTTTCATGGTTGATCAGAATTTCCACATCGCCAGAGGCCACTAATTTGTTCTTAGCACCGATGATTAAAAACACCAGTGCAATCACGATAGCCGTGAAGAAAATAACTCCTAATGCAATTTCTAGCATTACGATACCCTTATAATTGAATTCCAGAGAAAGCCATGAAGCCTAAAGACATCAAGCCAGCTGTAATAAATGTAATACCTAGGCCTTGAAGGGCGGTTGGAATATCACTGTATTTTAATTTTTCGCGGACGCCGGCCATGACGGTAATCGCCAATGCCCAACCAAAACCACTACCTACGCCATACACTACGCTTTCGCTGAAGTTGTAGTCACGTTCAATCATGAACAAACTACCCGCCAAAATCGCGCAGTTAACTGTAATTAAAGGTAAGAAAATACCTAAAGCGTTGTACAAAGCAGGAAAGAACTTATCTAAAGTCATTTCCAAGATTTGTACGATAGCCGCGATCATACCGATACAGCTTAGCAAGCTTAAAAAGCTTAAATCTACGCCAGTAACGCCAAGCCAAGCTAAAGCATCTTCTTTCAATAATGTTTGATAGATGAAGTTATTAGCTGGAACGGTTAAGGTTTGGACAACCATTACCGCAATCCCTAAGCCCATCGCTGTGGAAATTTTCTTGGACACCGCCAAGAAAGTACACATTCCCAAGAAAAACGATAATGCTAAGTTTTCAATGAAAATCGCTTTAACAAATAAACTGATATAGGCTTCCATTAGTGATGCCCTCCTTCACCATGAGAAATCGACATGATTTTGAATTCATTACGTTCAACTTGATTGGGTTTAAAAGTACGGAAGCCCCAGATAATCAAGCCGATAATAAAGAACGCGCTAGGTGGCAACAGCATTAAACCATTAGGAATGTACCAACCACCGTCTTTAACTAATGGTAATACTTCAAAACCTAATAATTTGCCTGAACCCAATGTTTCTCTAAAAGCTGCAACCATGATTAAAATCAAGCTGTAGCCCATGCCGTTACCAATACCATCTAAGAAGCTTTGTAACGGTGGGTTTTTCATCGCATACGCTTCAGCACGACCCATAACGATACAGTTGGTAATAATCAAACCAACAAATACCGATAGTTTTTTGCTGACATCGAAAGCAAAGGCTTTTAACAACTGATCAACCACGATTACTAGCGAAGCAATAATGATCATCTGTACGATAATCCGGATGCTGCTAGGTGTGTGTTGACGTACCGCACTAATCGCCGCACTTGAACAAGCTGTTACTGAAGTTAATGCCAACGCCATGATTAATGAAGTCGACATTTGCGAGGTAACCGCTAAAGCTGAACACACCCCAAGCACCTGTAAGGTGATTGGGTTGTTATCGACCAAGGGTTCAAATAATACTTTTTTAGTTTCTTTATCCATCTTGAGACCTAGCCTTTTGTTCTAATTTTGTTTAGATAGGTAGCGAAGCCTTCAGCACCCATCCAATATTGGACTAAGTTGCTGACACCGCGACTAGTCAAAGTAGCACCGGCTAAGCCGTCAACTTTGTACACTGCATCGGCTCTGCTTTCATCTACGCCACCTTTAACCAAGGTCAATGCTACGTCGCCTTTGTCGGAATAGACTTTTTTGCCTTTCCACAAAGCGCGCCAAATTGGATTTACAACCTCACCACCGAGGCCCGGTGTTTCCGCTTGGTCATACAAGTTAATACTTTGTACGGTTTGAGCATCTGGCTCTAAAGCCAAGAAGCCGTACATAGTTGACCATAATCCATAGCCATTGACTGGCAAGATAATTGATTGCAATTGATCGCCCTTTTTCACCAAATAAATTTTGGTGTATTTGGCTTTCATACGAATGCTAGCAATATCTTTATCAACTGGAATCAGTTCATTTTGAGCTGGGTCTTTAGCCGCTTTGCGTTGATCGTAATCATCCGCATTGATGCTATCGATGTATTCACCGGTTTTTAAATCGACAATTTTGCTTTCAATTCTTTCTTTAAAAGCTTGGTCGATATCGGTGTTGTCTTGTAACAAGCCAGCAACATCAAGAATGTTTTTCTTCATGTCTAAAGCTTTGTTGTAGCTTTGCAATGGTCTTAAGGCAACAGTGGCAAGTGATACCAATACCGCACAAACCAAGCACAAGGCTAAAGCAACAGCAATGGTTTTTTCCAAGCTGTCATTGCTTAATACCAAGACTTTATCGCGGTAAACTTTAAACTGCTCGTAATATTGGCAGAGCTGCTCGTTATACTTAGAGGTTTTTTTCTCGGCATTAAGCATGGCGTTTAATCCTTCTTCTAATATTTGCTTGTACAACAAAGTAATCAATCAATGGTGCAAACATGTTTGAGAAAAGAATTGCAAGCATCACACCTTCTGGGAAAGCGGGATTGATAACTCGAATGATGATAATCATCACACCAATCAACGCGCCGTAGATCCAGCGACCTGTATCGGTAACCGCTGCTGAAACAGGGTCAGTAGCCATAAACACAGTACCGAAAGCGAAGCCGCCTAATACCATGTGCCAGTACCAAGGAATCGCAAACATTGGATTGGTTGTGCTACCAACAACGTTTAACAAAGTTGACATGGCAACCATACCTAAGAATACGCCGCCCATAATGCGATAAGACGCAACGCGGGTATAAAGTAGGAATGATGCACCTAGCAAGCAAGCTAAAGTTGAAGTTTCACCCATAGAACCTGGGATAAAACCGAAGAATGCTTGGAACCAGCTGAAGCTGTTTTGAATCGCTTCCAAACCGCCCATTGACGCTAAAGATAACGCAGTCGCGCCACTGAAACCGTCAACAGCAACCCAAACTGCGTCGCCTGAAATAGACGCTGGATAAGCAAAGAACAAGAACGCACGACCTGTTAAAGCTGGGTTCAAGAAGTTTTTACCAGTACCACCAAACACTTCTTTACCTAAAACGATACCAAAAGAGATACCTAACGCCACTTGCCACAAAGGCATATCAGGCGGCAAGATTAAGGTGTAAAGCATTGATGAAACTAAGAAACCTTCGTTTACTTCGTGTTTACGAACGGTTGCAAATAGCACTTCCCAAACACCACCCACTGCTAAAGTGGTGATGTAAATCGGGAAGAAATACAACATACCGTGCACTAAGCAAGATAGAGGGTTGTAAGGATTGTAGCCAAACAGCACCATTGGGATTCTGCGCCATCCTTCGATGGAATCAACACCCATAGATTGCATTGCAAGATTCGCTTGGTAGCCGGTGTTATACCAAGCCATCAAGATACAAAATGCAGTGGCAATAACTACAAAAGTCATCGTCCGTTTTAGGTCGTTACCGTCACGAACGTGCGTTTTACCGCGTGTTACATCGGATGGTGTGTAGATGAAAGTATCAACCATCTCATAGAGACCGTAATACTTTTCAAGCTTACCACCCTTTGTAAAATGCGGCTCTATGCTATCTAATAAATCTCTAGCCGACATTTATCCTTCCTTCTCAATTTTATTTAAGTTAGCTCTGAGTACTGGTGCGAAGTCATGTTTACCTGGATCAACGAATGTGAACAAGGAAACATCTTCTTCATTCAATTCTAAACAACCCAATGATTGAGCAACATCGGTGTCACCAACCACAATTGCTTTCAACAAGGGTGTTGCCAAAATATCTAAAGGCATGACTGATTCATAAACACCGACAGGAACAATGGCACGATTACTACCATTTTTGTCGGTTGTTAATGGGAATAAGCGATTGTCTTTGCGATCTTTGCTAGAAACATAAACATTCATCGCTGAATATTTATTTGTACCAGCAACAATCCAGCCAAACAATTCACGAGCGCGGCCTTCTTTCAATGCTGAAACTTGTAAGTCGTAAGCACCTAAAAATGCCACTGAACCAGCAGCTTCATGTCCGTATAAAACAGAACCAGAAATCACACGGCTTTCTTCATTTTCTTGCAATTCGCTAGCAGTCAAATCACCTAAGTTTGCACCAACACGAGTGCGAACTAATCTTGGATTTTTAACAGTAGGACCTGCTAATGAGACCACACGTTGAACATCAAGCTGTCCAGAGGTAAACAATGCACCAATCGCAATAACTGCTTGATAATCAATATGCCAAACAAATTTGCTGATATTAACTGGATCGATTAAATGAATGTGCGTGCTTGGTAAACCGGCAGGATGTGGACCTGAAAATTCAGCAACTTGAGCTGCGCCATTGCTAGCCACATCAGCACCAGTCGCTTTGCACAAATAAGTTTTGCCAGCGGTCAATTTTGAAATGACAGTTAAGCCATTAGCAAAATCGTTAGCACGTTCTTTGATGATAACCGAAGGATCAGCCGCTAAAGGACGTGTATCGATCGCTGTCACAAAAATTGAACTTGGAACGCTATCAACGGCAGGCACTTTGCCATAAGGACGTGTTAAAAAAGAAGTCCAAAGGCCAGAGTTCAACAAGTTTTCTTTAACTTGCTCTGCTGACAAATTGGCCAACTCATTTTCAGAGTACTTAGCAAACGTTTCCTGTTTGTCGCCTTGCAATTCAATCACCACTGACAATAACGCACGTTTGTCACCACGATTGATTGCTTTAACCACGCCAGCACCTGGTGAGGTAAAGCTAACGCCAGGATTTTTTTTATCAAAAAATAGCGCTTGACCTAATTTAACGTTGTCACCTTCAGCGACAACCACTTTTGGCTTCAGACCAACAAAATCAGTACCCAAAACCGCAACTGATTTAATGGCATTACCATCGCTTATCGATTGTTCAGGCCCGCCCGTAATAGGCAAGTCCAAACCTTTTTTTATAGTAAATTGCATAGTTGATAAACCTGCTCCCCAGACAAAATTGCTGCAAAAAGTCCTTTGTGAACCATAAAAACTCACCGGACACTTCAAGACATAAAACCCTGCCATTACATCACAACTCACCAGCTTTCTCAATTCAAAATCACTGTTTCACAGCCGATTCAATCAGGAAAATAGCGGCATTAAATAACTTCACCCTAATGATTCAAATGTTTTTCAATCGCTAGCAAATTGCTTTATTTGCACAATTTGTTGTTTCTCAGCGATTTGATACAGGTATAATCACTAAAACTTAAGCATCTGCTTGAAATTCCAATTAACTTTAAGATTTTTGCGGAAAATAATTCTATGTCGATTCGCCCCAGAAAACACACCCAACAAGTTTTAGTCGGTAACGTTAAAGTGGGAGGTGGCGCACCGATTGTCGTTCAATCGATGACCAACACTGATACCGCCGATATAGCTGGTAGCGTTAAACAAATCATTGAATTATCCAATGCTGGCTCTGAATTAGTCCGTGTAACGGTTAACACCGAAGAAGCCGCAAAAGCCGTTCCTGAAATCGTTAAGCAACTGACTCAACAAGGCTACAATGTACCCATTGTTGGTGATTTCCACTTTAACGGCCACAAATTACTGGAAAAATATCCCGAATGCGCCGAAGCCTTATCAAAATACCGAATCAATCCTGGTAACGTTGGGAAAGGTAAAGCTCGCGACCCACAATTCCAGCAAATGATTGAGTTTGCTATTCGTTATAACAAACCGGTGCGAATTGGCGTTAACGGTGGCAGCCTTGATCAAGCGGTTTTAACTCGCTTGCTTGATGAAAATAGACAGCTTGACACCCCAAAACCATTACCAGCCATTACCCGCGAAGCGATTGTCTTATCTGCATTAGAAAGCGCGGCTAAAGCTCAAGAATTAGGTTTAGGCAAAGACAAAATCATTCTGTCTTGCAAAATTAGCAATGTTCAAGAATTGATCAGCATCTACGAAGACTTAGCCAGCCGTTGCGATTACGCACTTCACTTAGGCTTAACTGAAGCTGGCATGGGTTCAAAAGGCATTGTCGCCTCCTCTGCCGCTTTAGGTGTTTTGATGCAACAAGGCATCGGCGACACTATTCGTATTTCATTAACACCAGAACCGGGTGCTGCTCGTACCAAAGAAGTAATTGTCGGCCAAGAAATTCTACAAACCATGGGTTTCCGCTCCTTTACGCCAATGGTTATCGCTTGCCCGGGTTGCGGTCGCACCACTAGCGATTATTTCCAACGCTTAGCACAAGACATTCAAACCTATCTCCGCGACCAAATGCCAGTTTGGAAAGACAAATACAAAGGCGTTGAAAACATGGAAGTGGCGGTGATGGGTTGTGTAGTTAACGGCCCAGGCGAAAGCAAAAACGCCAACATTGGTATCAGCTTACCTGGCACTGGTGAAACCCCTGTTGCACCTGTATTTGAAGATGGCGTTAAAACCGTTACCTTAAAAGGCGACAATATTGCCGCTGAATTCCACGCATTAGTTGAGCGCTATATCGAATCGCACTATAGCGCAAACTAAGCACAACCATCAGATACAAAAAAGGCGGCTAATAAGCCGCCTTTTTTATGCTTTTAATTTCTTAATGCTCAGATTCAATCAAACTGGGCGCGTAATAAAATACAAATAAAGAAAACGCCGCCAACCAGCTATAAGAAGCAATCACCACAAAACCAGCATACCAATTCGGTAAAACCGCAGGCAGTAACACTAAAAACAAAGCAGCAAAATTAATCAAAATAAATGCAATCGCCATCACGTTCGAGGCTTTCAATGCGCGCCCCACTTGCCCTACAGCCAATCTCGACATCACCCCCAAACTAAGCGCCGCAATACCGCCCACCGCAAAAGCATGTAAAGCCACAGAAACAGCGACCACTTGATAAGCAGCTAAAGCTAACAAACCAAAGCCTAAAACTAACCATGCATATCCAAGATATAAAACCCAAAGCAAAGGCACAAATAAAATTCGCCGATCAAACCAAGTTGCTAATCGAACCGCATTAACCACCAATGCAATCAACGCAGTTAATGCTAATAAAAAACCTGAGATATCGAATATTAAAAACAGGAAAGCGACAATACTTGATGCAACCGCCACCACATCTAGCAATGGATTTTGAATATAAATCACACCCGACAAACTGCGTTCTATCACCGATGGCAATACCCAACCTGCACTAAACACCAAACCAACAACAATCAAGGCAATCTCAAGATTAACCCCTAAATCGGCAGATAACACTGTAAAACCAAGCACTTGAGCATGAATTAAAGCATTACCAACAGCCATCAATAAAACCAACAATAAATAAGCAAAATACTTATAACTACCTGTATTTAATATCGGTTTAATCAACCAAAACATCAATAAAGGTAAAAAAGCAAAATCGATACCAGCAATCAAAACATCAGGCAATAAATCCGAATAAAAAGGCACTACCCGACCATAAATCCAAACAAAACTTAATGCTGCCAATTGATCAGAATTAATCACCACGGATTTACTGACGTTTTTCAGCGCTGTTAACAAAATCCCTGCCAAAACAGCCGAGGTAAAACCTAACAACATTTCGTGAGCGTGCCAAAGCGCAACCGGAAAATAATTATCAAGATGCAAAGCGCCGTTAGAAATTCTATTCCACACTGCAATCAACGCTAAGGCTGACAAACCCGCCAAAGCAAAAAATACCCTAAAGCCCATTGCAAACAGTGGATATTCAAAAACAGGCTTATTATTCATTTAATCGTTCCTCTAACCAATCGATTTCGTTATTTGTAAAGCCGGCGATTATACGCACATCTCGATTGAAGGGACCTTTGGGTTTACCGTTATAACAAGCAACAATTAATTCTTTATAAGCTTGTTCTGGATCAAGTTGACGTTGTTTAGCGAGAAAATTAAACCAATAAGAACCACGCTCAACATGACCAATTTCATCATTAAAAATTCGAGTTAATAAGGCAACGCTGGCTTCATCACCCAATTGCTTAAACTTAGCAATCATACCTGGCGTAACGTCCAACCCTCTTGCCTCCATACATCTTGGCACCACCGCCAATCTAGCCAAAATATCATCAGCAGTCGCTTCAGCGTGCCACCACAAACCACTGTGGGCCGGTAAATCACCGTAGTCGATGCCAAATTGCTGCAAATGCCGGCGTATCATTGCAAAATGCTGCGCCTCCTCATCAGCAATTTTCAGCCAATCAGCATAAAACTGCTCAGGTAAATCGCGGAACCGATAAATAATGTCCCACGCCAGATAAATCGCGACAAATTCGATATGCGCTAAGGCATGAAAAAAAGCCGCCTTACCCTCAACGCTATCCATTCGACGCCGAGGCATATCACGAGGAAGCATTAACTGCGGTTTTTCGGGGAAACAGGTTTGCTGGATCGGCTTTACAGCTAAATTAGCCTGAAAATCTAATTGATTAGTATCAAGCAAGCGTTTGGCATGATGGGTTAGCGTGAGTTTTTGTTCAACATCACTACTGAACAAACAAGATTCGGCAATAACAAACAGGTTATCTGATTGATTAACCACAACAACCTGCCTTACTGGTTTTTGACATATTTTAGAGATTGTAAAACTAACTATTTCGTGGAATTTGCAATACCTGCCCTACTCGCACGTTGCCATCATCCATACCATTAGCCATTCTCAAGGCGCGCATCGAAACGCCATATTGCTGAGCAATGCCGGATAAAGTTTCACCTTGATTAATGACATGCTGTGATTTTGAGGTCGCTGTTGCAACGAAACTATCATCAACATCAGCCCGAACAACGCGAACTCGCGAATCAACAAAAGCTTCTTCAACCGGCTCAGCCTTGGCCAATTGTTGAACTTTGCCAGATTTTGACATTTGCGCCATCAAGGTATTAGCAGGCGCATATTGCTTGAAGTGAGCAACGATCCCTCTAAACAATGCCGAAGCCATTTTGTCTTGATAGGCATTAGTGTTTAAACGCTGCTCTTCATCAGGATTGGAAATAAAAGCCGTTTCAACCAAAATCGATGGAATATCGGGCGATTTCAACACCACAAAGCCCGCTTTTTGCACAGCCTCACGATGTAAATGACTGACGGTTTTAACATTCTTCAAGACTTTACTACCGACATTCTGACTCGCTTCTTTCGCGGCCGTTTGCGATAAATCCATCAAAACCGATGCTAAAACATCATCTTTAGTATCGATACCAGCGCCGCCAACCGAATCAGAGGCATTTTCGCTATCCGCTAACCAACGTGCTGAATCACTAGAAGCACCCTTTTTAGATAAGGTATAAACCGAAGCGCCATGAGCACTGGTGTCATTGAAAGCATCAGCATGAATAGAAACAAATAAATCGGCTTTAGAGGATCGGGCAATATTGACTCGTTGATGCAATTTCACGAAATAATCACCATTGCGAATCATGACTGCTTTCATGCCAGGCTGAGCGTTAACATAACCTTCCAAGCGCTTGGCAATTGCAAATACCACATCTTTTTCTTGCGTACCATTAGCGCCCTGAGCGCCCACATCTTTACCGCCATGCCCAGCATCAATCGCAACCACAATATCGCGACCTCTCGCTTTGCTGACTTTTACTGGCTGCGCTTTTTCTAGGCTAGCAACGCTATCAACCTTGTCTTTAACGACATTCGAGCTTTTATTGGCTTTCGCTACAGCATCTTTAACCGCTAAATCAATTTGTAACTGTGACCCAGAGCCTTTGTTATTTAATGCAGCTTTAACTTCCGCGTCATTTTTTAACTCAATAACCACTCTTAAATCATTTTGATTACGAGCAGAGCTTCTAACATTAACAAATAAGGGATGATTCGAAGGTGGCGGCAATAAAGCTTGCTGTAGATGAGTGTTCTCCAAATCAATCACTAATCGATTTGGATTATTAAGCATGAAATAACGATGATGAACATTAGCGGACAAGTCGAATAACAGCCGATCCGATGCTTGATTGGAATAGGTGACCGACGTCAAAGCCGCATCTTGCCCCGCATCGACACTAAAAGCAGGCGACATCAACCCTAACAGCCAGACAATGTTTGATATTCGACGCATAATCGATACAATTCCATAATAACAATGTTGTTTAGATTATATCAGTATGTCTTTGTTTTTCCAGAGGTCTTGTAGTTTATTTTTCACTTCAGGCGCTAAGATATTGATTTCAATCAATCTAGCATCCGCTTGAACCGCTATATCGATAGTCACATCCGCTTTCGGCAAAAAACCGTCACCCATCTGAGGCCACTCAATACAACACAAACTCGATTGGTTCAAATAGTCACTCATCCCCATCCACTCCAATTCTTCTGGGTCTTTTAGTCGATACAAATCAAAGTGAAAGACATTCCGCTCAGCAAAACGATATTCTTCCACCAAACTATAAGTAGGACTTCTAACCACACCACTATGTCCAGCAGCTCTTAGCAGACCTCTTATCAATGTGGTCTTCCCCGCCCCTAGATCACCCGACAAAAAAACCAAACATTTTTCTGGCAAAACCTGCCAAAGCAAGGCGCCTAACCATTCTGTTTCAGCTGAATCTTTGAGAAAAATTTGCAACTTAATCCACCTATTTTTTTGTAAAAACCATTTCTTGTTAATAATACATGATTGATTAGACAACTTATCCAAGTCATCAAAGTCAATTAATTGAAAAAAAGCTTGGCAGAAACAATGTCGCTATGTATAATTAACGAATTGCTGGTGTAGCTCAGTTGGTAGAGCAGCTGATTTGTAATCAGCCGGTCGCGGGTTCGAGTCCCATCACCAGCTCCATATAAATCAAAGGCTTAGGTGTTTTTCACCTAGGCCTTTTTTATTTGGTGCTACGCTAGTGCTACGGGTTCGATTAAACCAAGCTGTATTTGGTTAAACCTCTGCCGCCTAAAAAACTAAAATTCCTCCCCATAAAGCAATAAAAAATCCGGTGTTACCCGGCCTGATTGTTACATTATCACATGCGTTTTTTATGATTAGATCACTAGTTATCGTTATAGCCGTCTCCTTAACTGGATGCATGGCTATGGTTTTTGGGACTGCTGACCAACTAAATAAAATTTCAATTGGTATGCCCAAACAGGAAGTGCTAGCAATACTCGGCCCGCCTAAATCAATTTCGGCAAATGAAGGCATCGAATACATGCAATACAGCTGGGTTAAAACTGTTATTGCTGCGGATGGCAACTTTCCGCAAGATTACTACGTGGCTATTCATGATGGCAAAGTATCTAATTTCGGGCGCAAGGGGGATTTTGACACGGCTAAAAATCCGGCTCAGCGAATAGAGATTGACCAGACAATCCGCCAGCAGCCAACGGCAAGCCCGAAAACCAAAGACCTCTACACCGAACTAAATAAACTAAAGGACTTAAAAGATTCGGGCGCTATAACGGAAACAGAATTCGATGCCCTGAAAAAGAAATTGTTGGCCGATCAATAAAGACGCAATACTAAATATCGCCAAAAGCCGGCGTTATCCGGCTAGTTTGGCTAGGGTTTACGCCTCAACCATTACGCGATAGATGATGTTTGCCGGCAGTGGCTTACCGGGATTATCCGCCAACCATTTCGAATTTGCTGTGGCCTCGCTTTCGCCTACGCCTACGATAATCCGTACCCATACGCCGACCTGCGGCTTTTGGCTTTCCAGTTTGGCGACGCGCTGTTTAATGCTCATAGTCTATCTCCGGTTATAGCCCTAAAGGTATCTTCTAGCCATTGCTTAGGATCGTGATAAGGAATGCTTACAGACTGGCGCTGTGATCCGCCCGCAGCGGCTAATATTTCCGCAAGCCATGCCTTTGTGTTGGTTATAGCTTCGGCTTGCCGCTTATCCGGTTCGGCGTTGGTATTCGCCTCTTCTAGTTTCGATAGTCTGGTTTTGATGCTCATTGTTTATTCTCGAGTGCTTCGATACGTTTCTCTAAATCGCTGCCTTCAATAACTTTGCCGACAGCCTGTAACATCCAGACCAGCTTTGTAGCCGCTGCCGGGTCGATTAATTCCGACCGGGATTCTCTGTAAACTTTTGCCATCTCGCGCCTTACATCCTGCAAGGTGTCCAGCTTGCAGCGATAGCGCTGGCCTTTCTGTGGGGGTGAGGTCGAAACCTTACCCGTTGCGGCGTCTATCTCGACGGGATAATCATTACTCATTTTCCAGCCTCCAAAGTCTGATATTTGTCGCATTCGTGAACAGTATCAGCCCACCAGCAAGCGCCGAAGGGTTGAACGTCAGCACGACACGCACCAGCGCCGCCACCATGATTGTTAAAGCTCTGGAAATGGCCGCATGATTTGCAGGTGATGGTTTCCGATTTTTGGGCATGGTCAGCACAGCGCCGCCATTTATCGACGACCACGCGCCAGCGGTAACGGTTGCAGGTATCGCCGGACAGGTAGACACAGCCTGAGCATTGCACCAGCCCGTTATAGTCGCCGGTTTTGATCTGTAAGCAATCGTCGGCCTGTTGTAACTCCCTTGCCAGGGTTTCGGCATCCTTGCCGCACTCGGTCAGATATTCGTCGATGCTGGCTTGATCTGTTTCGCCGATAGCGTCCAGGTAGGCCACCAGCTTTTGACGGTTTTCCGTATCTAATCCCCTTGCGACTTTTGCGACAACTGCGACAGATTCGGCTTGCTCGTAATCCTCAATCGAAAATGTAACGGGCTGCGACATTCGCGACTTTTGCGACAAATGAGGGTTTTCAGGTGTTTTTGTCGCAGCTTTCGCAATTGTCGCAACTACCAAAGGATTTGATTTTTGATATTCGGCGGGCTTAAACCACATGTAAAACTCTCCATGATAGTTTCGCTTTTTTCCCCTCAATCATCGCGCCGAGATCGTTTGCGGCTAAGTAACCAGCGCCGACAAGTTCACCGATAGCGGCATTTAGTCTTGGCTTATTACGTAGCGGGTTTGGGCCTTTGTTTAATATGGTGCGCGTGGCGAACTCCTGAATATCCCGACTGGCTAACCATCTCGATAATGATTCGGCATCTAGTACCGACTGCGGAACGATAGCCGCACTCTGGATGCGTAACGATTCGGCTAAATACCACTGCATTAGGATCAGGCCGCGTTCTAGGTGGGTTTTAGTAATTTCACGCGCGGCCATGCCGTTTTCAATCATCGACAATATGCCCGCAATCCGGCAAGCATTCTCTAGGGCTTTGCTCGCTCTATCTTTAAGCTCGGCAAGGTCAGCGCCAACTTTCATTAAATCCTCGAATTTATTTACGGCATCAATCGCCATTTGATGTGCGGCGGCGTTCAATGGCAACTCGACAGGGTCTAATTCCTGCGGATTGCCATCGCTTGCGCGTGGTGTCGCTTCGGCCAATGTTTTGAGGATTGCAAACAGTCGCTTAACTTCGTGCCGGTCTTTTGGATTTTCAAACGCTTGAATATGCCGTTTGCCGATAGTGGACTCGGGCCACGCTACCAAGCACCGTGCTAATAGACCTTGCCCATTTGCCATGCGGTCGCCTAGCAGCTTTTGCATAACATCCGGTTGTGCGAGCTGGTGCATTGCCATACGTCGCCCGTAAAGGCATCCTGAGCCATCGCCAGCCCTTACTCGGTCAAAGGGTGAGCCGTCCCAAAGTTTGCACCAGCGCGCCATGGTCTTGAGTGCGTTCTCACCATTCAAGGCATTGCCACCTATCAGTAAACCACCTTCGTCAGAAAATAACGCAACGGAAGGCTGAGCCGTGACCAGCAGTTTATAAAGGCCTTCAACTGTCGGGTCAGTAACGAACCGTAAGGGCATGATAGGTGCCTTGGGCTTTGGGCCTATCTCGTGCGCCTCGTTTTGGGTGTAATCGGCTGCGGCTTGGCTTTTGGGCTTTGTGGTCTTTTTATTGGCTGCGTCGGTGGCTGCTTTCCATTTAGCAAGCCCCGATTCGTAAAGCTCAAACTCGATTTGGTAACTCGCCATTTCGAGCCTTTCTTGTGCCTTGGCTGCACCTAGCACGGCGTCATCGACCGCAGATTTACGCTCACCCGAATCAGCCACTGTCAGCAAAAACAGGCTGAGCGGTTTTCTATCGCCCCAAGGTAAAACCACATCAAAATGGCTCTGGGCAGAAAACGCCGCCGCGGCAAGTACCGACTGACAGCAAAGGGCTAAAGGTGCTTTGATGGTTTCGTGTAAGGCCTGAGCAGCGCCGCCTAATACATCGCCTAATTGCTCGACCGGGTAAGGCGTTGATGGTGGCAGTGATGCTCTGAGTGGTTCCGGTGGCATTGTTTGCGCCGTGTTGATTTGATCTAATTTGGCTTCTAAACTCATTGCCTCACCTCGCTATTCAACCGCATAACTGCATTAAACGCCTGTGTGGCGCGCTGCTTGTCTACGTCTGCCATAACATCGCCGGAAACGACAGCATCGAAGGCAATCGCCAGAATCAGCGCCTCCTGAATCAACAGCGGGAAAAGTTCGTAAGCACTAAAACGTGGGGCCTTTGGTTTAGGTGTGCCAGGGTTGGCGACACGATCAGGAAACAAACCGGCCATATCCAGCCCGACAGCGCCTAACACGGCGTCCACGCTGCACCCGGCAAAACAATGTATCAATATTCGATCATCAGCCAGCTTGATTGCTAACGACGGTGATCTGTCAGAATGCGCCGGACACTTAGCAAGCCATTTATTCGAGCCGTTGGTTTTGACGCCTTCCAGCTTTGCTAAAAAGTTGCTTAGCTTGCCGTCGATATTGTTAAAATGGTTTTGAGAGTTTTGAAATTGAGCCGTTCCCAGTTGCCCGACTGGTGCGGCTTTTTTGTTGTCCGTCATTTTCTTAACCCTCCGCGCCGACAGTGCGAGAGTCGAGAAACGCATCAAGCGCCGATTTGCGGTATTTCACCAATCGACCGACTTTGATAAACGGGATTTGATAACGCTTGGTGCAGCGCCAAACTTCTAATGTGCGAGGGGTGACGCCAATATATTCAGCGGCGCTGGTATTGCCGAATATTTCATCTTTGGTTGGGTTGGGTGTAGATATTGCCATGTTGTGAACCTCCATAGGTTCTTGTTAAACATGGCCGTAGTTTGGTGATTTCAACTTGGGACAGTGGCGAGACTGTCCTAATTATTTTTGATGTTCATTCTTTTCGGTTCGCTCAAAGGTTTTATAAGAAACACGTTTTCCGAGCACCTTAGATGATTGTTTTTCAGCTGCTTTGTGAAGTGATTGCCCTGTTAGACAAGGGTTTTTAGCTTTGATCTCGTCCATTAGATCTAAATATTGTCTGCGTCTGGTTTCTTTTGTTACTGAGTCACCGTGTACTAATTCATGTCCTCTTTTCGCGCCTCGCCGTACCTTGCCGCCTCGCTTAGTGTCCGGTTCGAGATTTGAAATTAAGTCCGCTGCCGCCATCGATTCAGCTCCGATTTGCATATATCCATGAAGCAGGGTTCCTGCTTTTGCAAACTCCCCCTGTGCAGCTTTGATTAGTGCTTTTTCAAGTGCTGCAATATGTGCTTGGTCGCCATCCATTCCCCTTGTCGCAATGATAATTTGTTCTGCGATATGCTCAGGTATTGCGGTTGGGTCTATGCCTTTTCTCTCGGCTTGTGCGGCTATCCACCAAGCCAACAACCTCAGCCCAAGCTCATCAACTGGCAGGTCTATCCATTCTGCTGGCATGGGTGGAAGTCTCAATTTTTGCTCCTTGTCTTTATGTTGATCTCTACCACTTCCCCGGCAGGTTTAACACCAGCAGCGGCCAACATTGCGCCGGTTGCCCGGTCTACTGACTCCCGCACTGGATCAAGATCAAGGCGCGCATAGATTGCCGTTGTCGATGGTGATTTGTGGTTAAGGCTTTTGCCGACTATCGCCAGCGATGCGCCGGTTTTAGCTTGCCAGCTTCCAAGGGTGCGGCGTAAGTCGTGAATCCTCAAATTATCAATCCCCGCTCGATCTAAGACGCGCCGCCATGCTTTCTTAGGCTCGACTAAATGACCAGTTGAGCCAGTGCCAGGAAAAACCCAAACAGGGTCGCAGCTTTGCCGATTGCGTAGTATTTCCAGCGCCTCGGCGGATAAGGTTACGGTTTGCGGTTCGCCGTTTTTGGTTGTTGGTATCCGCCACTCTGCCCGGCCAAAGTTGATCTGGCTCCACTCCATTTCTTGTACATTGGAACGCCTAGCACCTGTTAGCAGCGATATTAAAAAGTAATCTCGTAGAGTGTCGTTGGGTTCCTCGGCTAGTGCGGTAAAAAAAGCCGGTAATTCGTCGGATTGTAAAAAGCGGTCGCGCTTGGTTTCTGGGTATTTCTTGATACCGTGGGCGGGGTTCGCCCCTTTGAATAGCTTACGCTCGGCGGCATAGCCAAACAGACTAGACGCCATTGCTATTACTCGGTTTGCCGTGGTGGGGTGTTCTTTGCCGATCTCTGAATGTAACTTGCCGAAGTCGGTATCTTTGAACTGTGACAGCTTGCGCCCGCTCCACTTGCCAAGGTACAGCCCGAAGTCGTAGCGGTAACTCCGTTTGGTTTTCTCCGACAGAAACGCGCCGCGCTTGTTGCGTCGATGTTTTAGAAACTCGTCGAACAAGTCTTGCAGGGTGGTTTCAGTCTTTAACGCTCTGGCGTCGGTGTTGGGGTTGATTCCCTCGGCAATCAGCGCGCTAAGTCTCGCCGCTTCCTTTCTGGCGTTCTCAATCGAATAATCCGGAAACTTGCCAACGGTAACGCGCTCCGGCTTGCCGTCCACCCGCTTTTGAATGAAAAAGGTTTTGCTGGTGTTGGTAACTCGAAGTTGCAAGCCTGCGGCGTTTTTGTGGGTGTCGTGATAAATGACACGCTCGCCGGGTTTAGGTTCTGTCAGTGCTTCAAGCTGCGGCTTTGTAAAGTTGAAATGCGTTTCCATATAATGCCCTTGTTTTCTGGTGCTACGCTGGTGCTACGCTTTCGGTTAAAAATGAGCGTTTTTGGTGTAGCACCGTTAAGGCAATGATAGGCTGTAGGCTGCGGTTTGTAAAGGTTCGTTAAGGTTGAGTAATCAGCAGGAAATAGCGGGCCTTCAAATTTGTAATCAGCCGGTCGCGGGTTCGAGTCCCATCACCAGCTCCATTATAAATTAAAGGCTTAGGCTTAAAAACCTAGGCTTTTTTTATATCTGCAATTTTCTAATAAGCACTTAATCAGCAGTTGGCAAAAATACGCTTATTACAGAAAATTTCTTTTCCTGCTATCTATCACCTCGGTTTGTTAGTTTGCTTTCTGTGTTGGCTGGCCTAGTGTTGCCGTAATTAGTGCGTCAATCAATCTGACAATGACGCAGCGTAAGAACAACCTAATTCTGCCCCACCATTATCAGGTGTATCCAATCCGCATTGGTCGGTATATCAACCATTCATTACTGTTGTAATCCTCCAGCGGGATTGACTTATCACCTTTTACAATGAGTATCTGCTTTGGCTTGGCTTTAGACTTGTGGGATTGTTCCAGTTTTGCCAATCGATTTAATAAACTAGCCATTGTCGTTTTGCTCCAATTATTCCAAACGCTTTTCAATCGTGGACTTTTCAATTGATTTTCGAATCTCGCCGTAGTCAGCTGGCTCTTGTTGCGTCTGATGACTCAACTAATCATCTCGTAAAGCTTGGCAAGTTCGCGCTTTGTTATACGCTACCCTCGTCTTACTCTAACCGTTCAAATACAACCAAAATCGGACATTATTTAATTCGCACCCCCAATCTCGTGACTTGACCCAATTGCATGTTAGTTATTTTTATGTAGGATGAATTAAGCCGCGCATTCGCCATCTATTGCCGTTAACCAAAGACTCAAACGATACCCCGTTCGACAACGTCAAATTGTCCGCATGATCAGTCACGATGATTTGTGGACTAAAACCATTCTTCTGCTCAAGCTCATTGCAATAAATCGAGAGTTGACTGAATAGATTTTCAACAGCTTTAATGTCTTCATCAATATTTTGACCAACATTTAGCATCTTACGCTGCTGCTTCTCTTGGCTTTTTTGATCTTCAAAAGTTTCAGAGTTGTCTCGATTAAAATTAGGGAAATATACCTGCGTTGGCTGATCAAAAAATAGTATTGATGGAATAGCGCATTTATCACCCAACTCAGCAAAATATTTGTGCAATGCTAGAAATAGTGTCACATGGCAATATAACCAGTTTGCACCACTGCCCATGGATCTTAAGTAGATTTTTCCATTAGGCGTTAAGTGGTACAGATCAAATGTCTCAAATGAGAAGTGAAGGTTGATTGGCTTATAGCTGGCTTCAAATTCAAAATTGCTGCCAATTTCAGCCATATATTCATTTACTTTTGCAGATGCATTTTCTAGTCCTTTTTGAACATCATATTATTTCAGATCTTTATCAATGGCTTCTAGCTGTTCGTTTAGCGCCTTAATTTGCTTATCAAGCTCTACATCATTGGCCATGTTGAGGGTATCTAAAAGCATATATAACTTCGCCTTTTGCATCAAAATGCTCTCATACAGACTTTTTTGTTCAGCCAACTGTTTTTCTACTTTCTCTATGTCCGTTATTTGCTGGTTTAGTGCTGTCAGCCCCTTATCAATAACCTCAATGTTACGTTGCACTTCAACCAAGGACGATTGAAACTTTGCTTTCATTGGGCGAGCTTGTGCGAGGTTACCGGATACTTTCGTAATAGCTTGCCGTAATTTTTCTGCGCTTTCTCGCAATGTGTCTTTTTCAGTATGGCAAAACGGGCAGACTGAAGCTGATATATGGACATGCTTTGGCGAGCTAAACTGTTTTACGTTATCAACAAAACGTTCTTCTTCTTGAATATGTTTGTTAATTGACGCCGCTTGACGCTGCAACTTTCTAAGCTCGGCAGTCTTTTGAGTGCGATCCAACTTAAGTTGATTGTAGCGTTGAGTAACAGCATCAGAGTTATGATTAATTTTTTCAGGCACGATAATGCTATCTAGCTGGTCTTTGGCGTCTTGTGGGTGGCGTAGTACCTCCTGCAAAGATAGCGGCTCATCTTTAAATCCCATCAAAGCATACAGCTGGCTTAAAACAGGACCAACGTTTTGCTTGTAGTTTTGAGAGGTACGTTTGTTTGTCTCTTTGTGACGCTCCAAACGTCTAACATCGGCACTTAACCGTTCTTTTTCTTGTGACAAGTGAAAGTATTTCTGATCAACTAAGCCTAAAAATATCTTAGTATGATCAATCGCCTGATCACGCTTTTCCTTTTCATCAAATCGGTAAAATAGCGCATGTTTATTGGCGATAAGATTTTGATGCTGAAGCATAAATGATGAAAAGCTGCGTATTGAAGGGGTAGCCGCCTTAGCATTAAATGGACGATTGGCTCTAACAGCCAAAGATTCATCCACATCATCGATATCTAAGAAAAAGTCTCTTAGATGCTTATTAAACACATCTAACGGGCGGAAATAGCTACTGTTAAAATAATTGCGATCAATATCGCCAGAGTTGAACGACTCAACACGACGAAAAAAAGCCTTAGTCGCTATGTCAGGATTACGCGCAATCACCATTTCTTGTTCATTAGCCGAAAGCGCTACGTAGTAAATAGCGGCATTGTCGGTAATCACACCTTTTGGAATGGTGTTCTCCTTGCTGCCAAAGCAATAATCAAATATTTCAATTAAGGCACTTTTGCCAGTCGATGACTTACCGGTAACAACATTTAGCCCTTTTTTAAAATTAACAGGATGTTTGTTACCTTGCTTATCAATGACGCCAATTTCATGAATTAATGTTTTCAACGCGGTTTTACTCCCAAAAACGCATAAATCTCGACCACTGAGTGACCGCTGAATAAACGCCCTAACTTCTCTGCACTTTTTTGATTGGTAAAATCTGAATTAGATACATCACATGCGCGAAACGTCAAACTTTGCTCGTCGACAGACAGCCAATCATTTACCAAGCAGTATTGAATGGATTGCTCTGTTAATTCTTGAAACCCATCTATGCGTTCTTGTAGGTCAAATAATTGTTCCTGATGTACAATTTTTTTTTGATGCGGCTTCCATGAAAATCCTCCGTAGATTTTGTTATCGCGTTCAGTGTTGAGCATCGTTTCACCACCAAATATGGTAAATATAGAACTATTAGGTTTCGCATTATTTAGTTTTAGTAAGAAAAAGGGATGGCTACAAAGAGGGATCACCAAAGGAGCGAGTAACAGATTATTTTCTGACTCACATAGCTTGGAGTAGAAAGAAGCAAGATATGCCCCAAATTCGAAGGGGTTATACTTCAACTCATATAGAGTATCGACAATGCTACTCATGGCTCAACCTTCCATTTCAGCTTACGTTTTTCATCATCCATAGCGTCCTGTATCAGGCCGTTTCTAAAGACCAAATCTGGATTTTGATAGCCATCGATACCAAATGGCGTTTCGCTTATTAATTGATCATACAAGTCTTGTGATTTCTCGATAGAGCTACCCTGCTTACGGATCGCCATCCGGTACTTTGCGGAAAAAGCACGAATCCACTGTTCTCGGTATCCGTTAACGGTTTCCCTAAATTGCGGGTAACCATTAAGCTCTTCAATCAACGAGTTCCTTAGCTCTAGCCAGTTACCTATTGCTTCTGGCAACACGGCTTCATACTCAATCTCAAGAATTTTTTGAGCAAACAGTTCAGTAATATATGCATCGACTTCGTCTTCCGTTGCATCTCTATTTATAAAGTCAGGAATAGTAAATCGTGTAGGCCCCCATTTAGCGGTTAGAGCCTCTCGCTTTTGATCAAACGTAGCCTTCTCAATTACCCATTCATCCCTATTCGCTTGTTCGTATATAAACCCAATCAGCCCTTCAGCAAAAGCTTGCCTATTTAAATGCGGAATATAACCACTTAACTTATTGTAATAAGCCTTTTTTAAAGAATCTAGATCTTCCGATTGCACATGCAATACGACTTTAGCTAGAACAGCCATCAACTCATGGTCGGACGAATCTTGCATTACCGTTTTTTGCAGCCTTATTATTTCTGATTGCTTTTTGTCGTTAAGTTGAACTTCGGTACGTTCCGCAAAAATATCTTTCAGGACTTGTAGGCGTTGTTCTGCACTTTGTGAATTCCAGTCTTTTAGACGACTTGTCGTGCCAAAAGCTTGGGTCGTGTGAAGCACCAAAATACCGTATTGAGCGTGGTCAAACTCTGGTGCTAGCCAATTCTTTAGCGTTTTCCAAAGATTTTCGTGGTGGTCTGAGAGAGCCGATGAGTAATCTTTCACTTCAGTTTGTATTGATGCCAACGCGTCTGGTGAAATCAAGCTGACATCACCGTCTTTCTCGAACCACACAGACTGGCCGTCTTCAAGCGAAAAGCACTTATCCAAGCCAATCAATACTTGGTAATGAAACGCTAAAGCGGTTGTTAACGCTGCATTTTTGGTTTGGCTTCCGCTCATACCTGTCCGATCCTATATTTGCTGTAGATTCTTTGGGAGTTACCTAATTAACGTTTGCTTCGGATCAAATGCGGACAACTTTCCTATGTATAACGTAGATAAAATGCTTGTGCGATTAAAAATGCAGACTCTTTCGTACTATGCTGAAATTCGGAAAATTTATCGATAGCCTGCTTAAGCTCGAAACCAGACTTACAATTTAACAAAACCCAAAAACATTCACAACTCACTCACAACGCTAGACAAATCACTCACAAGCCCACCCACATCAACCCAAAACCACAATTAACCGCTTAACTTCAACACTCATTAACCTAATCCAAAAATTTCGCCGACTTTGAAACAGTTTGAACATATTACAAACTGTTATTTTTCGGCAAGTTCAAGCTGACATTTTGGGTGTTACTGCCACGCTCAACGTATGAACAGTAACATGGACAATAGAATAAAAAGGTCCGCTACTCCCCGCAACTAGGTAACACCATCCTCAACTTGATCCAAAATGCCATACGGCGCTGCGAGGGTAATCAGTACATCGATATCATCAGGAATCGGTGAAAATCAAGCAAACAACTTGCCCAAATACCTCAAAACCTAGCAAAAAGCCGACTGGCTTGATTTTTTGCCTAGCCTATCAATGCCCAGCAAGTGTATATAGACTATTCAATTCTTTTATGAAATGGGGTTTCACATGAAGAAATTACTACTTTCACTATTAGCCGTTATCCTCATTATTGAAGAATGGCTTTGGGACGCGCTTAACCACCTTGCTCATAGACTAGTCAAGATATTAAAACTCGATGGTTTTGAACGTTGGCTGATGAGTCTATCACCAGCACAATCAGTCATTGCCCTTGTTATTCCATTATTAGTGGTCATGCCAATCAATCTATTGGCACTGGGATTACTGGTTCACGGAATGGTTTTTCAAGGGATTTTGTTAGAGGTAATTGCAAAGTTATTCGGCACATTGTTTATTTCAAGAGTATTTTCACTCACTAAACCGAAATTACTCACCTATAAAATTATAAAATCCACTTATACACTAATCAGTCGTTGGTTAGGCTGGGCACATAGAAAAGTAGTTGAAACCTCTATTTATAAGAAATCCATAATAATTAAATCCTATATTCATGATTTTTTTAAGATAGCAAAATGAAACAAAAATACTCAAACGATTTATCTCATCATATTCTGCCCAACTCATCGACGATGGTTGGCGTGTGTATTATGGTCATTACGATTGTCAAAACCCTATCCCCTGACTTTGTCCACTACTTAATTGACGAAGCGCTAGCGATAATCAGCGTGGTATTCATGGTCAGTGCATTACTTTCATTCCTTTCTATTAGAGCAAACTATCACTCGCAAACTAGAAACCTATGCGGAAATCCTATTCTTGATTGGACTTGGATCCATGACAATTATTACCTTAGTTTTATCATTTGATCTTTTTTGAGCTTTATAAATTGATTTACGACCACAAAAACAACATAAACTGCATCAATGCTATAAGATTTTATTTTTCATACCAACAACAAGGATATTTATGGAACAAACGAGCTTAATTATACTGGGATTTTTTCTTGTTATTTTTCTTGGGCTATCAATTCGCGTAGTAAAAGAATATGACAGAGCGGTGATTTTTTTCTTAGGTAAAGTCACCGGTGTAAGAGGCCCTGGACTGATTATATTAATACCTATTTTGGAGCAAATGACCTCAGTGACGCTACGCACCATTACCATGAATATTCCGTCGCAAAAAATTATCACCAAAGATAATGTTTCGATTGATATAGCCGCTGTGGCTTACTATAAGATTGTTGATCCGCAAAAATCTGTCATTGCCATCGAAGATATAACTCACGCTGTTAACCAAATTAGTCAAACAACTGTGCGTAACGTTGTCGGGCAATTTTCACTTGATCAACTGCTTTCAAGAACCATCGATATTAATCTGCAAATAAAAAATGTGATTGACGGCCACACCGCACCTTGGGGCGCCGAGGTTACAACGGTTGAAATTAAAGACATTACATTACCCGAAAATATGCAGCGAGCAATGGCAAAAGAAGCCGAAGCTGAACGCGAACGTCGCGCCAAAATAGTCGCAGCAGAAGGTGAATTTCAAGCGGCAGTAAAATTGGGCGAAGCGGCTGATTTAATCGCTCAACACCCTGTCGCCCTTCAACTTAGAACCTTACAGACCATGGCGGAAATCGCGACAGAAAAAAACTCAACCATCATTTTTCCCGCCCAGTTTATGACAACCGTTCAAGATGCTATTTCAACCATAAACAAAGATTTACCTGCTTCATAAATCATTGTTATTCAATTATGTAAGGGGAAATACCAATTATTTCCCCAATTTAAAGTTTTAAAAAAACCTAATAATTAGACTAAACCAATAATATTGTTGCGAAAAAAAATCAGATCAGATTTATACGAAATACGCAAATGGCGCTATATACGAATAAGGTTTGTTATCTTCAACCAAAAGCTGCAGCTCAACGCCAACCATAACGAGAAATAGCTTTGGAACTGCTTTGTTGTAACAGCCATACTGCTGCCATGAATCAGAACGAGCGATAATCCGCAACAGGTCGAAACCGGCTCAGCAATCGAACAAAATCCCCCACTCACAACATAACACCAAAATCCCCATAAAGCCTTTTCACATTTCCGCCACAGCATAATCCAAAAATTTAATCCTGATGCTGCCAACCTGTTCAATATTCAGCAAAAATTGCTGATATATCAACATGAAACCAACAACTTCTGCTGATATTTCAACAGTGCCTCCAAATAAAAATCGAGTACACTGCAAAAAACCTAAGCAAAATCCAATCAAATCACACAAAAAATCAACAACATAAAAATTATTTTCGCCAAAATATAGAAACTGGCATCATTTTTGCTAAATAAACAACAAAAAGAAGTCAATCAGCACTTCAATCGATTAATGCTACAAACAATACACAATTTATATGGAATCATTGTTAGGCCGCAAAGTATCAAACAACTATAAAGACAACAGTTCAAGCTCAACCTTACTTGCTTTTGATGAACTGCAGTCCCGCTCTCTAGCCTTGTCGCTACGGGCAACAGCGATGGTTTTTGAAGACCCCGTTTCACAACGATTATTAGAACAAATTGAACGTATCGCCCCTAGCGATGCGACGGTACTAATCATTGGCGAAACCGGTACAGGTAAAGAACTGGTGGCTCGTCACATTCATGCTTTAAGCAAACGTAGCAAAAACACTTTTGGCGCCTTAAATTGCGCGGCACTCAGCGAAAATTTGATTGAAAGTGAATTATTCGGCCATGAAAAAGGCTCATTTACCGGCGCATTGACGACTAAAGATGGCTGGTTTGAAACTGCCAACAAAGGCAGTTTGTTTTTGGATGAAGTGGGCGATTTACCTTTATCACTACAAGCTAAATTACTGCGTGTTCTGCAAGAACAAGAAGTGGTGAAAGTCGGCTCAAGAAAACCGGTGCCAATTGATGTCCGCATCATCGCCGCCACCAACGTCAATCTCGAAGCAGCCGTGGCAGCGGCACATTTTAGAGCCGACTTGTATTACCGTTTTAACGTCGCCACCATTGAGTTAAGCCCATTACGTGACCGCCCTGGCGATATTTTACCGTTGGCTCAACATTTCTTGAAAATCTACGGTGACCGCTTAGGCTATGGAGAAATTAAACTATCTCCCGCCACGGAATTAACCCTGCTTAACTATGACTGGCCAGGCAATATTCGCGAACTAGAAAACGCTATCCATCGCGCTTTATTAGTTTGCCCCAGTAATCGCTTACGCCCTGAGGATTTCAAATTATCAGGGATAAGACCCACAGAAGCAGTGCCAACAATATCCACTAGCTCATTGGAAACTGCGCTACAAAAACTCTGCGAACAAGCACCACCCAAATTATTTGAAATAATCGAAGAAACTGTCATTCGTACCGCCTTTGAGTTTTGCGAAGAAAACCAAGTGCAAACCGCGCGTTTGTTAGACATTAGCCGTAACGTGTTACGCCACAAACTTGGTTTGTATGGCATGTTACCGAATACACAGCGTAAACAATCGGCAATTACGCACGATGATTAAAACTAACAGCATCAAAGGTTAATTGTGTTTGAAGTTGGATTTTCAGAATTAATGATGGTTGGAGTAGTAGCGTTAATCGTAATCGGCCCACAAAAACTACCAACCGTGGCAAGAGTTGCTGGCTTATGGATCGGCAAAACCCGCAATACAATTGATCAGGTCAAAACCGAAATCAGTTTGCAGTTACAAGCCGAAGAATTACGGCAACTCGGCCAACAAAACATGGTTGCCGAACAATTACAGCAGACTATCGGCGATAGCGAAGCCGCTGTGTTAGAAATTAACGCGGCGTTCGATGCCTTTGGCGATCAGAAAATCATTGAAGTTGAGGCAACTGAAATTCAATCCAATAAAACGATATAAGAGGGTGTCCTAGATTTTGTGTAAACGGGATTTAAATTATCGGCTCACCATCCGATCCTCAAATTGAATAGTAAACCGATTTAGAGCGGCTTTCCAGTCACGCAATGGCATAGTCCATTTCTT
>CAIXED010000078.1 GCA_903918375.1 uncultured Pseudomonadota bacterium | reverse complement strand
ACCAACACCACGGCAACGGCTGCGCTAGCCAGTGATATGTTGTCCGGTGACAGCTTAACCTTAAGCAAAACCGCGGCTAACTTTGATAACAAAAACGTTGGCACTGGCAAAACCGTGACCGTCAGTGGCTTAGCCATCAGTGGCACCGATGCCGGTAACTATCATTTAACCAGCAGCACAGCAACTACTCATGCCAACATTACTAAAGCGAGTGCGGTTGTGACTGCTGATAGTGATCTGAGCAAAATTTATAACGGTGAAAATCAAACAGTGACTGGTTTTACAGCGACTGGTTTGTTGGGTGGAGAAACTGTGTCTGTTTTAAACGGTGTAACTGTTATGGGGGTAGGTAAGAACGTCGGTACTTATACGGTTAGTGCCAGTGGTACAGACGCTAATTACAACCTGACTTTTATTGATGGCAGTCTCAAAATTTCACCTAAGCATTTAAGTGTTGTAGGCAGTGTTGCTAGTAATAAAACCTTTGATGGCAATAATTTGGCAACGATTATTCCTGGCGTATTGACAGGGTTGGCGGGGCAAGAGACTTTAGGTTTATCCGTTTCAGGGGCGTTTTTTAATCAAGCTGTCGGTCAGCATAAAGCGGTGATGGCGAAATACAGCTTAAGAAATGGCCTTCATGGTGGATTGGTTAGTAATTATGTTTTAGAGGATGAAATATTGTATGCCTCGATTAATGCGTTTCCAAAAATCATTAATCCAGTGCCTGTTAATCCTAGCTATAAGACGCCAGAAATAGTTCAGATCGTTAATGACAAGGTGGCGGTCACTGGCAATACACAGGCTGTGATTGAGAAAGTAACAGTGTCTGAGCAATCGCAACAGACAAACAACAAAAATCAGCAAGGTTGTGTCAAAGATTTTTCAAGTGATTGTAATAGTCAATCTGTTGTTAAGGGGCAGCAAGTAAAGTTAGCGCATTATTTTGAGACTTTTTATTAGAAACGACCCTCGATGAAATAGGGTGAATTAGCGAAGCAGTTAGCTTTAATTAGTCGTTTGGTGAATGGTTATCCTACGAACGAACGATTGATTAAGGCTTCAATTAAATGTAAAAAATAGTAAAAAATTACTTAAATATAATTTATTGTTTTGAGTTTTTATTAAAAAAGCATTATTAAACAGATACTTAAAAAATAATTCTGTATATGTCTTTTTGAAAAAACTTTTAAAAATCTATTTTTTTACATTTCTCAAGTCCTTTGCCGACGCTAAATTTAAGAGTTTCATCATGAACGCAGGTATCTACAAGCTTATTTTTTCAAAAAGACTCAACGCCTTGGTTGTTGTTGGAGAAATTTGTAGTTCGCAAGGAAAAGCCCCTGGCACGACACGGGCATTAAAGCGTTCATTAAAAGGCGCGATTCAAGTCATACAAATTCTAGCTATGTTCAGTAGTGGTGCCTTGCTAATCTCCTCGGCATGGGCAACGCCTGCCGTCGATGCATTACCCACTGGCGGCCAAGTCGCTCAAGGTTCAGCGAGTATCAGCCAAAGCGGCTCACAAATGGACATCAATCAAGCTAGCCAAAGAGCCATT
>CAIXED010000077.1 GCA_903918375.1 uncultured Pseudomonadota bacterium | reverse complement strand
GAAGGTCAATTAAGCACCTTCATCAAGAGACCGAATATATGGCTGCAATCTTGATCTCTGTTAAAAGCATTAATTTTGATAATACTTGGCTTGCAATTGGAGAGGAGTCCATATATGTGCTGAACAACGTGAAGCGCATCGTTCGCGATTGATGCGCTTCGCTATCGCTCAACACATGCTATGCAATGATTAGAAATATGAAATTTTGCTTTGCCAACACCCTGCTTAGGCTTCGCCCAGCGTATGGGAGCCTAACTGCCCACAGCGAAAACCTAGCGCCAAACCCCACTAACCCCAGAATAACTATCCAAAACCTGCAAATAATTCGCCCGTTCATAATCACTGGGGTTAATCGCGTGTTGGTGGCTGACGCTGCCTTTTAGTTGTTGTATTGATTGATATTCATGTTCGGCCAGCCAGTGTTGTAAATCCTGCAAAATCTGACTAATCCGACTCGGCCCCGCTTGCAGCAATGCACTACACAAATGCACCACATCCGCACCGGCCAGCAGCGCTTTCAACACTTCGGGCATTTGATGAAAACCACCCGTCACCGCCAGCGATAAATCGGTACGGCCAAACATTAACGCTGTCCAACGGATACGCAGCAAGGCTTCTGCTGAGGTCGATAATTCCAATTTAGGGACGATTTGCAAGCTGTCTAAATCAATATCGGCTTGATAAAAACGGTTAAACAAAGCAATGCCATCAGCGCCGGCAAGTTGTAACTGTTTAGCGAAATGTAACGGCGAGCTGAATTGCGGTGAGAGTTTGACGGTCAGCGGGATGCTGATTTTGCTTTTCACCGCGCGAACGATGTCTAAATATTGCTGCTCAACACTCAGGCTATCTTGGGCGGGATTGGCTGGCAGGTGGTAGATGTTTAATTCCAAAGCATCGGCACCGGCTTGTTGCAACGCCAAGCTGTAATCAGTCCAGCCACCTAAAGTATTGCCATTTAAACTGGCAATCACCGGAATCGATAGGCCGTGTTTCAGGCGATAGAGATTGTCCAAATAGCGTTCATGGTAGGTTTTGATGCTGTCTGGCAAGGGCAGAAAACTATCGGCCTCGGCATTGCCAAATGCCTGTTGATAGAAAAACCGTTGCATATGCTGTTGTTCGGCTTCAATTTTTTCTTCAAACAAGGAATACATCACTAACGCCGCTGCACCTGCATCTTGCAATTGTTTGGCAGTGGCTAAATCTTTGCTTAAAGGTGAGGCCGATGGCACCAGCGGATTGGCCAGTTTTAAACCTAAATACTCGGTGCTTAAATCAATCATGTTGGCTCTCCGGTGCAATCTGGGTCATCAATTGGGCTTTGATGGCGGAAACACTGTGCGATTGGCTCCAATCCAGTTCCGATAGTTGTTTGTAATAGCGATAGCGGTTTTGCACATCTTGCTGGGCTTGTTGCAAAAAGGCTTCGGCGTGGTCGGGGTGGGTTTGCCAGAGCATACTGAAACGGGTTTCAGTCATCACAAAATCGCGATAAGGGATCGATGGCTCGGCAGAATCGAGGTGCATCGGATTTTTGCCTTGGGCGATTTTATTAGGATCGAAACGGAATAACGGCCAATGACCGCTTTTAACCGCCAGATTTTGTTGGCGATGATTATTGGATAAATCAATGCCGTGAGCGATACACGGCGCATAAGCGATGATGATTGACGGACCATCGTGGGCTTCGGCTTCTAAAAAGGCGCTGAGGGTTTGAGTGTCTTTGCCAGCGTAAGCAACGTGAGCGACATAGACATTGCCGTAATCCATCGCCAATAAAGCCAAGTCTTTTTTCGCTGTGGCTTTACCGCCAGCAGCAAATTTAGCCACCGCACCGAGCGGGGTCGATTTTGAAGTTTGGCCGCCAGTGTTTGAATAGACTTCGGTATCCAGCACCAAAATATTGACGTTACGACCGCTGGCTAACACATGATCCAAGCCACCGTAACCGATGTCATAGGCCCAGCCATCACCGCCGATAATCCAGACGCTTTTTTTGCATAAATAATCAGCTAACGGTAACAAGCTTTGCGCGGTGGGGTGCGAGGATTGCGCCAGTTGTTGTTTCAGATCTGCCAGCCGTTGCCGTTGTTCATAAATTCCGGCTTCATCCGATTGGTCAGCGTAGAGCAGGGCATCGACTAATTGATCACCTAAGGCTGGCCTTAATTGCGTCAGTAATTCGGCGGCGTGTTGGGCTTGTTTATCGATAGCCACTCGCATGCCTAAACCAAATTCGGCGTTATCTTCAAATAATGAATTACTCCACGCTGGGCCTCGGCCTTCGAGATTTTTCGCCCACGGTGTAGTCGGTAAATTGCCACCGTAAATTGACGAACAACCGGTGGCATTGGCGACGATCATCCGATCACCGAATAATTGCGAGGCCAGTTTGATGTAAGGGGTTTCGCCGCAGCCGACGCAAGCACCGGAAAACTCGAATAAAGGCTGCAGCACCATGGAGCCTTTGATGGTGTTGGTTTTCAACTGGCGTCGGTCGTATTCCGGCAAGCTGAGGAAGTAATCCCAGTTTTGACTTTCTTGGCTGCGTAACGGCGCTTGTGGCGCCATGTTCAAGGCTTTGCGGCTGGCGTTGGATTTGTCACGAATCGGGCAAATATCGACGCATAAACTACAGCCGGTGCAATCTTCTGGCGCGACTTGGTAGCTGATCGATAAACCTTCTGGGAAGTCTTTGCCCAGCATAGGCGCGTGTTTAAAGCTGTCCGGCGCATTGCTTAAGGTGTCGGGCGTATAGATTTTGCTGCGAATCACCGCATGAGGACAAACCATCACGCATTTGCCGCATTGGGTACATAAATCAGTTTCCCAGACCGGAATTTCTAAAGCCAGATTGCGTTTTTCATAAGCGGCGGTGCCGGTAGGAAAGCTGCCATCATTGGGCATCGCGCTGACTGGTAATAAATCCCCGCGTCCAGCAATGATTTCGGCAGTGACATTTTTGATAAAGCGGGGTGCATTAACAAAAATTTCGCTGCGGTTGTCGGTTTTAGTGGTGGCTGAAGCAGCGCTTAATGGCAAATTAATCGGATGTAGCGCCGCCAAGGTTTCATCAATCGCTTTGAAATTCAGCCCAACAATCCGCTGGCCTTTTTTGCTGTAGGTTTTTTCGACCGCGTGTTTAATGGCGTCGATTGCTTGCTGTTGCGGCAATACGCCAGAAATCGCAAAAAAGCAGGTTTGCATAATGGTGTTAATGCGTTTGCCCATGCCGGTGTTGGCGGCTACGGCGTAAGCATCAATCACAAACAAGCGGATGTTTTTAGCGATGATCTGTTGTTGGGCGCTGGCTGGCAAACTGTCCCAAATCTTGTCGGCGGCTATCGGTGAATTCAGCAAAAACACTGCGTTATCGGCAGCGTTGTCGAGCATTGGGTAACGGTCTAAAAACATCGGCTGATGACAAGCGACAAAATTGGCGTCGTTTTTGCCGATTAAATAAGTCGAACCAATCGGCTCGGCACCAAAGCGTAAATGCGAAACCGTGATCGCACCGGATTTTTTCGAGTCGTACACGAAATAACCTTGCGCGGAGCTGTCGGTGGCTTCGCCGATGATTTTGATGCTGTTTTTATTGGCGCTTACTGTGCCATCACTGCCCAAACCATAAAACAGGGCTTGGAAAATGTGCGCTGGATTGGGAATCCGAAATTCGGTATCCCAAACCAAACTGCTGTGGCTGACATCGTCATGAATGCCTATGGTAAATTGATTTTTCGGTTGGGCTTGTTGCAGGTTTTCAAACACCGCTTTCACCATGCCGGGGGTAAATTCTTTTGACGACAAGCCGTAGCGACCGCCGACGATTTTCGGTAGCTGGGCGAGTTCGCCGTTGCTAAACGCTTGCACCAAGGCGGTCAGCACATCTTTGTATAAAGGTTCGCCGTCTGCGCCGGGTTCTTTGGTTCGGTCTAATACCGCGATGCTGTTGCAGCTGGCGGGTAGGGCGGTAACTAAAGCCTTGGCATCGAAAGGCCGGAACAAGCGCACTTTCAACAAGCCGAGTGATTGTCCTTGTTGATTGAGAAAATCGATAGTTTCAGCCACCGTTTCCGCACCCGAACCCATGATCACGATCACTTGCTCGGCTTGTGGCGAACCACTGTATTGATAAAGTTGGTATTGGCGGCCAGTCAGCGCGGCAAAACGGTTCATGGCGTTTTGCATTAAGTTTGGCAAAGCTTGGTAGTAAGGATTAACCGCTTCGCGACCTTGAAAATAAACGTCAGGATTTTGCGCCGAGCCGCGCATTTGTGGTTGATCGGGGGTTAAGGCGCGTTGGCGATGGGCGTTGAGCCACTCATCGTTAATCATGGCGCGAATCACGCTATCGTCGATTAACTGAATTTTGGCGACTTCGTGTGAAGTGCGGAAGCCGTCGAAAAAATGCATAAACGGCAAGCGACTTTCAAGGCTGACAGCGTGGGCGAGTAGGGCAAAGTCGTGAACTTCTTGCGGGGAATTGGCGCAGAGCATGGCGAAGCCAGTCATTCGCGCCGACATCACATCACTGTGATCACCAAAAATGGATAAACCTTGGCAAGCTAAAGAACGGGCGGCGATATGGAAAACCGTTGGCGTTAGCTCGCCAGCGATTTTGTACATATTTGGCAGCATCAACAACAAGCCTTGTGAGGCGGTAAAAGTGGTGGCTAAGGCACCGGCTTGTAATGCGCCGTGAATGGTGCCAGCTGCACCGGCTTCACTCTGCATTTCAATCACTTGCGGCACTGTGCCCCATAAATTGACTTGGCCACGCGATGACCATTCATCCGACCATTCACCCATCGCCGAGGACGGCGTAATCGGGTAAATGGCGATCACTTCGTTGAGTTTATGGGCAATGATAGCGGCGGCTTGATTGCCGTCTATGGTCATAGTCTGCTGGTTTGACATCGCTCAGGCCTTATTGAATAGGGATAATCGAAATAAGCGTTAAACAAAAAATCGTTTTTGTTTAAGTATTGATGAGCTTTAGTAACCTCAATCAGAGGCTGGCAGTTTATAGCATTTGACTAACAACAACGCTTAACGCCGTTCCATTTACGCAGGGTTTCTGCCGCAAAAAAGGCTTTGCGGCTTTGTGGTTGTGTTTCAGATTCGCCATGATGTTGTTGCCAATGATCCAAATATTGCTGATAAGCATCATCGCCATTGAAACGACACCACTGATGTTTAAGCCAATGGCCGATTTGCGAAAGCTTGTGCATGACTTAAATATTCAGCAATAAATGTGCTGGTGCTTCCAGACATTCTTTAATTACGCCCAAAAACTGCACCGCTTCTTTGCCATCGACTAAACGGTGGTCATAAGACAAAGCCAGATACATAATCGGCCGAATCACAATCTCGCCATTTTCAACCACCGGTCGATCTTTAATCGCGTGCATCCCCAAAATCGCACATTGCGGTGGATTAAGAATCGGTGTGGATAGCATTGAGCCGAAGATGCCGCCATTAGTAATGGTAAAGGTGCCACCGCTTAAATCTTCAGTGCTGATCGAGCCATTACGGGCTTTGCTGCCAAAATCTTGAATACCTTTTTCGATACCAGCAAAGTCGAGTTGATCAGCATCGCGCAGAATCGGCACGATTAAACCGCGCTGGGTGGTGACGGCAATGCCGATGTCGTAATAGCCGTGATAAATAATGTCGTTACCGTCGATTGAAGCGTTAATCGCAGGGAAACGCTTTAAAGCTTCAATCGAGGCTTTAACAAAAAACGACATAAAGCCCAGTTTTATCGAATGTTTATCTTCAAAACGCTGTTTGTATTGATTGCGTAAATCAATCACCGCTTTCAAATTGACTTCATTAAAAGTGGTCAACATTGCAGCGTTTTGTTGCGCTTGTAACAAGCGTTCCGCCACTTTGGCGCGAAGTCGGGTCATTGGTACGCGTTGTTCGGCGCGTAAACTGGTGTTGGCCGTGGTTTGTGGTTGTTGTTTGCTTAAATAGTCTTCCACATCGGTTTTTAAAATCCGCCCATGTTTGCCAGAACCGCTAATCGCATTCGGATCAACCTCGGTTTCTGCCACCAAACGCCGTACCGAAGGGCTTAAGGTCGGTTCGTCTTTAGTCACGCTTGTAGCTTGTTGCTGTTGTTGAATCTCTAATTGTGCCAACACTTGACCGCTAACTACCACTTCGCCGCCTTGAATCTGGATGCTTTGCAAAATCCCAGATTGTGGGGCAGGGACTTCTAAAATGACTTTATCGGTTTCCAGATCAGCCAAGTTTTCGCCTTCTGCCACCCAATCACCGGTTTTTTTATGCCAAACCACTAAAGTCGCATCGCTGACTGATTCGGGGAGTACGGGAACCAGAATATCTAAACTCATGTTTTTTCCTTAGCTGTTGCCGTAAAGGGCGCTGTGGACCACGGCGCGTTGTTCGTTTTGATGGGTTTTGTAATTGCCAGCGGCTGGTGCAGCCGAAGCAACACGGCCGGCATAGCTTAAGCTGATGCCGTTATCAATATTATCAACAAAATGGTGGCGGCTTTGATACCAAGCACCTTGATTTTTCGGTTCTTCCTGACACCAAACGATGTCTTGCAGATTTGGATATTGGCTGATTTCACGTTTGAAATGCGCTACTGGGAACGGGTAAAGCTGTTCAATCCGAATAATCGCGATGTGTTTTAAATCATCTTGGCGGCGAGTTTCTAGTAAATCGTAATAAACCTTGCCACTACACAACACCAAGCGGGTGACTTGTTGTGGTTGGATAGGGTCTATTTCGCCAATCACCGGTAAAAACTCACCCGCGGTTAAATCATCCAAACTGGAAACCGCCAATTTATGCCGCAGCAAGCTTTTTGGCGTCATCACAATTAGCGGTTTGCGGTACTCGCGCAGCAATTGCCGACGCAATAAATGAAAAATCTGCGCGGGTGTGGTTGGGACGCAAACTTGAATGTTTTGGTCGGCACACAGTTGTAGATAACGTTCCAGACGTGCCGATGAATGTTCAGGGCCTTGACCTTCAAAACCGTGTGGCAAGAACATCACCAAACCGCTGAGCTTGCCCCATTTGGTTTCGCCGGAGCTGATGAATTGATCAATCACCACTTGCGCGCCATTGGCAAAGTCACCAAATTGCGCTTCCCAAATCACTAAAGTATTGGGTTCGGTGGCACTGTAGCCGTATTCAAAGCCTAAAACCCCCGCTTCGGACAATAGCGAATTGAAAATTTGTGGCTTGCCTTGATCGGGGCTGAGATATTTCAGCGGCAAATAACATTGGCCGTTGCTTTGGCCTTGTAAGATAGCGTGGCGATGGGAAAAGGTGCCACGACCAACGTCTTGACCGCTCATCCGCAGGTTATAGCCTTCCAATAATAAAGTCGCATAAGCCATGTTTTCGCCAAAGCCCCAATCCAGCGGTAATTCGCCATCGGTCATTTTCTGGCGATCTGCCATCACTTTGGCAACCCGTGGATGTAAAACAAAACCTTCAGGGAAAATTTGCAGGCGTTGATTACAAAGGCGAAGCTTGTCCAATTCAACAGCGGTGTGACAAGGCTCATCCCATTGTTTGTTTAAAAAGCGTTCCCAGCGTTTGGAATAAGAATAGCGCTGGTCGTCGCTAATAATCGGTCTGGATACCACTTCCCCCGCCTTCAATTGGGCGAAATAAGCTTGTTCAATCGCTTGTACTTCGTCATCGTTGACGACGCCTTCGTTAATCAATTGCTGGGCGTACAGCTGGCGAGTGGTTTGTAGCTGGTCAATTTTTTGATACATCATCGGCTGGGTTGCTGCCGGTTCGTCGGCTTCATTATGGCCGTGACGACGATAGCAAATCAGGTCAATCACCACATCTTTGTTGAACTTCATCCGATAGTCCATCGCCAATTGACTGACAAACACCACCGCTTCGGGATCATCGCCATTAACATGAAATACCGGCGCTTGAATCATCTTGGCGACATCGGTGCAATACAGTGTGGAGCGGGCATCGAATGGGTTGCTGGTGGTAAAGCCGATTTGATTGTTAATCACAATATGCACGGTACCGCCGGTATTAAAGGCGCGGGTTTCCGACATATTTAAGGTTTCCATCACGATGCCTTGTCCGGCAAATGCCGCATCACCGTGGATTAGCACCGGCAAAATCTGATTAATGCCTTGATCGTTTAAAGCATCTTGACGGGCTTTCACCGAGCCTTCGACTACTGGATTAATAATCTCCAAGTGAGAAGGATTAAACGCCAAGGTTAAATGAATCGCGCCGCCTGTGGTAGCAATGTTGGACGAAAAGCCCATGTGATATTTAACATCGCCAGTAATCGCACCGGGGGTTGAAGTATGAGTGCCCTCAAACTCGCCAAACAGGGCGGCAGGGCTTTTGCCCATGATATTAACCAACACATTCAAGCGGCCACGATGGGCCATGCCCAACACCATTTCCTTCACTTTGGTTTCGCCAGCGCGTTGAATGATTTCATCGAGAATCACAATCAACGACTCGCTGCCTTCTAAAGAAAAGCGTTTTTGGCCGACATATTTACGGTGTAAAAACCGTTCAAAACTTTCGGCAGCGGTGAGTTGTTTTAATAGCCAAAGCCGTTTTTCGCTATGGCTGGCAAAATTGGGTTTAGCGCCTTCCAATTTGTCCTTAATCCAAGATTTGGCTTCGCTATCGACGATGTGCATGTATTCACTGCCGATGCTACCGCAGTAAATTGCGTTAAGGGTTTCGATAATTTGCTGTAACGGCAAGCGATCCACTCCGCACAAGCCGCCAGTATCAAACAGCGTATTCATATCCGCTTCGGTTAAACCGTAATAACTTGGCTCTAAATCGGCGGGGATGCTGATGTCTTTGCCTAGTGGATTGTTGCGAGCAATCTGATGGCCTTTGACGCGGTAATGATTGATTAAGCCGGCGACTGCGGATTGTTTTTTAACGCTTTGCTCGGTGAAACCCTGCATCCGCGCCAAACGCCCCGGCTCGTTGATTGCCAGTCGTTCAAAATGGTTGATGATGACGCTGTGTGGTGTTTCTTGAGTCGAACCCGAGTGAATCGCATCAAAGCGTTGTTTCCAACTGGCTTCGACCGAATCGGGGTTGTTTAGATATTGCTCGTAGAGATACTCAACATAGCTGGCATTGCCGCCATACAAGGCAGAAGTTTCTTTAAATAGCGTCAGTAAATCGCTCATGCGAATATCCAAATTTAGCGGGTAGTGGCTATGTTAGCAGTAGGGCTTGAAACTGCCAAAGCTTTGCCTGTGTTTCTAGCTATCATAGTGTTAGTTTCGATAGTGAATTTATCAAAACTCGGCCGCTATCGGTGAGGCGATACTTTTGCAAACGGCTGTTAGGTTTTTCAGGAATCGTCATTTCGATGAGTGCCAATTCCAATAATCGTTTGATTTGTTTATGCAATTCGCCAGAAACTGTTTTGTGTCCTAGGTGTTGAGCAAGTAAGGCTTTTCCTGTTTCTTGCTCGTTCAGTTTTATCAATACCTTGGTTGCGAGTGATGACTCTAGCCGTGACTCTAGCCGTGACTCTAGCCGTGACTTTGGCTGTAAGTCGATGGGCTCCTTGATTTTAGTGTCTACTTGTTTCGAAGTGTTCTGCAAATAAATGGGTTCTAACAGTGGGATGATAAAACGAACCCGCATACCCGATTCAATCAATTGAGGCTCTGGAAGTCCTAATGTTTTAGCCTCAGAGAAAATTCGTTTAACCCCAGTTCCCCATTGCTCAATTAAATGTAATTCTCTAAAAACACGCGCAATCACGGTATTACGAATTTTAGACGTACCTTGTTTGATGTCTTCTAAAGTTAACCCTGGCAGAAATAAACCGGGATTCTCGATTTCGATTCGATTATCCAAAAACACCACCCGAATTGGGCTACCGCGTTGAGAATAATCAGCGTGAACTATGGCGTTGATAACCGCTTCCCGTAAGATTCCTAGCGGGATACTCCAAACATCTTTACGGCGAGTGTCTGATAAGTCTGCGCCACGAAAAGCATGTTTCTTCAAAAATAACATGACCTCGTCCACCGCTGTGGGTAGTGGTGCATTGATGTCAAGATGATCAAAAATATTGATTTTTTCGGTGCCGAAAAACCGTCCACATTGTATCCAAGCATCAGCAAAGTGAAGGTTGCGTTGTTTTCCAAACAGCAAAACAGCGCCTTTAGTCGGCACCGCTCGGCCTTGGTAATTGATAAGTAATTTTAAGGTTAGCAACGCTTGTTTATCTAAAACTCGCGCATTGCCGAATAATGCTTGGGCTTTCTGTAAATCAAGGTCATCAAGGCTTAGTTGCGGCATTGGCATTTCATCAAAAGCAATCCCTTCAACCGAACGTCGTAACTCAGCGATCAGTTCAGAATCTGCTTGTCGATTAGTCGAGCCTAAACGGATATAAACGCCTAATTCAGGGCCTTGTATTTTTAGCCAATGTGGACGTGAATTACTGAGATAAACCTCAATAACCAGTAATGTTTTATCTTCAACTGCGAATATCCAAATTTAGCGAGTAGTGGCTATGGTAGCAGTAGGGATTAAAACTGCCAAAGCTTTGCCAGTTTTTTGCTAGTTAATAAAAGGCTGCTAAGAAAAATCAATCTACCCTCGATAGGTAAAAATCCTTAGAATATGCCCTAGAACAAAACTTCCGCTACAAATTCGAGGTGCTGAATCGGGTTCATCTAAGCGACTCAGAATTTGCAAAATTGCTTGACGAAATCGTCAGCAGTGACGTGCAAAACGCTATGTGAGCGGAATACCTTGATTCGAGAAGACGGTACACCGTTGCAATATACTTTGGTCAATATCAAAAGATTGGTTTTGAAGTCATCATCAACCAGCTGCTTATCAACAACCTGAAGCTCTAGGTCTGGCGGGTTTTGTATTGGTTTAATCACACTGATTCACTGATGCTGCTGTTTTGGAGTTAACAGTGATCGTTGCTAGCTAGAATTAGCTTTTAAGTGACTCAAATCGTTTTTATTAGCGCTTATGGGTATCTGTCCCCCAATGGCTATGAACTTAAAATGGCAGAAAAACAACCTATATCAGTGTTCGAAAAAAGTTGACCACTACAAGCCCTTGAATTAAAAATATGAACTCCAAACTCAAGATGACTAAATCATCAAATTCTCATTGCACCAATATTCTGAGGTTCTGGCACAAGATCGAATTCTTCATTCCATTCGACCTGCAGCGACAAGTCTTGGAGGACAAAGAGGCGGAGAAGAGTGTGCGGACGTTTTCTCAGTCTCAATTGGATGTGGTTGATGTCAATACCTTATGGTTAGTCACTCCATCAGCAGGAAAAAAACTGACTGGCTTTGAGGTTTTTTTTGGAGTTTTTGACAAGGGTGAACTAACGAAAATCACACAACGCGTGGTCACTGAGACTCTGACGCCTGAAGAAGTGTTCGAGCAGGAACAGCGTGGGGAGCTTGAAGGTTTGACTTGCTTCGCACGCATTAAGGTGAATGCTCATGGGGAACCATATCTCAACGAAGTGTCCGTTTCTACAGCGCCTTGGGCTCTTGGCTGTATACAAAAAAATGGGCTTGCGGGTTTAGATTTCGACACATTTCAAGCAGACATCAAGACTCTCAAAGAGTCTTTGAATAATTTCGGGACTGGTCGAATCTCCAAAGTATCGTCAGACCAATCCACTCAAATTCAAACTGGCGATAGTACCCAGGCTGCTGTCTCGCTGCCATTGACTGGTGCCGATCTGACTGAGCTTCTCAATATTTTCTATGGCTGGGCAAGCTATTTGCCCGAATCCAGTCGTTCCGATTCTCCGGTACTTGTTATCCGCGCAAAAAGTGTCGAGAACAAAAAGAAAGAAACAGCCGTTAAGGCAGCTAATCAATCACCAAAGGACAGCGCAGTTGCCACAGAAGATGAGGAGGATGGGACAGCAATAGAAGATAGTGAAATTGACATTCTGAATAGTTTTTATGCTCAGGACATTGCTCGTGCTATTGAGTCTTTAGAAAGTGGCAAGGTCTGCCCTGTTCTTGAGGCCTATCTGACTCCGGTAGCCGATTCTGATCGTGTAGATCTCTACCAATCGTTAGGGAGACAAAAGATTGCACATGAGTTGTGGCCAGACCGCCTTATTGCTGGGCACTGGTTTGATCCACCGGATCATGCAATGAGCTTGATGCAACAGTTCGCCATTAATAGTGCCTTTGAAAATTTAAAAACGTCCGGTGTGTTTTCAGTCAACGGTCCGCCTGGCACAGGCAAAACAACACTACTGCGTGATATCTTTGCCGAGAACATCGTGCGGCGCGCTAGGGTATTGGCAAAATACGAGTCTTCTGGCGACGCGTTTTTGCCCGATTCGGTCAATGTCAAGTTTGCTGGGGGTGATAACTCATGCGTAATCGCTCTATTAAGAGATGACCTGACTGGCTTTGAGATGGTGGTAGCCTCGTCCAACAATGCAGCTGTTGAAAATATTTCGCGAGATCTCCCAAAGTCGAAATCTCTGGGAAAACCGGGACAAGCGTGGCGAGACAAGGATGGCAGAGCGAAGGCTCACTACCTTCAACAGATAGCCCACAACATCGCAGCTCGAAATATCAAAGGTGAATACGACAAACTTGCCATCGACGACCAGCCCTGGGGGCTAATTTCCTGTGCATTGGGAAACAAAACAAATAGAACGGCATTTGTAGATCGGATTAGATTTGATGGTGCAAAGCCACCGGAGAAAGCACCAAAGGGGTTCGATCCAACGCAACATCATTCGCTATGGACCTGGCGCAATGAGTACAAGGGCCTCGATTACAAGGAGGCAAGACAGGCGTTCTTGAAAGCCGATAATGCTTTTAAGGTATTGCTTCAACAGTTGGGTTATTTTGCTAAGTTGCAAGAAGACTTGCAGGGGCACACACTTGCCACCTATACGCTGATCGCAACCAATAAATTCCGCGCTACGCAGCAAGCTCTTGATACTGCCCAAGAAGATTTCAAAGTAGCTGACGAGGAATGGAGGCTTTGCAATATCCAGCTGGAGTTACTCAGTTCGGAAGAGAAAGTCCTTGAAAAGGAACACCCAGGATGGTTGGCGCGGTTAATGAAAAATCCTGCCTATAAGGATTACCGGAGCAAGTTGGAAGTTAATCGTCGCGACCAAGGGGTGTGGTTGCGAAGGAAGTATGAAATTGAGGAACCTCGACGAGCCAAACAAAAATTAGAAGAGCGCTCGATGGCTGCACTAAGCTTAGCGACTAAGGAATTGGAAAATCGAAGAGCAGACTGGGAAGACAAACAGAAGATTCTCGCTCAGCTTTCTAAAGATTTCCCGAAAGCCGCCTGCCCGACGGATTTGGACCACCTCGAACACGAGCGCTGGCAAATTAATGGTATTTGGCAACACGAAACACTTAACGAGAAGCGATCCGAACTTTTCGCGGCTGCGCTTCAACTCCAGGAGTCTTGGTTGGCGGAGGTACTCAAAAGCGGGGGGCGATTCGGTGGCAACGTCGTAGCTCTCTGCCAATTGTTATCTGGTAAGCGTCCGCATGAAGCTCGACATGCGCTGGCAATCTGGCAAAGCTTGTTTATGGTAGTTCCGGTAGTGTCAACTACCTTCGCTTCCTTTGCAAGCCAGTTTGGCGACCTGGGGGCCAATGCTCTTGGCTGGCTATTTATTGATGAGGCTGGTCAAGCTGTGCCTCAGGCTGCAGTCGGTGCACTGTGGAGAGCCAAACGAGCTGTTGTGGTTGGTGACCCTTTACAAATTGAACCCGTATTTACGGTGCCTATAAAATTGATTGACGCATTGGCTACAGCTTCAGCGTTACCGACTAATATGGATGTTGCTCCTCACCATGTTTCGGTACAGAATCTGGCAGATGCTGCCAATCCTCTAGGTACTTGGATTGGTTCTAGTAAAGACAAACAATGGATAGGTAGTCCATTGAGGGTGCATCGGCGTTGCGTTGAGCCTATGTTTTCCATCGCGAATGAAATTGCCTACGAGGGGAAGATGGTTTTCTATGATCGCAACAAATGCCATCCACCTGCAGACAGTTACGATTTAGGATTAAGTGCCTGGGTTCATTTGCCGGGAACCGTTCATAGCAAGCAAGCTGTGCAGATACAAATCGATCTTGTTCATAAAGCTCTGGCCGTTTTTTTCCAGCAGACTGGGTCGTTGCCGCCTATCTATATCATCTCGCCATTCAAACGAATCAAGGATGAGTTGATCAGTTGTATTTCCAAACCTGATAACTGGACACACCTGATATCCGCTGGCGAAGTTGCTTTACCTAAAGAATCCGTGTTGCAGCAATGGACGAAAGCACGGATCGGTACTGTCCATACATTTCAGGGCAAAGAAGAGAGCATCGTTTGGATGGTGCTTGGTTGTGATGAGCGAACGCAAGGAGCTGCCGCTTGGGCTGCGGCAAAGCCGAATCTGCTAAATGTCGCGCTTACCCGCGCGCAGCATAGGTTTTTCATGATCGGTGATGCTGAGTTGTGGGGTGGCTTGCGTCATTTTATGGCTGCACACCGTGAGGCATTGCCTCGCATTTCGCAAGATGACTTTTTGGAGCGAATGATGCTGCAGCGACAGGAAAATGCAGATTTGTCGTTGGGGGCTGACAGAATCTAACTTGGCCATTCCCTGTTTGAACTTTGGCAGAAAATTAGGCCTGATATGCGTTGCGGTGCTGATTCGCCGCAACTATTTGCTCTTGAGCGCGGAAATTCCCTGATACTGAGAATTTAGCGTTGAGACAAGTTCGCGGCAGACTGCCCCGCCATTAAGGTTGTTTTCAAATCACTAAGCAATTTCCTGATACCCATGCTTAGTATTGCCTATCCAGCGCTCAATTAACGGTTTGATATTTTCAGGATGCTGTTGATAGAGCTGTTGGGCGGCGTCTGAGATTAAATCCAATACGCCGGTATCGCGTTCAAGGTCGGCGATTTTGAATTGCAGTTGACCGGTTTGGCGAGTGCCCATGACTTCGCCGGGGCCGCGTAGTTCGAGGTCTTTTTCGGCAATCACGAAGCCGTCGTTACTTTCTTTCAAAATCGCCAGCCGTTGTTTGCCAAATTGTGACAACGGGGTTTGGTAAAGCAGTAGGCAGTAACTGTCTTGGCTACCGCGTCCGACTCGACCGCGTAATTGATGCAGTTGCGATAATCCAAGGCGTTCGGGGTTTTCGATTACCATTAAATTAGCATTGGGGACATCCACGCCCACTTCAATCACCGTGGTGGCGACTAGCAAATCCGCTTGTTGATTTTTAAAGGCTTGCATCACTGCGTCTTTTTCACTGGCTTTCATTCGGCCATGCACTAAGCCAACTCGGACACTAGGCAGGGCTTCGGCTAAAAAGGCAGCGGTTTTTTCGGCGGCTTCACATTGTAAAACTTCCGATTCTTCAATCAGGGTGCAGACCCAGTAGGCTTGTTTGCCTTCTGCGGCCCAGTTTGCCAGTTTGGCGATCACTTCTGGGCGGCGTTCGCTGCTGATGACGCTGGTGACGACGGCTTTGCGGCCAGGTGGTAGTTCGTCAATGATCGAAATATCTAAATCCGAGTAATTCAACATCGCCAAAGTGCGAGGAATTGGCGTGGCGGTCATGATTAATTGGTGCGGGCGTAAGCCGTTGAGTTGGCCTTTTTCGCGCAGGGCTTGGCGTTGGTGGACGCCGAAGCGGTGTTGTTCGTCAATGATAATTAAGCCGAGATTTTGAAATTGCACGCTGTCTTGAAACAGGGCGTGGGTGCCAATCACGATGCCAGCGCTGCCATCGGCTAAGCTTTCTAAAGTCGCTTGGCGGGTTTTGCCTTTGATTTGGCCGCTGAGAAAGGCGACTTTGATGGTGCTGTCGGCAAACCAAGCGCTGAAATTGCGGAAATGTTGTTCGGCTAATAATTCGGTCGGTGCCATTACCGCGACTTGAAAGCCGTTGTGGATTGCGGTTAAGGCGGTGATTGCTGCGACCACGGTTTTACCTGAGCCAACATCGCCTTGCACTAGCCGCAACATCGGTTGGGCTTGAGCGCAGTCGGCTTCGATTTCAATCAATACACGCTGTTGGGCGTTGGTGAGTTGAAACGGCAGGTTGGCTATAAATTGTTGTTTGATGACGGGGTTTAGCTTAAACGCTGGCGCTTGCCAAACTTTGTAATGCAGTTTGCCTTGTAATAAAGCTAAATGGTGGGCCAGTAATTCTTCAAAGGCTAAGCGTTTTAAGGCCGGTAAATTGCCAGAGCTGAAATTGTCAGCGGATAAATGCGCGGGTGGGTTGTGCAGGGTGCTGAGTGCTTCGTTTAACGAGGGGTAGCGGTGTTTTTGTAGCAAGCTGGCCGGTAGCCAGTCGGTGACGTTGGCCTTGTCTAAACATAAGCTTAGAGCTTGCTTGATGGCTTTGCGTAAAGTGGTTTGAGGTAGGCCTTCGGTTAAGGGGTAAATCGGGGTGAGGGTGGCTTCGGTGAGTTGTTCGGGAGATTGAATCAGTTTGTAGTCGGGATGCGCCATTTCCAATCCGGCATAGCCATAGCGAATTTCGCCATAACAGCCGACTAAGGTGCCCGGTTTTAAGCTTTGCGCTTGTTGCACGGAAAAGTGGAAAAATCGTAGCGATAAACTGCCGCTTTCATCAGCAATCCGGCAAATCACACTGGCGCGACCGCGTTGGATGCTGTCGATAAATTCAACTTTGCCACAGACTAAGGCCGAGCTGCCGACTACTAATTGGCTAATCGGGGTAACGCGACTGCGATCTTGGTAGCGAAGCGGGAGGTGGAACAGTAAATCTTGTAGGGTATGAATGCCTAGTTTTTCTAGGCGGCTGGCGGATTGCGAACCGATGCCTGATAAATGAGTAACAGGTAATTGCAGCGGTTCGCTAACACTCATGGCTCAGCGGCTTATTTTGTTAACACCATCACGCCATCCATTTCGACACCCACCGCACGCGGCAGGGCGGCAACGCCAACCGCAGCGCGGGCAGGGTAAGGTTGTTGGAAGTATTCGGCCATGATTTCGTTGACGATAGGGAAGTGGCCTAAGTCAGTTAAAAATACGTTGAGCTTAACGATGTCAGAAAAATCACCGCCAGCTGCTTCGGCAACTGCTTTTAAATTGTCAAATACCCGACGGATTTGCACGCTGATGTCGCCTTCAACTACTTGCATAGTGTCTGGGTCGAGGGCAATTTGGCCAGATAAATACACTGTGTTATCGACTTTAACCGCTTGTGAATAAGTGCCAATTGCTGCTGGAGCGAGTGGGGTAGAGATAATTTGTTTGCTCATGTTATGCCTTTAAACGAGTAATTTTTAAAACAATCGAAAGTTTTTTCAGTTTACGAATAATGCTGGCCAAGTGAACTCGGTCACGAACCGCTAATGTGAGTAAATCCACCGAAACACGGTCGTCTTGGCTGACGACGGTAATGTTTTCGATATTGGAATCCATGCTGGAAATAGTCGAGGCAATGGTGGCTAATGAACCGCGTTGGTTGAGTAGCTCGATGCGAATTTCTGATGAAAATTCACCAATCACTTCTGAGCACCATTCGACATCCAGCCAGCTGGTTTGTTTTTTGCGAACTTCGCTGCTGTTTCGGCATTCGTGATGATGAACCACGATGCCTTTGCCAGGGTTGAAGAAGCCGATAATCGGATCGCCAGGAATCGGTCGGCAGCATTTCGCCAAGCTAACGACGATGCCTTCGGTGCCTTTAATTACTAATGGGGTATTAGCTTTAGGTGGATGGTCGTCGAGTTTGACGCCGCCATTAGTATCGGTTTGAGCAATGTGTTTGGCGACTAGGAATGGCATTTTGTTGCCAAGGCCAATGTCTTCTAATAATTCGTTAAGCGATGGTTTTTTCAAAACCTGTAACACTTGCAGAATGCGTTGGTTATCAACTTGGTCGAGTTGGATGTTGATGCTTTGCAGTTCTTTTTCCAACAAGCGGCGGCCGAGGTTAATCGCTTCTTGTTGCTTGAAGTTTTTCAGATAGGCGCGAATACAACTGCGGGCTTTGGCGGTGGTGATGTAGTTTAGCCATAGCGGATTCGGTCTAGCCCAAGCGGCGGTAATCACTTCAATGGTCATGCCGTTTTCAAGCTTGGTTTGCAGTGGTACCAGTTTCTTGTCAATTCGTGCTGAGATACAAGCGTTGCCTACATCGGTGTGCACCATGTAGGCAAAATCGACGATAGTGGCACCGCGCGGCAGTTTGATGATTTTGCCTTTTGGGGTGAAGACAAATACTTCTTGCGGGAAAAGATCGACTTTTAGATTGTCGATAAATTCCAGTGAGTCACCAGCAGATTTTTGGATTTCCAGTAGGTCGCGTAGCCATTCATTAGCGCGGGCGCGGATGGTTTCGCTTTTATCTTTGTCAGATTTGTACAGCCAATGGGCGGCAATCCCTGATTCCGACATTCGGTGCATTTCTTGGGTGCGGATTTGGATTTCAATCGGTACGCCATAGGGGCCAATCAAAATCGTATGCAAAGATTGATAGCCATTGGCTTTTGGCAAGGCGATGTAATCTTTAAAACGACCGGGAATTGGTTTGAATAAATTGTGTACGCAACCTAAAGCGCGGTAGCAGTCATCAACGTTGTGGCAATAAATACGGAAGGCATAGACATCAAACACATCGCTAAAGGAGATTTTTTTGGTCACCATTTTGTGATAAATGCTGGCGACGTTTTTTTCTCTACCGGTCAAAGTGCAGTCCATGCCCATTTCGATGACACGGTTTTGGATGGTGCTTTGGATGGTATCAACGATTTCTTTGCGATTGCCGCGTGATTTTTTGACAGCACTACTCAGTGCTGCGTAGCGGTTTGGGTATAAAGCTTTGAAGCCGAGTGCTTCTAGTTGATGCCGTATTTCATTCATGCCAAGGCGATTGGCAATCGGTGCGTAAATTTCTAACGTTTCTTTGGCAATCCGGCGTTTTTTATCGCTGGGCATACTGCCCATGGTTTGCATATTGTGTAAACGATCAGCCAGTTTGACGATGATGACTCGCAAGTCTTTAGCCATTGCCAAAAACATTTTGCGAACATTTTCGGCTTGCGCTTCAGCTCGAGAGCGGCTGTCGATTTTTGATAATTTGGTGACGCCATCAACCAAGTCAGCGACTTCAGGGCCAAATTCGGCGCTTAATTCTTCTTTGCTGATTGAGGTATCTTCGATGACATCGTGGAGAATCGCGGCCATGATGCCGTGGGCATCCATGTGCATTGATGCCAAGATAATCGCCACTGAAACAGGGTGGCAAATATAAGCTTCGCCACTTTTACGGAACTGTCCGCTGTGAGCGGCGGCGCTTAAATGATAAGCGCGAATCACCGCATTGATCTGATTCTCATCGAGATAGCCGTGCAAAATATCGCAGAGTTGTTTTAGAAGTTTTTCTTCAGGAAGCTCTACGTTGGTTATGGCAGGGGAGTCGGCTATCTCTGACATGCAGTAGCTTAGATGTCTAATTGAGTTTCAGAAATATGACCAACTCTGTGTAGAAGGTCAACATTGTCTTCAGTAACAAATCCCGCTGCAATTTCGCGCAATGCAACAACGGTATCTTTGTCTTTGCCGCGTGGAACAAATTCGTCAGCGCCTTTTTCTAACTGCCGAGCTCTTTTACTGGCCAATAAAACCAGTTTGAAACGGTTTTCAATATTTTCTAAACAATCTTCAACGGTAACGCGCGCCATGATAAGCCTTTTGATTTTGGGGTGAACAATGTCTGAATTGCAGCCGACACTTTAGCTAACCTGAGTCAGGTTTTAGTTTTGTTAAAGTGCGGGGCGTTGAATTATATGACAAATTGACTCTCTAGCCAATTTGACAGAAACAATAGGCAATAAAAAGCCCGCATAAAGCGGGCCCGTCCGGTTTTTGTTTTTATTGTATTGGACGCCTGCCATAACAGCAGTTTAGTGGTGCGTTACCTTATTGTTGTTATTGTAAGCCTTGATTACAGGCCGCTTTCCTCCCCCTAAAAACGATCCTCTGAAGTGATTAGCTCCGTCAAGGTGGCGCGAAGTTTAGTGAAAAATAAAAACAGTGTCTATTAAAAAATCCCCTTTTTAATAAATAGTTTTTAGTCGAAATTATCGGCCTTTAAAAACAATCTGTTACAAAGTATTAGTTTTGGCTAATTCGCTATCGACGCTCTAATTTTCGGTCTGCTTCTTCACTTAAAAAGAAATTTAAGCGTTCGTTAAGAATAGCCTGAAGCTGATAACTGAGGTCGTTTTCTTGTTTTCCTAGGCGAATTTGCATAATTGCTTCTTCGGTTTGGCCGGTTGCGTAGTAATACTCGGCGGTATAGCGATGTGATTCGCCCGGTTGTTTGAGGTCAGCAAAAATTTGCGCGAGTAGTTCAAAGTATAGCGGTTGGTTTTTTTGATTTTCAGACAAACTCTGCAACATTTGCTTGGCTTGAGCTGCTTGATTGTTTTTCATCAAGCTGCGCGTATATTCGAGTTTGATCGCATCGTTATTAGGAAAACTATTCACTGCCTTAGCAAATAAAGCATTCGCTTTTTCATAATTGCGGCTTTCCGAATAAGTACGGGCGAGGGCGCTTATATATTGCGGTTGATGTGGATATTGATCTGCCAATTGTTGAAAAATCGCCGCAGCTGCATCGTATTGCAAAGTTTCCAATTGAATTAAACCCAAACCATAACGAGCTACCGCGCGTTGTTCAGTGGTGCCTTGTTGTTCTAATGCGGTGAAATGCTGAGTGACTACTCGCTTATCGGCTTCGGTTAACACTGCAATTTTTGCTTTCGTTAAGGCGTAGCCCAAGGTGTCGGGATATTGGCGATATGGATAGACCTCGGCACGACCACGAGTATCCGCTACCCGATTTTCCGACATCGGGTGAGTTCGCAAAAATTCTGGAACCCCTTTGCCATAAAAGCGGGTTGACTGCTGTAAACGCTCAAAAAACGTCGGCATACTGCGTGGGTCATAATGGGCTAATGATAAAGTTTGCATCCCAACCCGATCCGCCTCTTTTTCATGTTCACGGGTAAAGTCGATTTGGAATTGCAGATTACCGGCTTGCACCGCCATTAAAGCCGCTTGTGCCATATTTGGTGATTGAGTACCAATCAACACCGCCGCCAAAGTTGCTGCGACAGTTGGAATTGATAGCTTGCTGGCCTTTTCAATAAAACGATACAAATGACGTTGGGTAACGTGGGCAATCTCGTGAGCCATAACCGAAGCTAATTCACTTTCCGCTTCGGTCAATAAAATTAATCCAGAATTCACGCCAATGTAACCACCGGGGCCAGCGAAAGCGTTGATATTCGGGTCCATCACCACAAAAAAATGAAACGGTGATGTCGGTGTATCGCTATTCGCGGCTAGTTGCTGACCAATCGCTTGAATATATTGCTGAATTTCCAAGTCTTGGTTAATCACCGCTTGGGCATGTAGATTGCGGAAAAAAGACGCGCCCAGTTCTTTTTCTTGAGCCGGTGAAATTAAGCTACCTGCCGAATCGCCCATTTCAGGCAGCTGAATTTTATCGATGTCCAAAGCCAGTTGCGGTGCAGAAAACAGGCAAAGACCAATAGCAAGTGTTAGGGATTTATAGTTCATGTAGGCAAGACAAGCACAGAAAGTAATGGTTCAATGGGGAATGCGGTTGCGACAAAGCGGCTAGGCCGTATTAAAATGCCGCCAGCCCATTATTAGCCAATTATATTACTGTCCCATGAAATATGCCGTACAGGTTAACGCCGCCCCCTATGCCAGCCAAGCCGGTATCGATGCTTATCGATTTATTCAAGCGGCTTTAGAAGCGGGGCATCAGGTGTTGCGAGTGTTCTTTTATAAAGATGGCATTTACCACGCCTTACGCTACGCCACTCCGCCCGATGATGAATTGCAAATCAGCCAAAACTGGTCGGCCTTAGCCAAACAACATCAAATTGATTTAGTGGTTTGCATTTCTGCCGCCCAACGTCGTGGCTTGTTATGCAGCGACGAAGCCAAGCGCCAACACAAACAAGATGATGATTTAGCCGAAGGCTTTCGGATTGCTGGCTTAGGGTTATGGCTGGAAGCCACGGTTGCTGCTGATCGTTGTTTGGTATTTGGATAAGCGCTATGAAAAAACTGTTATTTGTCATCAAGCGTTTGCCGCATAGTGGTCATCATGTTCAAGAGAACCTCGACATGATTTTAACCGCCGCTGCCTTTGACCAAGACGTCAGCTTGTTATTTCTCGATGATGGCCTGTTGCAATTAAAAACCCAACAACAAGCAGATGTCAGCGGTTTGAAAGACACCGCTGCCGTGTTTAAGGTTTTGGATCTATATAATGTTGATAAGCTCTATGTCGAAACCGAATCGTTACAGCAACGTGGTTTAAGCGAAGCCGATTTGATTTTGCCGGTGCAATTGCTGGCGCGGGATCAAGTCAACGCCTTTATGCAACAACACGCAATTGTGATTGCGGATTAAGCCCATGCTGTTATCGGATACCTTAAAGCAACTGCTAAACATACTCGCCGACGGTGAATTTCACTCCGGCACCGAATTAGCCCAACAATTAGCCATCAGCCGTTCGGCAATCTGGAAACAGCTGCAAGCTTTAGAAGATTTGGGGGTTGATTTAATCGCCATCACCGGCAAAGGCTACCGTCTGCAACAACCCTTGCAATTACTAAATCAGCAAACTGTCATCAGCCAGTTATCGCCAGTTACGCAAACGCTAGTTCAACAACTGGAAATCCACGATGTCATCGATTCCACCAACCGCCATCTGTTAGAACAAGCTCGACAAGGCGCTGCATCCGGTACGGTTTGCGTTGCCGAATATCAAACCGCCGGGCGCGGCAGGCGAGGGCGGCAATGGGTTTCACCGTTTGGTCATAATCTGTATTTATCAATCTTATGGCATTACCAAGATGGCCCTGCTTCAATTGCTGGTCTTAGCTTGGCGTTAGGCGTGGCGGTGGTTAGAGCTTTAAAACAGTTGGGTATTGAAGAGGTTGGCTTGAAATGGCCGAATGATATTTACTGCCAACAACGCAAGCTGGCTGGGATTTTGGTCGAAGTGTCCGGCGAAAGCAGTGGCCCTTGTCATGCGGTGATAGGCTTGGGTTTAAACTTTTACCTATCCCCACAACAAGCCGAAACCATCGAACAAGCTTGGATCGACATCGCCAGCGTTTTGGGCGAAAACGCTCATCAACACCGCAATCATTTATTAGCGTTATTGCTCAATCAACTAATGCCAGTGATTGCCGAATTTGAATCCAAAGGCTTGAGTTATTTTGTCGATGAGTGGCGCAGTTATGATTGCCTGAAAGGCCAAGCCGCCAGTTTATATATTGGTGAAAATCGCTTCGACGGCACTATTGTTGGCATCGACGACAACGGTCTGATTCAATTGGCCGATGAGAAAGGTCAAATCCGCAGCTATGCTTCTGGCGAAGTCAGCTTTAGAGCGTCATGAACTTATTAATCGATATAGGCAACTCACGCTTAAAATGGGCAAGCGAACAAGCAGGGCAAATCAGCTCAATTCAAGCTGTGGATTATCGGCAAGACCATGCTTATCAGAACCTTGAACAACAATGGCAAACTTTGCCCAGACCGAGCAAAATCGCCATCGCCTGCGTCGGCGCTGCTCAACAAATCACCGAGCTTGAAGCCTTAGTCAATCGCTTATGGCCAGCGATTGAAATCATCATTCCCAAATCCAGTGTCGCTTTTGGCTCAGTCATCAACGCTTATCCAAATCCTGAAAAACTCGGTGTTGACCGTTGGTTGGCGCTATTAGCCGCTCATCAACATTACCGAGGTAACACCTGCATCATCGACTGCGGTACAGCAATGACTCTCGATTTTATTGATAGTCACGGCCAGCACCGCGGTGGTCTAATTAGCCCCGGTCTGTTGCTGATGAAAAAGGCCCTCGCCCAAAATACCGCAGCGCTGGATTTAAACCAGCAAACTCAAGCTTTAGCGTTGGCGGATAACACCATCAATGCGATAGACAGCGGTACTTTATTAGCAGCGATAGGTTTAATCGAAACCGCGATAAAGCGTTTTCAGCCTGTTGAACAAGTGATAATCACTGGTGGCGATGCCGATTTGATTAAGCAATATTTAACGATGGCTTTGATTGTCGATGAACAATTAGTATTCAAGGGCTTGCAGCTAATAACTAACTTTAAGTTCGCGGTAACGCTTTTGCCGAGGGCTTAAAAGGTTTTTTGTAATAACTCGATGGCTTGGTCGGCTTGAATTAAACCGTAGCCAGTTGCAAAGTCGTAATTAGGTTCGCCAAGATCCAAGCTACTCAGTTCTAAAAGTTCGTACAACTGAGTTGGTTTTAAGGTTAAAGCCTTTTGTGATGCCGCTTGTAAGACTAGGGCGGCTACAGCAGCTGCGTGTGGAGCGGCAGCCGAAGTGCCTGTGAAATTAGGGTAACCGTCTTTTTCAAGGTCAGGTCTAATTGGCGAAAAAAAGCTGGTATTCACATTGGTCGGTGCTACTGCATTGACATGATTGCGAATTAAAGGGCTTGTTAGTCGTTGGCCTTGTTGGTTGAACAATATCGGTACACCACCTTTGGATGAGTAATAACTAGGTTTTATTGGCTGGCCAGATAATGGCATTTCTACCGCACCAACGATAAACGCACCATTGGCGTTGGCGTGCCCAAATGCTGAGCTGTCTGCATGGGGTGTGGTGTGTTGATTAATTGCTGGATGTTCGCTAGCTAGTGAGCTACCGCTCAATATATATTTGAGCAAATTGGGGGGCGGGCCGCTGACTAGCAATATTTGTATACCGATAGTTTTGCGCTTCTGATTACCTTGATTGTCATAACCGACTACTTCAATCGGATCTGCGCCAAGATTGTTGCTTGTGCCACCTAAAACATGCTTGGTGCTGATTTTTTTGCATTCTGCATCGTCATAAATAATCAGGTCTAAATCACTAGCGGAGCCATTTGAATCAATTGATTTAATCGGTTGATCCCATTGTAGGCTGATGATGGTGAAAATATCCGCGCCCACCGTGATACTTTGGCAAGTATCTACTGGATTGGAATGCTGGTTAAAATTATGAGCTAAGCCTTGTTTTATGCCTAGTGGATAGCGTTGGCTAGCGGAAAAGGCCGCTTGATAGCTGTTTTGTCCTGCATTGCCTGAGGATGAAAAATAAGCAATGCCGCGCTCGAATACCAATTTTTCGATTGTTTGCGCTGCTACGCTATCTTGAAACATGGGTTCGTGAAAAAACACAGCGTCATCGACAATGATTTGTGCGCCATTGTCTGCTACCTGATTCAATGCTTGGCTGAATTCAACAGAATTGTTGCCCATGGCGTGAAATATTAATTTGGCTTTAGGTGCTAAATCGTGAATGACTTCCAGCATGGCACGGCCTTCGTCAAGCATCTGATCATTTTTACAGTCGCCTTCTTGTAATACCTTTATATCAGCCGGTAATTCGCTGGACGCTTGGTTGGTGTTTTCTGTGCCAAGGCAATTGAAGCTATCGCTGATCACGGCAATGTTAATGCTATCGCCATCTAGGCCGTATTTGCTACGTGCGATATCGGCGTGAATTAATCGATCACCTTGGCTTATGATGGCTTGGTGATGGTTGTTAACGCCATAACTGTTGATTGAGATACAACCCAAGGTCATAGCAACAATAAAATAAAGCAGTATTTTGATAGGGGAAGCTTGCGAAGTCATGGCTGGATTGCTTCGGTATTATGAATATTGGATTAGTGCTAAATGATACTAGAACTGCAATTAGCAATTGAATCTAGGCCAAAAATTATCGCCAATTAGTTTTTTATTGGTAACCTTGTCTGATTATCGAATTTTTTCATCTGGAGTTTACATGTACACCCTGAGCAAATTAACCCTCGCTGCTTGTTGCTTATTGAGCATCAATACCGCTTACGCCTACAACAGCAGTCAAGGTTCTAGCAGTTGCGATAAACCGATGTTTTCCGAATTTCAGCCGGCAGCTAATAAGTACACTCAGTCCTTGAGTGAGTTTTCAATGATGGCTTCAGCTAATACAGTACCCTCATCGGTGCATGTCACTGTTAGCTACGGCCAAACGCATTTTGATTTTCCAGCCAAAGAGCTCGATATAACGGTGCAAAAAAGCGGTCGATTGGAGATTAAAGGTAAATTAGATCGCCCGATTGAACATGGCTTTGCCCGCATCAGTGTCACAGCTCATAGCAAACCAACCTGTGAAAAAACCGATGGTTTTTTGGTGAGAATTCAGTAACGGCTGTTTTTTACCGATAACAATACAACTATCTGTTTAAGCGGTTTTAAATTCAGAAATACAGCTATGGCTTGTGGTTTTTTGGCTAAGGCTTTTGATTGTAAATAAAGCATGATAACGATAATGTTTCGGGTAAAATGCCGTTTCCAAATTTGGGGCTTAAAGATTATTTGAGATCCAATTGTTGCTAGTTTTTTCTCGTTTAACAAATCCAATATGCGCCTTTTAGCTCGTTTAGTTTTTATATTTTTCTGTCTGTTTCTAAGTTCAATCGCGGTTGCAGAAACCGCTATTCCCGGTTTTATCGTAGTGAATTATCACGATATTCTCGAAGAAGAGGAGCGGGTTCCACCATTTGATCGGATTGCTGTTTGTAAGCAACATTTAGATGATCATTTTGCTTGGTTGAAAAAAAATAACTATCACGTCATTAGCGTTCAAGATGTTTTGGATGCTATGAAAGGCGAAAAGCCATTGCCACCAAAAGCGATCATGTTGACTTTTGATGATGGCTATCAAAGCTTTTATACCCGCGCCATGCCGCTGCTGAAAAAATATAAATATCCAGCCACTTTAGCCGTGGTGGGTACTTGGTTGGAGCAGCAAAAAGTCGCTGGCGTTAAACCTTTGATGACACCGGCACAAATTCGTGAAGTGATGAATAGCGGTTTGGTCGAAATTGCTTCGCATACTTACGATTTACACCATGACATTCCAGCAAATCCACAAGGCAATAATCAAAGTGCTGTCACTGCGCGTTTGTATAGTGCTGAGTATGATGAGTATGAGAATGACGAAAGCTACCGTAAACGCTTGTTTAACGAAATTGACAAAAGTTCGGAGCGTTTATTTCAAATCACCGGTAAACGTCCTCGCGTGATCGTTTGGCCTTATGGTGAATACAACAGTATCGCTTTGGAAGCTGCTAAATTGGCTGGTATGCCAATTACCATGGGTTTAAATGATGGTCTAAATACCTTGGCAGATAGCCGTGTTGTTAAGCGAATGATGATTACTGATGATGCTAACGCTGAGCAGTTTGGCGAAATCGTTAAGAATCAACGTAATGCTGAAAAACTACGGGTTGCTCATGTTGATTTGGATTACATCTATGACGATGATGAAGAACAAACTGCTAAAAATTTAACGTCGTTGTTGGAACGGATTAAAGCCAGTGGCGCTAATACTGTCTATCTTCAAGCCTATTCTGATCCTGATGGCGACGGTAACGCTGATCAATTGTATTTCCCGAATCGCCATTTGCCGGTTCGTCGTGATTTGTTCAATCATGTGGCATTACAGTTGCGTACTCGCGCGGGGGTTAAAGTTTATGCTTGGATGCCGATTTTGGCTTACAAAGGCGATGCTCCTTTAAAATGGTATGTCAAAGAATGGCGTGACGGTGAGGCGCAATTATCTCGCCATATCTATACACGCTTGTCACCGTTTAATCCTGAAGCACGTCAATATATTGGCGAGATTTACGAAGATTTAGCCAAAAACTGTAGTTTCAATGGCATCTTGTTCCACGATGATGGCATCTTGTCTGATTATGAAGATGTGTCACCAATGGCAATGGAGTTCACTCATAATGTTTGGGGCTTGCCGGCTGATTTTAAGAAAATTCATGATTCGCCTGAGCTGCGTTTGCGTTGGGCGCAATATAAAACCGAATTTCTAGGTCAATTCACTGATTATCTGACCGATAAAGTGCGTTATTACCGTCCTTATGTCAAAACTGCGCGTAATTTTTACGCTTTGCCATTAATGCAGCCTTATAGCGAAGAATGGTATGCACAATCATTCCCAAGCTTTATGAAGCATTATGATTATGTGGCGATAGAAGCGATGCCGTTCATGGAAAAAGCTGCAGATCCCAAAAAATGGTTAACCGAATTAGTTAAGAAAACCGCTGAATATCCACATGGTTTAGACAAAATGGTGTTTGAGCTACAAACGGTGGATTGGGAAAAACAACAAGATATTCCGATGGCTATATTTAATGAACAATTCCAGTTGTTGAAAAAACAAGGTGCAAAACATATTGGTTATTACCCTGATAATCAGTATCGCGATCAACCTAAACTGGAAGAGTTGAAAAAATATTTCGCTGTTGATAAACAAAATTAAGGTAAGCAATGGACAATCTTATCGCACAGCCTTGGGTGCAAGAGCTAATTGATTTTTGGTTGAAAGCGCAAGAGCATTATGAAGAATTGCCTTGGGCGCATTTTGATGAATGGTTATCGCGTTTCATCTTTTATTACCCATTATTAATGGCTTATGTCTGGATGTTGGGTGGGATTATTTACTATCTACGCTGGGAACGTAATCGCGGTAATGTGTTGTCAGATTTGCCGGTTTTGGATCAATATCCATCCGTTTCAATTTTGGTGCCTTGTTATAACGAGGGCGAAAATGTTCGGGAAACCATTGAATATTTATTACATCAGCAATATCCGAATTATGAAATTATTGCGATTAACGATGGTAGTAAAGATAACACCTTAGAAATTCTGCATGAATTAGCTGATCAACATCCGCTAATTCGCGTGGTGAATTTAGCCAGTAATCAAGGCAAAGCAGTTGGGTTGAGGACTGCGGCTTTAGTATCAAATAGCGAAATCTTAATCGGTATTGATGGTGATGCTTTATTGGCACCCAATGCGACCGCTTGGATTGTTCGGCATTTTATTGAAAATCCCAATGTCGGTGCGGTGACCGGTAACCCTCGAATTCGTAATCGTTCAAGTTTGATAGGCAAAATTCAGGTAGGTGAGTTTTCAGCGATTGTTGGCATGATTAAACGCGCTCAACGTTCTTATGGGCATATTTTTACCATTTCCGGTGTGATTGCTGGCTTTCGTAAAACCGCGCTACATGATGTCGGTTATTGGAGTCCTGATATGGTCACCGAGGACATTGATATTAGTTGGAAATTGCAATTGGCTGGTTGGTCAATTCGATTTGAGCCTAACGCACTGTGCTGGGTGTTGATGCCGGAAACTTTGAATGGCTTATGGAAACAGCGTAGTCGTTGGGCGCAAGGTGGGGTAGAGGTGTTGCTACGCTACTTTAAACCGTTATTGAACTGGCGTTCACGTGGCATGTGGCCTTTATATTTGGAATGTAGCATTAGTTTGTGTTGGGCATTTTTGGTGGTGGGGTTATTACTTGCTGCGCCGGTGCAATGGATTATTAGCGAACAACCACAAGAAGCTTTAGAAGATTTATCGCCACGATGGACTAGCATGTTGTTGTGTGTGACTTGTTTGATTCAATTTGCGGTCAGTTTGGCGATTGATTCCAGTTATGAAAAACGCAGTGGCGGTTCGGCTAAACATTATTATTGGATGATTTGGTATCCAATTGTCTATTGGATGATCAATGTTGGCACCACGATTCATGGTTGTGTCAAAGCCTTGCGTAAAAAACGCGGTCAACGCGCGGTTTGGGTCACCTTGGATAGAGGTTTAAGACAAAAATGAAAGAAATCATTATTAATCAGCCACACTTACAAAGTTTTCGTCAGAAGTGTGGCTCTTGGTTTTTGTCGGTAGTTAGCTGGTTGTTGTGGCTGTATTTTTTATTGCCACTGTTTACTTTAGGCGGTTGGTTGTTGGGCGTTAAAAGTTTATCGGACGAAATTCGCTGGTTTGGTGGCTATAAGACTTTGCTCGAGTTATTAGAGATGTATGGCGAAATTATTTTAGTGATTGCTATTGCTTGGGCGGTTTGGTCTTTGTGTTTGTCTTGGTTGCACGCCGGTAAATCCTATAAACAGCTTCCTACTGTTGATGATCAGCAATTGTGCGCTCGTTTTAAAGTCGATCAACAGCAATTGAGTGAAGCTAAAGCATTGAACAAATTAACCGTTTGCTTTGATGATCATGCCGGCATTGTTGATATTCTTCACAAATAAGCAAATAGGCCAACTTAATGAAACTTGCTATCACTGTTTTAGGTAATAAAACACAGGGATTGATTCCTGAAATGTTAGCGACATTAAGTGTCTGTCATTGTGACGTATTGGAGTTGCGTAGTTCGGGATTGTCTGACATTAGTTGGTTGTATTTGTTGGTTGATGGCAATTGGAATCAGATCGCTAAGCTGGAAGGACTTTTAGAATTAATCGCTACTCGTTTAGGTCTTGAAATCAGTTTTTTACGGCCAGAAGAAGATTTGCAGGTTAAAGAAGGTGTGCCTTATTTGTTGGAAACCATTTCTGCCGATAAAAAAGATTTAATGTTTGCGGTGAGTGGTTTTTTGCAAGAGCGTGGTGTTTTTATCGAAGAAATCACTGCAAATCGCCATCAAGCACCGTATTTCAATCACAGCGTTTTTTCTAGCAAATTTGTTTTGCTGGTGCCGGCTAACGTCCACATCTTGTCTTTGCGTGAAGAATTTTTGGATTTTTGCGACGATTTGAATATCGACGCTATTCTTGAACCTATCAAGCGGTAATTATTATGGCTATCAATATTGGCGAGCTTGTTCCTAATTTTCAAGCGGCAGCAACCGGTGAGAAAACGGTTAACTTGAATGACTACCAAGGTCAAAAAGTGTTGATTTACTTTTATCCTAAAGACAATACACCAGGATGTACTCAAGAAGGCCAAGCGTTTAGGGATCATTACCAACAATTCCAACAGCTCAATACTGTGATTTTTGGCGTATCGCGTGATAGTGTTAAAGTTCATGAAGGCTTTAAATGCAAACAGGCTTTTCCATTTGATTTATTGGCTGATCAAGATGAAGCTTTGTGTGAGCTGTTTGATGTTATCAAAATGAAAAACATGTACGGCAAGCAAGTAAGAGGCATAGAGCGCAGCACTTTCTTGATTGATGAACAGGGTGTTTTAATCAAAGAATGGCGGAAAGTGCAGGTGAAAACCCATATTGCTGAGGTTTTGGCAAGTTTGGACTCACTAAAATAAAAAGCTTACATAGCCTTAACTTAGTGGCTTTAAACCCGTTTTTAACCCAATTTATAAATCTGTAACATTGTTTAATGACGGGGTTTTGGGGATAATGCCCACTGTCTTATATTTTACGGTCATATCATGAACGAACTGCTGTCTTCAGGAATTGAATTGATGCTAATTGGAATGGGCATCGTTTTTACCTTTTTGGCAATGTTGGTAGTCGTTATTAACGGCATGGCATCAGTGGTGCAACGTTTTTTTCCAGAAACACCGGTGCTTAGTCAAAATGGTGAAGACCCTCGTATTATTGCTGCTATTTCTGCGGCAATCCATGAATACCGCAAAAAACATCATAAGCATTAAGTTTTTAATGCCGCCAATCAAAATAGGCATCGAACGCACCCACAAGGTATAACTAGCAGACCCAAAAGAGTCATTAGGAGAAACAAACGTGGCAAAGGTAAAAAAACCTTTAGGAATAACAGAAGTCGTACTACGCGACGCTCATCAATCAATCTTGGCAACGCGTTTACGTATCGAAGATATGTTGCCGATTTGTCAGCAACTTGACGAAATCGGTTATTGGTCAATTGAATCCTGGGGTGGTGCTACATTTGACGCTTGTATTCGCTACTTAGGCGAAGATCCTTGGGAACGTTTGCGTTTACTCAAAAAAGCGATGCCGAATACCCCGCAGCAAATGCTGTTTCGTGGCCAAAATATCTTAGGTTATCGCCACTATGCAGACGATGTGGTCGATAAATTCGTAGAGCGTTGCGCGGTTAATGGTATTGATGTTTTCCGTATTTTCGACGCAATGAACGATATGCGTAACATCGAACAGGCTGTTAAAGCGGTGTTAAATACCGATGCACATGCACAAGGTACTATTTCTTATACCACCAGTCCTGTACACACCATTGCTAAATGGGTAGAGCAAGGTAAGAAAATTGAAGATTTAGGCGCTCATTCGATTTGTATTAAAGATATGGCCGGTCTTTTAACCCCTTATGATGCTTATGAATTAGTCAGTAAGCTGAAAAAAGCGGTTTCTATTCCTATCCATATGCATTGTCATGCGACAACTGGTTTAAGTGTTGGTACTTATATCAAAGCTGTTGAAGCGGGCTTAGACAATATAGATACTGCAATTTCTTCATTAAGTATGACTTATGGTCATAGTCCAACAGAAACCATGGTTGCCAGTTTCCAAGGTCAGTCTAACGATACAGGTTTAGATTTGGTCAAACTGGAAAAAATTGCAGCTTACTTCCGCGATGTTCGTAAAAAATACGGGCAATTTGAAGGTAGCTTAAAAGGCGTTGATGGTCGTATTTTGGTTTCACAAGTGCCAGGTGGTATGTTGACCAATATGGAAAGCCAGCTGAAAGAGCAAGGCGCGGCTGATAAATTTGATGAAGTATTGACCGAAATCCCAAGAGTACGTAGCGATTTAGGCTTTATTCCATTAGTGACACCTACCTCGCAAATCGTTGGTACTCAAGCGGTATTAAACGTCATGCAAGGTGAGCGTTACAAAACCATCAGCAAAGAAACTGCTGGTGTTTTGAAAGGCGAATACGGTGCAACACCAGCGCCTGTTAATCAAGAATTACAAGCGCGCGTTTTAGATGGTGCAGAAGTCATTACCTGTCGTCCGGCTGATTTGTTAGAGCCAGAAATGGATAAAATCGTTGCGGAAGTTAAACGTAAAGCCGAAGCTGAAGGCGTTAAGTTATCCGAAAACATCGAAGAAGACGCTTTGATTGACGGTATGTTTGCTCAAGTTGGCTGGAAGTTTTTACAAAATCGCGGCAATCCAGCAGCATTTGAAGCGGGTCCAAGCACTGAATCAGCTGCACCAGCAGCGGTTGTGCATGCCGCTTCGGCAACTGGCCCAACAGAAACTTATACGGTTAACGTTGATGGCAAAAGCTTTAATGTCGCAGTCGGCCCAGCCGGTGCAGATATTACCGTTAAAGCCGCAGCGCCAGTTGGCCCTGATTTAGTGATTACACCACCGATTGTTACCGGTAGTGGTTTTGTCATATCACCTTTAGCGGGTGTGATCTTAAAAGTAATGGCTAATGTTGGTTCACATATTGCCGAAGGTGATGTAGTGATCGTGATGGAAGCGATGAAAATGGAAACCGAAATTCGCGCAAAAGTGGCCGGCATCGTCACTGAAGTGAATGTTAGACAAGGTGATTCGGTAGCTGTTGGTGACGTTTTAGTCACTTTATAAAGCAAAGCTAGCCCTGCTAATTGGTGGGGCTAATATTTCGCGACAAAATATAACAATAAAGAAAATCCATGGAAAATATCAGACTGTTGTGGGAAAGCACTGGCCTCTACAACTTTACAGGCCCTCAAGCCATTATGATGGTTGTCGGTTTTGTGCTGCTGTTCCTAGCTATTAAAAAAGACTTTGAACCCTTGTTGCTGTTACCAATTGGTTTTGGTGCCATTTTAAGTAACATTCCGGTTGCTGGCATGATTGATGAAGGCGGTATTCTTTACTTCATGTATGGCGGTATTAAAGCCGGTATCTTCCCACTGTTAATCTTCATGGGCGTTGGTGCGATGACCGACTTTGGCCCGATGCTAGCTAATCCGAAAACCCTATTACTGGGGGCTGCTGCTCAATTTGGGATTTTTGCGACTTTGTTTGGCGCATTAGCAATGAATATGTTGCCTGGCATGGAATTTAGCTTAAAACAAGCTGCGGCTATCGCTATTATCGGTGGTGCTGATGGCCCTACAGCGATTTATGTGGCCTCTAAATTAGCGCCGGAATTGCTGGGTGCAATTGCGGTTGCTGCTTATTCATACATGGCTTTAGTGCCATTAATTCAGCCACCGATTATGCGTGCATTAACCACTGTTGAAGAGCGCAAAATTGAAATGCAGCAATTAAGACCGGTCAGCAAAACCGAGAAAACCATCTTTCCTTTGGTGCTTGTTGTGCTAACTGCTTTGTTATTGCCGTCTGCTGCGCCTTTAGTGGGTATGTTCTGTTTAGGTAACTTAATGAATGCTTGCGGTGTTGTTGATCGTTTAAGTAAAACCGCCCAAAACGAATTGATTAACATCGTGACAATTTTCTTAGGCTTATCAGTCGGCTCAAAACTGAGCGCTGATGCGTTTTTGAAAATGGAAACTTTGGGTATCTTAGGTTTAGGCGCTATCGCTTTTGCTATCGGTACAGCAAGTGGCGTTTTGATGGCTAAATTGATGAATCGTTTTAGCAGTACCCCGATCAATCCATTAATTGGTGCAGCCGGTGTTTCAGCGGTGCCGATGGCGGCTAGGGTTGCTAATAAAGTCGGTCAAGAAAGCAATCCATACAACTTCTTATTGATGCACGCTATGGGGCCGAATGTCGCAGGTGTTATCGGTTCTGCGGTTGCAGCGGGTGTGTTGTTAAGCTTGATTCGTTAAGTTTTAAAAGATCCAAATCTAAAAAAAAGCCGAAGTTAAAAACTTCGGCTTTTTTATTGTCTAGGGTTTTAGTGGCGGTTAAAACAAACCACTAATCACACCATCATCACTAATATCAATCCGCTCAGCGGCAGGGACTTTAGGCAAACCTGGCATTGTCATCATATCGCCAGCAATAGCAACGATGAAGCCAGCGCCATTGGCTAAACGCACTTCGCTAATTTCCACAGTGTGACCTGATGGCGCACCTTTGGCATTAGGATTGGTTGAGAATGACATTTGAGTTTTTGCCATACAAATCGGGAAGTGCCCGTAATTGGCTTGCAACGCTTTAATCTCGCTCAAGACTTTAGGGCTGGCCGAAACTTTAGCCGCGCCGTATAACTTAGTTGCAATCGCTTCGATTTTGCCTAATAGCGGCAATTCATCGTCATACACATAGCTAAAGCCAGGTTCGCGGTGGTCAACAATGTCTAAAACCGCTTGCGCCAATTGTTCTGCACCTGCACCGCCATGAGCCCAATGTTTAGATACCACGCATTTTGCGCCTAAGGCTTCACATTTCTGCTGTAACAAAGCAATTTCGGCATCGCTGTCAAAACTGAAATGGTTAATACAAACCACACAAGGTAAACCGTAATGGTTGGTGATATTGCTGAGATGGCGTTCCAGATTGGCAAAACCGGCTTCTAAAGCTTCGAGGTTTTCAACATTCAAGGCATCTTTGGCAACGCCACCGTGGAATTTCAAGGCTCTAACGGTTGCAACTAAGACTACGGCTGATGGTTTTAAGCCTGACATCCGGCACTTAATGTCCAGAAACTTCTCTGCACCTAAATCAGCGCCAAAACCCGCTTCTGTGACAGCATAATCAGCTAGTTTCAACGCTGTTTTGGTTGCGGTAACGGTATTGCAACCGTGAGCGATATTAGCAAACGGCCCGCCGTGAATAATCGCCAGATTGTTTTCTAAGGTTTGTACCAAGTTCGGTTTAATCGCGTCTTTTAACAAGGCCGCCATTGCGCCATGAGCGTTTAAATCGCTGGCATAAACTGGCGTAACTTTATCGGTTTTATAGCCAATCACAATCCGGCCTAAACGGGCTTTCAAATCCGCGCGGCTGGTTGCCAGGCATAAAATCGCCATCACTTCTGATGCAACAACAATATCAAAACCGTCTTCACGCAAAAAGCCGTTAGCGACACCGCCTTGACCAATGGTAATTTTCCGCAAGGCGCGGTCATTCATGTCAATCACCCGCTTCCATTGGATGCGGCGTGGATCAATATTTAAAGCATTGCCGTGGTTGATATGATTATCAATCAAAGCTGACAATAAATTATGAGCAACACCAATCGCATGAAAATCACCGGTAAAGTGTAAATTGATGTCTTCCATTGGCACTACTTGCGAATAACCACCGCCAGCCGCACCACCTTTAACACCAAAACAAGGTCCTAAAGACGGCTCACGCAAACACATAATGGTTTTTTTGCCTAAGCGGTTTAAGGCGTCGCCCAAACCAACCGTGGTGGTGGTTTTACCTTCGCCTGCAGGAGTAGGGCTAATCGCTGTGACTAAAATCAACTTGCCGTCAGATTTATCTTTCAAGCTATTGACGTATTCCAAAGAAATTTTGGCTTTGTAATGCCCATAAGGGTCGAGATGTTCGGCGGGAATCGCGAATTTTTCACCGGCTAAGTCGATGATAGGGCGCATTTTTGCCTGTTGGGCAATTTCAATGTCGGACATGGTGGTTAATTCCAAACAATAATAAAAATAATTAAATTAGTAATGGGCAAGTATTAAGCTTGATAAACCGGAAACCGCGCACACAATAAACTGACTTTATCGCGAGTTGCAGCAATCACTTTTTCATCATCAATGTTTTCCATCACGTCACACATCCAATGCGCAATTTCACGCACTTGGTCTTCTTTAAAACCGCGCGAAGTGGGTGCTGGTGTGCCGACACGGATGCCGCTAGTAACAAAAGGCGATTGTGGGTCATTGGGCACCGCATTTTTATTAACCGTGATATGGGCTTTACCCAATGCGGCATCAGCGGCTTTGCCAGTAATGCCTTTGGCGACTAATGACACCAGCATCAAGTGATTGTCAGTACCACCAGAAACCACATCAAAGCCGCGCTTAATAAACACTTCCGCCATTGCTTGAGCATTTTTAATCACTTGCTGTTGATAGGTTTTGAATTCTGGGGTTAACGCTTCTTTAAACGCCACCGCTTTAGCCGCGATAACGTGCATTAATGGGCCGCCTTGAATCCCTGGGAAAATGTTGGAGTTAATTTTTTTCTCCAATTCAGGATTGCTTTTGCACAAAATCAAACCGCCGCGTGGGCCGCGCAAGGATTTATGGGTGGTACTGGTAACAACATCAGCAAATGGCACCGGATTTGGATATAAACCAGCCGCTACCAAACCGGCAACGTGCGCCATATCCACCACTAAATAAGCACCGACTTTATCGGCAATTTCTCTAAAACGCTGCCAATCCCAAATCCGTGAATAAGCCGAAAAGCCAGCGATGATTAATTTAGGTTTATGTTCCAAAGCCAAAGCTTCGACTTGGGCATAATCAATTTCACCGGTTTCGCTGTTCAGACCGTATTGAACCGCATTGTAAATTTTGCCGGAGAAATTCGGTTTAGCGCCATGCGTTAAATGACCACCATCCGCCAAGCTCAAACCTAAAATGGTGTCACCGGGTTGAATCAACGACATGAACACCGCCATATTGGCTTGCGAACCTGAATGCGGCTGCACATTGGCATAGTCAGCACCAAACAATTCTTTAGCGCGGTCGATAGCTAATTGTTCAACAATATCAACATACTCACAGCCACCGTAATAGCGTTTCTCAGGATAACCTTCGGCGTATTTATTGGTTAATAACGAGCCTTGTGCTTCCAATACTCGTGGGCTGGCGTAGTTTTCCGACGCAATCAGTTCGATATGATCTTCTTGGCGTTGGCGCTCTTGTTCCATTGCCTTGAATAATTCATTATCAAAACCTTCAATGGTCATCGATTTGTTAAACATGGTGTTCTCCTAGGTGATTTTCTGATTATTTGGCAATAACAGTAAAATTTGCAAGTCGGCGACGTTGGTGCCGGTTGCGCCTGTTACTAATAAATCGTTAGCCGCTTGTAAGGTAGGGTAGCTATTGTGTTGATTTAGCTGATGTTTGGCATCAATGCGGGCTAATTTGAGTCGTTGTAAAGTTTGGCTATCGACAATACCGCCAGCAGCATCATTGGGGCCATCGCGGCCATCGGTGCCAGCGCTTAAAAAACACCATTCGCCATTCAGCCCTAACTCATCAGCACTTAAAGCAAAGGCTAAGGCCAGTTCCTGATTTCTGCCGCCTTGACCGTGTTGCTTACTTAAACTAACCGTGGTTTCACCGCCAGCGATTAAGGCTGTCGCTTGCTCTAAACCGTTTTCCAATAATTGTTTTGCCTGTTTCGTTATTGTTTCAGCGGCTAAGCGGGCTTCGCCAGTTAATGCTTGGCTAATTAAATGGATTTGATAGTTTTTTTGTTTGGCGGCGTTAACTGCGGCATCAACACTGATGGCATTGCTGCCGACTAATGTATGAGCGCAATTAGCAAAAATCGCAGCATCGGCTTTTGGTGTTTCGGCCTGTAAACCCGCGGCACCGGCTTGTAGATGTTGTTTGACGCTGGTCGGGATTTTGTCCCAAACTGCATATTGATTTAACACTGCTATCGCATCAGCAAAAGTGCTGGGATCAGCCACGCATGGGCCGCTGGCAATCGCGCTTAAATCATCACCGAGTACATCCGACAAAATCAGCGCATGTAAATCGGCTGGAGCCGCTAAGCGAGCTAAACCACCACCTTTCAGCTGCGAGCAATGCTTACGCACGCAATTGATTTGATTAATGTTTGCACCGCTGCTGAGCAATAATTGCGTGGTAGCAATTTTGTCATCAAGACTAATCCCCGCCACAGGGTAGGGCAGCAAAGCCGAACCGCCACCAGAAATTAAACACAAAACCAAATCGCCGCTTTGACCGCTTTTCAACTGCTGGGCAATGGTTTCAGCCGCTGCTAAACCACGTTGATCGGGGAGCGGATGGCCGCTGGCAATCACCAAAGCATTTTCAAGTTGGCAGAGATTTTCATCATTAGTGACAGCTATCGGTGTGCTAGCAAGGTATCGGCTAGGAATTACATCCATCGCTGCATTAAGCATTGCCGTGGCCGCTTTGCCAAAAGCCATTAAATGAATCCGTTGCCAATCGCCGCAACGCTCGCCAATCTGCAAGCCTTGGTCATTAAACTGCAACTGACGCTTAACCGCCGCATAAGGATCAGCTGCAGCGACACCGGCCTGAAAACAGGCAATAGCATCTTGGCGTAGCGTCTCCAAGTGCTGGCTCATCAATTAAGCCATTTGTTTAGCAAGTTCAAAGATAATTTCGGCATCGAAAACTTGTTTATTGCTATCAAACAATTTGCCGATACAAGCCCGATGTAAAGCCAGTTTTAAAGCGCCAAAGCCAATCGCGCCCCAAACAATTTTGCCTTCTCGCAACTCGCCTTTGTCCATCATATTGGTGCCACCAATCCCAACCGGTGGGGTAGCGTTGGCATCGGCAATCACTTCTAAATGAGGATGATTTTGCCAATGTTCTGGTTTTAATAATTCGATACCCGCTGCGCCAGTCGCTAAGATGATATTGGCATTAGCAATCGCCGCCGCACGACTATCAAAATCAGGCGCAGCAACCGGCGTAATTTCAACGCCAAAACGCTGTTTAACCGCCGCACAAGCTTGTTCAGCATTGGCTAGAGAGCGTGAAGTAATCGTGACACTCGCACCTTCTAAAGCCAACATCGCCGCTGCCCGTTGGCCAACCGGCCCAGTGCCAGCCAAAATCACCGCTTGCTTACCTGCCAAACTGGTACTGCTAGCAATTTTGGCAACAGCAGCAGCGGCAGTGGTGTTACTACCGTTGCTATCGAGCATCACAGACACTTGAAAACCTGGGAAAAATTGTCTTTGCACCGCAGTAAATAAGGCTTCACCCGCCGCCATATTGCTACCACCGATAAAAATCGCGGTATTTTTTTTGTCTTTAGGGGCGCGGGTAAAAATACAACCATCCACCAAACCACCGACGTTGTCAGGGCTAACATTGGCATGACCAATTACATGATCAGCACCGCCGTCATAAGCGACAACAGTATCAAAAGTTGAAGCATGGGCATCGGTATCAAATTGAAATAACAGTTTTTTCATTGAATCAGCCATCTGAAAAAGTTTAGCGGATACGCTAGGCAATCTAGGAAAGCTGGGCATTATACAGAATATCGGCAGGGGAAACCTTCAGGCAAGCCAAGTGTTCTCGGTGGCTAGCGGCTAAAATTTCTGATTGTTCCCCTAAAACGAATATGTCATATTGTCAAAAGCCATTAAGCAATACTGATATTAAGGAACCAAGATGAAGCGCCCCATTTCTATCGCTGTGACCGGAGCAGCTGGCCAGATTAACTATTCATTGTTATTTCGTTTGGCGGCCGGTGAGTTGTTGGGCGCGGATCAACCCATCATTTTGCATCTGTTAGAAATTCCACCTGCGATGAAAGCCTTGGAAGGCGTGGTGATGGAGTTAAATGACTGCGCTTATCCTTTGCTACAAAAAATCGTCATGACCGATGACCCTAAAGTAGCGTTTGATGGTGTCGAATATGCGTTTTTAGTCGGTGCCAAGCCGCGTTCTCACGGCATGTTGCGTAGTGATTTGTTACAACAAAACGCCGAAATTTTCGCTATACAAGGCAAGGCGCTGAATGATGTTGCCAGCCGTGATGTCAAAGTATTAGTGACAGGAAACCCTTCAAATACCAATGCTTTAATCGCGATTAACAACGCTCCCGATTTATCCAGCGACTGTTTTACAGCGATGACCATGCTCGACCACACCCGCGCTGTCAGTCAATTAGCGCAAAAATGCGGGGTTATCAGCAAACAGATTAACAACATCATCATTTGGGGTAATCATTCTTGTATGCAGTACCCTGATTTGCATCATGCTAGGGTAAATGGTTTTGAAGCCTTATCTTTGGTCGATGATGCTTGGTTTGTTGATGAATTTATTCCGACTGTCCAACATCGTGGTACTGAAATTATTAAAGTGCGTGGTCAATCTAGCGCAGCATCAGCGGCCAATGCAGTGATTGCTCATATGCGAGCTTGGGCGCATGGCACAGCGGATGGCGAGTGGCTGAGTATGGCGGTGTTGTCTGATGGTAGTTATGGGATTGAGGAAGGTTTGGTTTACTCGTTTCCAGTTGCGGTTACCAATGGAAAAGCTAGTATTGTGCAAGGTTTGGAGATTAACCGATTTAGTTTAGAGCGGTTACGTCGTAACGAAACTGAATTAAAAGAAGAGCGTCAAGCAATTCGCCATTTACTGTAAATAAACGCTTTAGTTAAACAATCCGAAAAGCTTTAGTTTAAAATTCGCGGCTATTTTTTGGATTTAAGACTACCTATGACCACCACGGCGACCGATGTAACCGCAACGCTTACCACTATCAAAGACTATATCCGCTGGGGTGCTAGTCAATTTGCTGAACAACAAGTGTTTTTAGGTCACGGCACCGTGACGCCTCTCGATGAAGCTGCAGCATTGGTTTTACATACTTTGCACCAGCCTTATGATCTAGCCGTTCACTATCTGGATACAGTTTTAACCTTGCCAGAACGCCAAGCCTTGGTAGACATCATCGAGCGCCGAATTGTCGAGCGTAAACCGTCGGCTTATCTAACCCATGAATCAATTTTTGCCGGTTTATCGTTTTATGTTGATGAGCGGGTATTAGTGCCGCGTTCACCGATTGCTGAATTAATCGCTAATCGTTTTGCGCCTTGGATTGACGAAGAGGAAGTGTTTTCGGTGCTGGATTTATGCACTGGCAGCGCTTGTATCGCTATCGCTTGTGCTTATGCGTTTCCCAATGCTCAAGTTGATGCGGTGGATTTATCGGCTGATGCTTTAGCGGTGGCGGAAATCAATTTGGAAAAACATCATTTAAGTGATGATCTCGCCTTGTATCAATCGGATTTATTTACGGCTTTACCTCGCAAACCTTACGACATCATTGTTACCAATCCGCCTTATGTCAGCATTGCTGAATGGGAAAGCTTGCCAGAGGAGTTTCATGCCGAACCCGCTTTAGGCTTTAAAGGCGGTGATAATGGTTTGGACTTGGTCATCAAAATCTTGGTTGAAGCCAATCACTATTTAGCTGAGCACGGTATTCTGGTAGTCGAAGTCGGCAACAGCGATGTCACCCTACAGGAATTATTCCCCGAAGTGCCGTTTAACTGGCTGGAATTCGAGAACGGCGGCGATGGCGTGTTTTTATTAACCGCTGAACAAGTCAAACTTTACCATTCACTTTTTGCAAGCGCCTTATAACTATGTCTGGAAATAGCATCGGAAAATTGTTCACTGTGACCACCTTTGGCGAAAGCCACGGTCTTTCTCTTGGCGCGATTGTTGACGGTTGCCCGCCGGGTTTGTCATTAACCGAAGCCGATTTGCAAATTGATTTAGATCGCCGCAAACCGGGCACTTCGCGTCATACCACCCAACGCCGCGAAGCTGACGAAGTGAAAATTTTGTCTGGGGTGTTTGAAGGTAAAACCACCGGTACATCAATAGGTTTGTTAATCGAAAACACCGATCAACGCTCAAAAGACTATTCAAAAATCGCTGAAGCTTTCCGCCCCGGTCATGCTGATATTACTTATCAGCAAAAATACGGTTTTCGTGATTATCGCGGCGGCGGTCGTTCATCAGCTCGGGAAACCGCGATGCGGGTAGCGGCGGGTGCCATCGCTAAAAAATATTTATTAGAGCAACACGAGATTCAAGTCCGTGGTTATTTATCGCAATTAGGGCCGATTAAAATCGAAAACTTTGATTGGGACGAAATTGGCAATAATCCATTTTTCAGTCCTGATGCTGGCAAAGTGGAAGCCATGACCGCTTATATGGACGCTTTGCGCAAAGAAGGCGAGTCGATTGGGGCCAAAATCGAAGTGATTGCCAGTAATGTGCCAGCCGGTTTAGGCGAGCCGATTTTTGATCGCTTGGATGCGGATTTGGCTCATGCTTTGATGAGCATCAATGCGGTTAAAGGTGTTGAAATTGGTGATGGTTTTGATTGCATCGAAGCTAAAGGCACTAAATTCAGAGATGAAATCACCCCCGAAGGTTTTTTAAGCAATCATGCCGGCGGTATTTTAGGCGGCATTTCCAGTGGTCAAGATATTGTGGCGCGCATTGCCTTAAAACCCACTTCCAGCCTACGTTTGCCAGGTCGCAGCATCAACAGCAAAGGCGAAGTGGTGGAAGTAGTCACCGAAGGCAGACACGATCCTTGCGTTGGTATTCGCGCTACCCCGATTGCCGAGGCAATGGTCGCGATTATCTTGATGGACCATTTATTGCGTCACCGCGCACAAAATCTGCATGTTGATAGTGGTTTACCTGTTTTACGCTAAATGAAGCTGCCTTACTGGCGATTATCGGGGTTTTATTTTTTCTATTTCGCCACGCTGGGCGCTTTTCTGCCGTTTTGGAGTTTATATCTCAAACACGTTGGATTCGCCGCCAAAGAAATCGGTGAATTAACCGCCTTAATGATCGCCACCAAAATCATCGCCCCTAATCTGTGGGGCTATGTGGCAGATAAAACCGGCAAACGCTTATGGCTGATTCGACTTGCCATTGGTTTGTCGGCTTTATTATTTGCCGGATTCTTTTATGGCAACGATTACTACTGGTTTGCCATCGTCACCATCAGTTTCAGTTTTTTCTGGAACGCCACCTTGCCGCAATTTGAAGCGGCGACGCTATTACACCTTAAAAACCAAGCAGGGCAGGCTTATAGCCGAATTCGGCTGTGGGGTTCTATTGGGTTTATTTTGGCAGTGCTCGGTATCGGTTGGTTTTTAGACAGCTTTAGCATTGGTTATTTACCACTGATTATTACCAGCTTATTAAGTCTAAACGCCTTGATTGCGCTGATTACCCCCGAACCCAAAGCCAGCCAACAAGCTAAGCAAGGCGTTGGGATTTGGCAGGTGTTGTGTCGATTTGAAGTGATCGCTTTTTTCTTGGTCTATATGTGCCTGCAAATCGCCCATGGTCCGTATTACGTGTTTTATTCGGTTTACCTCAAACAACATGCTTATACTGCGACTGCAACCGGTTTGCTATGGGCGCTAGGGGTTTGTGCAGAAATCGTCATGTTTATGCTAGTCAGTCATTTATTGCGACTGTTTAGCCTGAGACGTTTGCTATTAGTCAGTTTGGCGCTCACCACTTGGCGCTGGTTGATCATTGCCTATCAAATTGATCAACTAGCTTGGGCGATTTGGGCGCAATGCTTACACGCCGCCTCGTTTGGGATTGCTCATGTGGTAGCGATTCAATTGCTGTATCAATATTTTGGCGAACAACATCAAGGTAAAGGCCAAGCCCTTTATGCCAGTTTTAGCTTTGGTATCGGTGGCATGTTGGGGAGTTTGTATAGCGGTTATTTTTGGGATCAATTAGGCGCGAGTCAGGTGTTTGTGATTGCGGCTTTAGCGAGCGGGCTGGCGTTGTTGATTGGTTTTGTCGGGGTAGGGCGCGAAAAACTGTGAAACGAAACCATACCGATCAGGGTTAAAACGATTAAAATCACTGTTTTTTAATCAGCAACGTATAAAAATCATGAGCTTAATATCTAAAATAATAAAAATAGCCATCAAATTAACCCCTAGCGCCTTGATTATTTGGGTGGGGAATTTTGTTTTGAAGGGCATTGCTCAATTAACCGAATTCAGTTTTGATCTTGATGCTCGCAAAGTGCATGTGCAGACACGCTTGTATGGTGAAGTCGATACCATTGATGTTTGGCTAGAAGATTTTGCGGTAGTGACTGATGGTGAAAGCTATGAGTTTATGATTAAACAGGCTAAATCGGATCGTCCTTGGTTAACTAATATCTTGGCATTGGTGGTTGGTAAGGCTTGGAAAATCCCCGCAATTCCCCAATTAGCTCCTTATCTTGGTTTGGTTGCGGAATTATTACATGCCGAACAAGAGGCTGATGTTGCAGTTGAATCCGAAGAAAGTCCTTTATTGCCTGTTATCGACCAAGGCCAAGAGGCTTAGCCGTTTTTTCCCGTTCATTCTGTTGAGTGAACGGGAATCTTTAATTGAACGAATTTTCTCCGGTTGCGATTAATTGTTCTATAAAACTGGAATCGCTGACGTCTAACTCCGCATAAGCCATGCTTTTTACGCCTGCCGCTTTAAACATTTTATCGACAGCCTGATTGATTAATAAATGGCTATCGTGTTGTTTTTTACGCAGATAAATCACTTCTTTAATCCCCACTTGAATAATCGCTTGAGCACAGGTGTTGCAAGGAAATTGCGTGGTGTAGAGTTTGGCGCCAGTCATGTTGTGCAACATGCAGTTATAAATAGCGTTTTTTTCGGCGTGAACCACATAAGTGTGTTTTGAATGGGTTAAATCGCTGTCGTCTTGGTCTTGCCAATATTGTGGGTCGTTATCGTCGCAACCTGCTGGTAAGCCGTTGTAGCCTATGCCGATGACTTTATTATTCGGATCGACAATGCAAGCACCGTTTTGGGTTTTGTTGTCTTTAGAGCGGAATGAGGAGAGTAGGGCGACTGACATAAAGTAGCTATGCCAAGTCATGTATTTTTGTTTTTTCATAAACTTAAAGGTCTTTAACGAGCATTTGCCGACATGATACCTTGTTTCGTTGGAAGTTTCGGCCAGTTAAGCTTGATTGATTAAGTCTAATTGATCCAGCAATTCGGCTTTTAGGTTATCCAAGTTCACGCAACCAATAAAAACCAGTTTGCTAGGTTGTTCTGCTGATTGCGCTATCGTTAATGCGGTCGGTGGGTACAAAGTGTTCGCTGTGGCATGAATCGCGAATGCTGGGCTGTTATCGTTGGGATAAATAACGCCTTTAATGCGTAGTAATTGCCTTGAATAGCGATCAACTATATCTTGTAATAAGGTTTGTAATTGCTGCCAACTGGGCGGATTTTGCAGATCAATCGAAATGCTATGAAAACTATGATTAGCTAATGAAGCTTGTTCTGGCAAGGCTCGTATAGTGGGCGTCTTTAGTTTGGTTAGTTGATTTGATTGCCAGTGTTTGATGGTCGGTGTCGCGGGGGCAAGCGATGCTAAATGCTGTTCCACTTCGCTGATTTGTTGCTGACTGGCGTTATCGATATGTGTCAGTAATAACAGATCAGCCCAAGCAATCTGGGCGTTAATTTCAGCAAAGCGTTGTAACTGTTCTAAAGCGGAAGGTATGGCTATGGTGGTGATGATTTGTTGTAATTGGTAATGCTTGGCCAGCCAGCGTTCACGTAGCAAAGTATCCAAAATGGGTTCGGGGCTGGCAATGCCGCTGGTTTCGATAATGATGCGATCAAACGGTTTTTCACTTGCACTATTCCACGTCATCCATAAATTTTTTAAGGTCGGTGACAGGGTGCCTTTAATCTGACAACACAGGCAGCCGCCAGCCAGCATGGTTAATGGCATACCATTTTGTTGCAATAAATCCTGATCAATCGGCGTACTACCAAATTCATTGATGATCACTGCGGATTTTGGCGTTTCGGCCAGTAAGCGATTGACTAAGGTGGTTTTGCCGCTGCCCAAAAAACCGGTGATGACAATGACTGGGATTTTTAAATGATTCATGGTTAGCAACTTAATTTAAAGCGCACTTCAGCACTTAATGTGGCTTGATTTTGATAACAGTATCTACTCCGATTGTTCCAATACAACAGCATTAGGCAAAATACTTCCTAAGCGAAAACGCCACATTCACCAAGCCTATCATCACCGGTACTTCAATTAACGGCCCGATCACCGCTGCGAAAGCCGCGCCACTATTAATCCCAAATACAGCCACAGCGACGGCAATCGCTAACTCAAAATTATTACTAGCGGCGGTAAATGCTAGGGTGGTGGTTTGACCGTAATTGGCACCAATGGCTTTGCCCATCGCAAAGCTCAGCAAAAACATCACCACAAAGTAAATCAACAGTGGAATCGCAATTCTTACGACATCCATGGGTAGTTGCACGATCAACTCACCTTTTAGCGAGAACATCACTACGATGGTAAACAACAGCGCGATCAGGGTCAGCGGGCTGATTTTGGGAACGAAGTTTTGCTGATACCAATCTTTGCCTTTCGCTTTGACTAATATCAAACGGGTCGTAAAGCCGGCAATGAAGGGAATTCCTAGATAAATAAATACGGTTTTGGCAATTTCGCCAATGGTGATGGATACCACGCTACCTTGCAAGCCGAATAAAGGCGGCAGAATGGTAATGAATAGCCAGGCATAGACACTAAAAAACAACACTTGGAACACGCTGTTAAAAGCCACCAATGCCGCGCAGTATTGATTATCACCGCGTGCCAATTGGTTCCAGACAATCACCATTGCGATACAGCGGGCTAGACCTATCATGATCAAGCCGGTCATATACTCTGGATAGTCACGCAAAAACAGGATAGCCAGTACAAACATCAGTGTTGGGCCGATAATCCAGTTTTGAATCAGTGACATCGTCAATACCCGCCAATTGCGGAATGCGTCGCCCAATTCTTCGTAATGCACTTTGGCTAACGGCGGATACATCATCAAAATCAAACCAATCGCAATGGGAATGTTGGTGGTGCCGATCGAAACCGCACTGTTCAACTGATTAATCTCGGCGGGAAATACAAAACCGATACCAACACCAATGGCCATCGCGGTGAAAATCCACAGGGTTAAAAAGCGGTCGAGAAATGAGAGGCGGGTAGGGTTAGTCATGGTTTTTGCTACTAATGTGGAAACTATTTTGATTGAATTAATCGTTACTGGCTAATGCCTGCAAGCGTTCAAGGCCGATGGGTTCTTCCTGTAATAACGGAACGATGGCATAACGAGAAGCGTAGCGGTTGGCAACGGCTTCAATCTCTGGCACTTCATGGCTGGCGCGTTGTTGGAGTAATTTTGAATGCAGTGTTTTGGCGACAAGACTGTTATTAATTATCCATGCCCAAGGCTCAATCCCTGCGCGACGTAAATCCGTTTGTAGGTTGGCGGCTTCTAAAACTGGCGTAGTTTCGGCCAGTGTCACTAGCAGTACCTTGGTTTGTTTCGGGTCTTGCAATTGCATCATCGGCGTTAAGTATTGAATCGCGTCGCCCATCTGACGGCTGACTTCGCGGTGATAAGCGCCGGTGGCGTCTAGCAATAGTAAGGTGTGGCCAGTGGGTGCGGTGTCCATGATTACAAATTGTTTGCCTGCTTCGCGGATAATTCTGGAAAAGGCTTGAAATACGGCAATTTCTTCGGTGCAGGGTGAGCGTAAATCTTCTTCGAGCAAGGCGCGGCCTTGAGCATCAAGCGCCGCGCCTTTGCTTGCTAATACCTGTTGTCGGTATTGTTCGGTTTCGATTTGCGGGTCAATGCGACTGACGCTGAGGTGGTTGAGTGCGCCGTTAAGGGTTTCAGTCAAATGTGCAGCGGGATCGGACGTGCTTAAGTGAACCGCTAAGCCGCGTTGTGCTAATTCGACAGCGATGGCTGCTGCGAGTGTGGTTTTGCCAACACCACCTTTACCCATCAGCATCACCAAGCCGTGACCATCGGCGGCAATTTCATCGACCAGTTTGGATAAGTTCGGTGCTTGAATCGTAATAGGGTGAAGCTCGCTAATAGCACTGATCGGTAATGCGGGTGATAACAGTTGTCTTAGCGCATCCAGTCCCACCAAGTTAAATGGTTTCAGTTCAATTTGATCAAGTGGTAACTGTTTCAGTGTCGAGGGGATGGCGTTTAATGCCTGTTGTTCGCGCTGACAAATTGCGGTGGCGAGTGGGTCTTGTGTCGCTTCGCTGGTCGGTAAAATGCCGTTAATCACTAAATATTGTTCGGATAAGCCTATCGAATCCAATTCTTGATGCGTCCGCGCTACTTCTCGCAAAGTGGATTGTTGGGCGCGAGCGACAAGGATTAAACGGCTGCGTTGTGGATCGGCGAGTGCATCAACTGCGGCTTTATATTGGCTGCGTTGTTTTTCCAAACCGGATAATGGGCCGAGACAAGAGGCATCGCCTTTGCCTTCGGTCAGAAAACCGCTCCAAGCCCCGGGCAGTTGCAATAAGCGAATGGTATGGCCGGTCGGTGCGGTATCGAAAACAATGTGATCGTAAGCGACGGTTAGGTTGGAATCTGTCAATAAAGCGGTGAATTCATCAAATGCTGCAATTTCAGTGGTGCAAGCGCCTGACAATTGTTCTTCAATACTTTTGACGATAGCATCGGGCAATACCCCGCGCACTGGATTAACAATCCGATCACGATAAGCTTGCGCGGCCGCTTGAGGATCAATTTCTAATGCAGTTAAACCCGATACAGCTGGAATCGAGGTGAATTGGTTGCCAATGGTGATTCCTAGCACTTGACCGACATTGGATGCCGGGTCGGTGCTGACTAGCAATACTTGTCGGCCTGTATCAGCTAATTTTATGGCAGTGGCACAGGCGATTGAGGTTTTTCCGACACCACCTTTACCGGTAAAAAATAGAAACCGAGGTGGGTGGTTGAGAAATTGATAGTCGCTCATGACAGCATATCCACAAAGCCTTAGCAGCAGCTATTACCACTGCAACAAGCTGTTTGAGGTTTAGCTTCTGGCAAATTAATCCCAGCCCAGCGTGCCAGTTCAGCGCGATTGGGATAGCGACCTGCTAAAGCCATTTCGCCATTGACCAAAATCAACGGTAAGGCCTCGGCACCGGATCGTTCCAAAAACGCTTTAACTACCAAGTTCTCGGCGAATGCCATGGGTTGTTGGGCTAGATTAAATCGCTCAATATCCGCGCCATTTTGTTTAGCCCAATCAGCATCGGCGGAAAAGCCAATCAATTGTTGATCGACTTCCACACCGCAAACCCCAGTGCTACAGCATAAAGCGGGGTCAAATACATGAATACTTGTCATTACTGAACTCCTTAATCGTTAGGGCAATAACTGACCAATTCTATCCAGTTCGATTTTCAGCTGTTCAGGATCGTTCTTTAAATCATCTAATGGTAAAGCCAGAAATTGCTCGATCCGATGGTGCAAAATGCCATAAGCGGTTTCAAAAGCGGCTTTAATTTCTTCTTCGGTGCCTTCTGCATGAGCCGGATCTTCAACGCCCCAATGACTGCGTAACACAGGGCCTAAATAAGCAGGACAGGTTTCGTTAGCCGCATTGCCGCAAACGCTAAGCACGATGTCGGGGGTTAACGGTAAGTCATTCCAAGACTTGCTGAAATAGCCTTCGGTTGAGATGCCTTTGCGTTCCAGTAAGGCCAATGCGCCGCTGTTTAATCGTCCCAAAGGTTTGCTGCCAGCACTGATGGCGTGCCAACCGGCGGGTGCTAGATGGTTAAAAGTTGCCTCGCCAATCAGAGAGCGGCAAGAGTTGCCGGTGCAGAGAAATAGAACATTCATAATTAATGCCTCGATAGGTATAAAAATTAGTTGTCGCAACAGCTTTCGGGGTGGGCTGTGCAACATTCGGCGGTCAGATAATCAACCAGTGCTTGCATGACGCTTAGATTGGCGCGGTAGCGCTGATAGCGTCCTTCTTGGGTGACATTGATTAAGCCAGCGTTGGTCATGGCTTTTAGATGGAATGACAGGTTAGTAGCGGGTAATGCCAAGCTGGTGGCGATTTCGCCAGCCACCAAGCCCGATGGCGCGTTTTTAACCAATAGCCGAAATACATCCAGCCGGATGCTGGAAGATAGCGATTCAAACAGTGTTGTAGCGAGTTGATTATCCATATTGCAATAGTACAACGATTCTTGAAATATTGAAACAACCAAGCCAATTGATTGATGTTAGGCGAAGACATTCCGAACTAAGGATGAATTGCTTTAATTAACGCTTTTTGTATTGTAACGACGGTGTAAATTGAATTGGATTTTGAGTGGTATTTTTAATGTTTTTATTGAAAGCCTATGTTTGTTATCTGTATGAAATTATTGAAAAATAATTTATGTATTGGTTTTTTATTACTTTGTTTTTAAATTATTTACATTTATTAACTTTGTAATAATGGATTGGTGTTTTGTTTGCTTTTAGTTTTTACATTTGTGGTTATAATTCGATATTTTGTGTATGTAAATTATTGGAGATTTTAATGAGCGGTAATGTCTATAAGCTTATTTCCTCAAAAAAACTCAATGCACTTGTTGTCGTAGGAGAAATTTGTAGTTCGCAAGGTAAAACTATTGGTACATCACGCTTAGTAAAACGCCCCGCCAGAGGCATGGTTCAAATCGTCAAGATTTTAGGTATGTTCAGTAGTGGTGCCTTGCTAGTCTCCTCGGCATGGGCAACCCCAGCGCCGGATGTATTACCAATCGGTGGTCAAGTGGCTCAAGGTTCAGCCAACATCAGCCAAAGCGGTGCCCAAATGGACATCAATCAAGCCAGCCAACGGGCAGTTATCAATTGGCAGAGCTTTGATGTGGGTGCCAATGCCAGAGTTCATGTCATCCAGCCTAATCAAGCATCGGTGTTGTTAAACCGTGT
>CAIXED010000076.1 GCA_903918375.1 uncultured Pseudomonadota bacterium | reverse complement strand
TGCCAAATACCTCGTTCACGTCGTTTTTGACGACTGTTTGAGATACGTTCGCCTGTTGAAATTTTTCTGGAAAAATATCCTTTTAATAAATTCCATCGGATTGAATAATCACCATCGTCTGGTGGTAATGTCCAAATACAATGCAAATGATCAGGCATAATGACCACGGCATTCATACAAAACGGTTTACGGGTTTTCACATAACGAAAGGCTTGACCTAATAAGTCAATTTGTTCAATTAATAATCGATTGTTTTTGCGTTCTGCAAGATTGACTGTAAAAAACCATAAGGCTTTCGGTATGTAAAAACGTCTATATTCTGTCATGTCTTTGGTTACTCGATTGATGCGCCTCCTTACGTCGGCAGCATCCTATAAGCGTTCCTGAATTAGCGCATCGTACGCGGTAATACCTGCTCTTGAGTGCCGGTAAAAACGATTTGAGCACTTTGGTTGTCACGATATTGGTAGTAGTTATCTATTTTTGGTGTCGAATTTCCGATCAAATTTGCATAATCTGCGTTAAATGTTTTTTGAAAAAACCTTAAAGAATCGTCACTGGTTGTACCAACAGCAACCACTTCCTGAGTGACTCTATCAAATGATAATCCATCAAGCTCGGCAATTTTGTTTCCATCTCCATCTCGCAAAACCCAAAAATCGTGACTAGCACCGCCAAGTATTGAACGTGAACGGGCTTCAATTGTAAAATTTCCAGACATAAAACACCTCTTTATTTACATGACTTACTGTTTTCGTAAGTTAAATTTTTGTATTTAACATACGTAGATTCTATTTTTCCAGCCGCTATTTTAAAATTAAAATCAAATTGAGCCTTTGGTTTCCAGCAATTATTTTCCTTGTCAAAAATCCCGAAAAACATATGGGATTTTTCAATTAACCTCCATTCTCTTGTGCTTTGACAAATTAATGATTTTTCATTTTCTATACATGTCCCATAATTTTCAAAAAAATAATTTTTAACAAAACTACTAGATTTTCCGAAAAAAAAATTATTTGACTTCGCGTTAAATTCTGAAATATTTATTGCATCCTCCGCAATTGCTGCATTATTTAATGCCGTCATCTTTAAAATATTTGATATTTCGTCATTTTTAAGTTCGGAAAAATCATCTTCTAATGAATTCATGATCATTATACAGCTAGATAAAAATAAGCAGCATAATCCACCAAGTACAGCACAACCTATACGCCGCAATAACCAGCTGAAATTGTTTTTTATCCGATGACTTAAATTATTCATTCTCATATAATTCCCTAAGAAACCTCTGAAAAACTGCCGTTTCGCGCAACAGTCATTTAAAAATCTGGTCGTAAATTTCAATATTTGGCCATTTTTGCATCAAAACGGCCGGTATTTATCGAAAATGAGCCCTTTTTTAGGCTTATTTTCAAATTTGAGACACAATCGGGCGTCGACGTTCATAACCACGATACGATGCGCTCATTTTCATCCCATATAGGATGCTGCCGACGTAAGCAGGCGCATCGTTCGGGTGAATCGACAACTAAATTATAAAAACCATCACCCAATACATTGAGATGATGCGAACTACTTAAAAAAGCAAGCACTTTACTTGCCAACCAAAATGGCATCAATTGGATTATATTGATTAAAAATAACCACATCAACAAAAACAGCCTCAAACATTAAGTGTAAATAACTGTAAAATTATTTAAAACAAATGAATTACATCAATTTTAAATAATTTTACAAAAAGCCGAATTTATTCTTGCTGACAAATTACCGCGATAAACCAATAAATAACTATCCTCTTCCCCCTGCATATAATCCAATTCATTACGCTTAGGATAGCCATAGACCATCACCGACTTACCATCGACCAAGCCTTTTTCCGGTTTAGCCAAATCCAACAAAATCAGGTTCTCTGTATTAGTCGAGTAGATTGGGTTGCATGCTGTTCGCAACCCAACAAAGCTTTTATTTCTGCCCAATCCCTCAGTCTAAGGCCAAAGACCTGTAGTTCTCGGTAGTTTAGCTATATTGCACCTTGGCCTTCGAATGTTGGGTTCCGCTCTAGCGAGCGAACCCAACCTATGGAACTAACAGTTTAATAGTGAACCCCAGAAAATTAATTTTGGGTCATTTTAGAGTTATCCACCCGCCCCCAACCCACACCGATGACAAAACTTCGAAAACGCATTCTTCCGCGACTGACACCCACCGCAGTAATCAAATAAGCCAATCCCACAATGTGGACAAAAATCATTGTCGGGATTTTTTAAATCCACACCACGCTCACAGCCTGGACAAACATTTTTAGCTAAATGACTTAAAGCCATGTCATAGCTGAGTTTTTCGCGGCGTTGTTGCTCGGGTAATTGTTCGGCTTGTTTTTGTTTTTCAAGGTAATTATTCAAAGCAAATATCGCTTTGCGACCTGCAAATATAGTGACAATTAATCCGACTATATAACGAATATACCCACCATAACTCGGTAAATACGGTACTAATTCGACAAAAAATGTATAAGCGGCAAAAATTAAAAATCCCCAAACAAATGGCCAATCTTTAGTTTTGCGTTTTTTGTTAAATAGCCACAGCGCTAAGGCTAATAAAGGTAATGCCAGCAATAAACGATAGAAAAATACTTTTAACTCTTGTTGGCGCTGAACTTCAAAAACCTTTAAATCAGCTTCTGCCAAAGCCGCACTATAGTTTTGTTGCACAGTTTGCTGCTCATTATATTTTTGCTCTTGAATTCGCAACAACTCATCCAATTGAGTCTGGGCTTTATCCTGACGGGCTTTAATTTTATCTAATTGTTTAGTGCGCTCGATTAAGGCTTTATCTTGACCATGTTGCTCGGTGACTTGCCGCGTTGCCAGCCAATTACTAAAGGTACCGTGAGCACTGGCATATTCGGCTTCTAATCCGTTCAACTGTTGTTCTGCTTTATCAACGGCTTGACGAGCTGCAAGATAATTTTTTTCAGCCTGCGTTTGTTGTTGCTCAAGACTGCGCTCTAATTCAGGATCGATAAAATCATGGGCAGTATATTGTTGCTCGACTTTCGGTAAGTCTTGCATCACAACCTGCCCCAAACCAATTAGGAATTGAGAAAACAAAATCGCCACTAACCACAAGCCGCGGTTAAACCATTTTTCGGACAATCGTAGGGATTTACTCATGGAATTTATTGATTAATTTCGTGGAAGTGTTGCAGTAATACCGTATTGATTTTCGCCCGGCTCACTGGCTTTTATAGACCAAAACAGCAATACAAGCGTACCTAATAAAGGAATAAGATGAAGCAATAACCACCAACCGCTACGACCAATATCATGCAATCTTCTAATATTAACTGCAAAGCTGGGAATAAATACCGCCAAGGAATAGATAGTACTTAATAGCCCAATTCCATAATCTGGATTAAAAGTGCCGGTTATGGTATCAATTATTGATAATAAACTGCTAACAATAATGCTAATCAGAAAAAACCACCAATATTCACTGCGACTTGCTCTACCATCAAAATCCGCATATTTTCTAAAAACTTCAAAATACCAGTTCATAACAAATACCTCTTAAAATTGATTAGGTTTGAAAAACTGAGATTTTAATATAAAGACCAAAAACGAATGTTTAAATGATGTTAAATCTAACAAAAACAATCACTTGTCTTTGAGAAAATAAGAAAAAAAGAAGATTTAGGCAAACTTGTATTGCCAAAAGATGCTGACGGGACGACCGCCGCTGTTGTCACGCTGCAACAGACGATTTGTTACCAATAAATGCTATCCAGCTCTGGAAAATAAAATGGCTAGCGAACTTTTCTTTTGTCATCCCGTAGGGAACCCTTATTTTTAAATGTATTGAATATAAGGGGATCCTACGGAATGACAAAATCAAAGACTAAATCACCCGCGAAAACTGCTGCTGTTTCAAAGCTAAATATTTATCAAACACCATACAAATATTTCTAATCAATAAACGCCCAGCGGCTTCGACTTGAATGCCGTTTTGATCTAACCGTAATAAACCATCATTTTGCATCACGGCTAAATTTTCTAATTCAGGGGCGAAATACTCAGCAAAATTGATATTAAATTCAGTTTCTATGGTTTTAAAACTCAACTCAAAATGGCAGATTAAATAAGTAATTACCGCACGGCGTAATTTGTCGTCTTCATCTAAAGCAACACCGCGAAATACCGGTAATTTACCTTCTGCAATCGCTTGATTGTATTCATCGAGTTCTTTGTAATTCTGCAGATAAGCATCCCCTACTCGGCCGATAGAAGTCACGCCCATGCCAACTAAATCGCAGTCTGAATGGGTCGAATAGCCTTGGAAATTGCGGTACAGCTTGCCTTCGCGTTGAGCAATCGCTAGTTCGTCATCAGGTTTAGCGAAATGATCCATACCGATATAAACATAACCAGCATCAGTGAGTTTTTTGCCGACCATTTGCAGAATTTCCAAACGCAAAGCGGGGGTTGGCATATCGGCTTCGTTGATTTGGCGCTGGGTTTTAAACTTGCTCGGCATGTGGGCGTAGTTAAAAATCGAGAACCGATCTGGCGAATATTCCAACACTTGATCCAAAGTGCTGGCGAAGGTTTGTTCGGTTTGCAGCGGCAAGCCGTAGATTAAATCGACATTGGTGGAGCGGAAACCTTCTTTTCTGGCCGCTTCCAACACCGCAAAAGTTTGTTCTTTGCTTTGCAGACGATTGACGGCTTTTTGTACCGCTGGATCAAAATCTTGCAAACCTAAGCTGATGCGATTGAAACCCAATTGACGCAATTGAGCGATGGTTTGATCATTGGTTTCGCGCGGGTCAACTTCAATCGAGTATTCGCCTTGGTCATCATCACGCAAACTGAAATGCTGACGGGTAGCGTCCATCAAGCGTTTCATTTGTTCAAAGTTCAAAAAGGTTGGTGTGCCGCCGCCCCAATGCAATTGATTGACCAGCCGATTTTTGTCGAACAAATCACCTTGCATGGCAATTTCGCTGACCAAACTATCCAAATACGGCACCGCATGAGCGCGGTTTTTGGTGATGATTTTGTTACAAGCGCAGTAAAAACACACCGTGTCGCAAAATGGAATATGGAAATATAGCGACAACGGCCCGCCAGCGGCATTGGATTTGGCGATTTGTTGGCGGTATTCGAGATCGCCAAAGCCTTCGTGCAATTCCAGCGCGGTTGGGTAGGACGTGTAACGTGGGCCTGATTTGTTGTAGCGGTTAATCAGGTCTAAATCGAATTTGATTGATTGATCCATTAGTCTACTGCTTGGTTAATTAAAATGCTGACCGGTTGGCTTATCGGCAAACTGATCTCGGTGCTGCCGATTAAATCACCCTTTTGGGTGGAAGCATCGCCGGTTTTGGAAATACGGGCAATGATTTTTAGCTGTTTAAAATCGGCTAAATGCAAATTAGGCTGCATCGCCATGCTGTCGTTTAGATTAATACTTAATGGTAAATCACTGACTTGTTTACGAACTATCGCCAGCGGCATTTTCGGGCCGGTAACGGCTTGGGCATAGACGAACAAGGTTTGATTAGTTTGGGCTTTGAGGGTCGCATCCAGAGTGACTTTGACCGCAATTTCGGTTTTTGGGGTATTGGCTTGCGCGGAGGCTTCGGCAATCATCGCTTGCACTTGCCCCAGGCCTTCGGCATCTGCCGGCAACTGGTTGGCGAGTTTTTGCCAATAGTTCAGCGCTTGTTGATAATCGCCTACTTCCATTTTTGCCATGCCCGCTAACCATAAGGCTTCGTTATTATTCGGCTCAAGTGTCAGGGCTTTTTCGATTAAAGCTGCAGGTTCGCCAGCGAGTTGACCATCACGACTCATCGCCAGATTATCGGCATAATTTAAAATGACTTCTAAATTATCGGGTTGTAACTGATACAACTTGGCAAAGACTTGCGCAGCTTTTGGGTAATCTTGCAAAAACACATACGACTTGCCTAGCATTAACCAGCCTTGTAAATCGCTGGGATTTTGTTGCAAATGAGCGATTAAGCCAGGAATTTTGTCGTGAATTTCGGTGGCGTTTTGTTGTAACTGGGCTTTTTCTAAGGCTAAGCTGTCACCCAAATTCAAATACAGCGGCACACTCACAGCAGGGACTAACAGCAATAACAGCCAAACAACCCAACGACCTTTGCCTTGTGACGCAGGCATGTCACTAGCACTGCTTAAATCGTCGTTTAGGCTTTGCTGTAATTCCAAATAATATTGGTCGTATTGCGATTGGCTAATTTCAGCATCGACTAATTGCTGTTTCAATTCGGCCAAGCGTTGGCGGGCAATGGCAATATTGTCTTGCGAATGGCTAACGCTTAACACGGTTTTTTGTCGCCAAATCGGCAAAATCAACAAGCCTAAAGCTAATAAAACCAGCGCCGCGATAATTAACCAAAACAGGATATTCACGGTTTTTCACCTTCATCTAAAATTTTGGCTAACTGGCTTTTTTGTTCGTCAGTTAATCCGCTTTCGCTATTGGTTTTTTTACGCGCAAATAACAAAACGGCAATCAAACCAATCAATAAAAACAGCGCCGGCCCTAGCCATAACAAGCCGGTTTTTAGATTGAAATTGGGGTTGTACAAAACAAAATCACCGTAGCGTTCAGTCATAAAATCGGCGATTTGCTGTTGGCTTTGACCTTGTTGCAGCATTTCGTAAACTTGACGACGTAAGTCTTTGGCTAAAGCTGCGTTGGAATCGGCGATGGTTTGATTTTGACAAACTAGGCAACGCAATTCGGAAATCAAGGTTTGATAGCTTTGTTCTTGCTCAAGGCTTTGAAAATCATGATGTTCAATCTCGGCATAGCTGAGTGAAGTCAACAAACTCAAGCACAGAATGACTAAAATTTTCATAGCACTTCGGCTTCTAATTGGTTAATTAAAGGCATAAAGACTTTTTCAAGATCATCAGCGGTCACTGCGCCAGTATGTTTGTAGCGAATCACCCCGCGCTTATCGATAACAAAGGTTTCCGGCACGCCATAAACCCCATAATCAATCCCCGTTCTGCCTTCGCTATCCATCAAGCTGACGGTGTAAGGATTACCGAGATTGCTTAGCCATTCGATAGCCGCATAGGCTTGGTCTTTGTAATTCAGCCCCACTAAAGTCACTGATGATTGCTGTGCTAATTGCAACAATACCGGATGCTCTTCACGGCAAGACGCACACCATGACGCCCAAACATTTAATAACCAGACTTGGCCTTGTAAATCCTGATTCGACAATTTTTTTTCAGGAATACCCAAAATCGGCAAACTAAACGCTGGTGCTGGTTTGTCGATCAATGGCGATGGAATATCTTTAGGATTGAGCTTTAAACCCAGTGCTAAAAACACCGCTAAGGCAATAAACAATAGAAAAGGCAGTAAATATTTAAGCATCGGCAGTCAATGATTTTTTGTTAAGAATGCGGTAGCGTCGGTCGCAAGCGGCTAATAAACCACCGGCTGCCATCAACACACCACCTAGCCAAATCCAGCGAATAAAGGCTTTGTAATAAACGCGCAAACTCCATGCGCCGTCGTTACCTAAAGGTTCGCCCAAGGCGACAAATAAATCCCGAAATAAACCAGCATCAATCGCCGCTTCGGTCATCGGCATTTTTTGCACCCGATAAACCCGTTTTTGCGGTGCTAATTCAGCCACCACTTGATCGTGATAACTGACGGTTAAATAGCCTTGCTCGGCTTGATAATTAACCCCTTGGCTTTGAATGACATGATGAAATTTGAACACGTAGCCGAATAAATCGACCGTTTCATTAGGTGCTAAACGCACATCGCGTTCGATGCTGTAAACCGAAGTAAAAGTAATGCCAATCACAAATACAGCAATGCCGATATGCGCCACGGTCATGCCATAAAAACCAGCCGGAATTTGTCTGAAACGCGCCCATGAAACAGTTTGCAGACGTTGTTTAAAGGCATAAACCGAAACCGTCAAAGTCCATAATGCCAACGCTAAACCCAACGCTGCCGCCCATGAATAAAATGGCATTGCTAACGGTGCTAATAAGGCAATACTGACACAGGCAATCGCCACGCCAATTAAGCGTTTGCTCACAGTTTTTAGGTCATCAGCTTTCCAGCGTAACAACATCCCAAAGCCGACTACCAAGGCCAATGGTGCCATTAAGGGAATAAATACCGCATTGAAATACGGCGGCCCGACTGACAATTTGCCCAATCCTAAAGCATCAATCACCAACGGATACAAAGTACCGAGCAAAATACTGGCGGCGGTGACCACTAACAAGACATTGTTGATTAACAACACCGATTCCCGTGACACCAATTCAAAACTAGCGCTGCTTTTAACCTGTGGCGCACGAATCGCATACAGCAATAAGGAACCGCCAACCACCAAACCTAAGAAAATCAGAATAAACACGCCACGCGCCGGATCGCTGGCAAAGGCATGAACCGAAGTTAACACGCCAGAACGGACTAAAAAGGTGCCTAACAAACTCAGTGAAAAAGCAAAAATCGCCAATAACACCGTCCAAGTTTTAAACACACCGCGTTTCTCGGTCGCCGCTAACGAATGAATCAAAGCCGTGCCGACCAACCAAGGCATAAACGAGGCATTTTCAACCGGATCCCAAAACCACCAGCCGCCCCAACCTAATTCGTAATACGCCCACCAGCTACCTAAGGTAATTCCCAAGGTTAAAAACAACCAAGCCACGTTAGTCCAAGGTCTTGACCAACGCGCCCAAGCCGCATCCAGCTTGCCTTCTAATAAACAAGCAATCGCAAACGCAAACGGCACCGCAAAGCCGACATAACCCATGTACAACATCGGCGGATGAATCGCTAAACCGGGGTCTTGTAACAAGGGGTTTAAATCGTGACCTTCAGTTGGGAAAGGGAATAAACGTAAAAACGGGTTGGAGGTCAGTAATAAAAACAAGATAAAACCGACGCTGACCAAGCCCATCACGCTTAATACATTGGCGCGAGTGGTATCAGGCATTTGCCGACTAAAAGCAGCGACCAAGCCGGTCCAAATTGACAAAGTAAACGCCCACAACAACAACGAGCCTTCGTGTGCGCCCCAAACTCCAGAAATTAAATATAAAAACGGCAACTGGGTATTGGAGTTTTGCGCGACATAAGCCACCGAAAAATCGTGATTGATAAAGCTATAGGTCAAACAGCCATAGGCCAAAGCCATAAACAACAATTGTCCGTAAGCAGCGGGTTTAGCGACTTGCACCCAAGCAGCAATACCGCGATTAGCACCAATCAATGGCAATACACCTTGTACCAGCGCCATCAGCAAAGCCAGAATTAAAGCAAAATGACCAATCTCTGGAATCATTGTGCGACCTCGGCTGGGGTTTTCAAACTGGCTTTGACTTCTGGCGGCATGTAGTTTTCATCATGCTTAGCCAGCACTTCTTCGGCGACAAATACCCCGCGACTATCCAAGCGACCTTTGGCGACGATGCCCTGCCCTTCGCGGAACAAATCCGGCAAGATGCCGCTGTATTCGACCGTCACTTCTTGACTGAAATCGCTGAGTTTAAATTTCACCAACAAGCTGGATTCAGCACGTTCGACACTGCCTTTTACCACCATACCGCCTAAGCGAAACAAGGCGTCTTTCGGCGCTTTGCCGCTGACCACGTCCGAGGTAGAAAAAAAGTACATCAAGTTTTCGTTAAAGGCTTTCAAGGCAAAAGTTGCCGCTAAACCAATGCCGGCCAACATAATGGCGATTAAAATTAAACGTTGTTTGCGAGCTGGTTTCATCGTTGTCCGCGTTTTTGTTTAAGAGCAAGCTGTCTGAGCAGTTGTTTACGTTGCAGCATCGGTGACAGGCAATTAATCAGCAACACCAAGGCCGTCAAAGCATACGACGGCCAGACATACCAACCGTAACCGCCCATGTTTAAAAATTGTTCAAAACTCATAGCTTAGTCTCCAGCAGATTTTTCACCCATTGCGAACTGGCTTCGCGTCTTACTAATTCCAACTTGGCAGCCTGTAACACCGCAATCAGGTAATACACTTTAAACGCCAACGCCATTAACAACAGCGGCACTAACATACTGACATGAATCGACGGTTTATCGATTTTGGTCACGGTTGGCCCTTGATGCAGCGTGTTCCACCATTCGACCGAGTAATGAATAATCGGGATATTCACCACTCCGACCAAAGCCAAAATCGACACTGCTTTGGCGGCGGCTTTTTTGTCTTCAATCGCCCCGTACAAACTAATCACGCCCAGATAGAGGAATAACAAAATCAATTCCGAAGTCAGACGCGCATCCCATACCCACCAAGTCCCCCACATCGGTTTACCCCACAAGGAACCGGTAACCAAGGCGATAAAGGTAAAACCCGCGCCAATCGGCGCACTGCTAATCAACATCACTTCAGCGAGTTTCATTCGCCACACTAAAGCAATCGCCCCCATCACCGCCATCAACACATAGATAAACAGCGACATCCAAGCAGCAGGCACATGGACGTAAATAATCCGGTAACTATCGCCTTGCTGATAATCAGCCGGTGCCAAATACAAACCGCCATACAAACCAGCGCCTAACAACAACAAAAACAGCGCGGTTAACCACGGCAACCAGCGATTCGCTAAAGCGTAAAAATGCGGTGGAGACGAAGTGCGATGAAAAAACCGACTAATCGGCGTAGGAATCCAAGACATAGTTTTAATTAACACTCATTTTTAAAGCGGCAGACGTCGGTAACGGCACTAACACCAGCGCCAAAATCAACATCGCCAATAAAATATTCAATTGCGCCGTCACTGGCAAACCGCTCGCGGCGCGGTCTACAGCGTTACTGGCAAAAATCAACACTGGAATATACAAAGGTAAAACCAGCAAAGACAAAATCATCCCGCCACGCCGCAAACCAACGGTTAAAGCCACGCCAATCGCGCCGATCAAGCTTAACATCGGTGTAGCTAAGATGAGTGTCAGCCATAAAGTTCCCATTGCCGCCTGTGGCAAGCCTAAAAACAGCGCCAACAACGGTGCCACCAATAATAAAGGTAAGCCAGTCACCAGCCAGTGCGCGAGAATTTTACCCAGCACTAAAATCGACAAAGAATGTGGACTTAACAGCAGTTGCTCTAAAGAACCGTCCTCAAAATCCGAGCGAAACAGATTATCCAACGACAACAAAGCCGCCAACAAAGCCGCCACCCAAATCACCCCCGGCGCCATCGCTTGTAATAAATTGGGCTGCGCCCCCACCGCCAGCGGGAACAAAGTCACCACCATCACAAAAAACAGCAAAGGATTAGCCAACTCAGCACGGCGGCGAAACGCCAGCAATAAATCGCGGCGGATAATGGCAAAAAAAGCAGTGGTTAATGACATGAATCTAAATGAATACGCTGAATGGCGTTAAAAGGTAAGCTTAAATCGTGATGCGAAGTCAGAATCACCATGCCGCCTTGGGCAACATGCTCTGCCATCAATGACTCAATTAGCACGATACCTTGACGGTCTAAAGAGGTAAATGGTTCATCTAAAATCCAAAGCCGGTTATCGGTAATTAATAATCGCGCTAATGATAAACGGCGTTTTTGGCCAGCAGACAAGGTTTGTAGCAAGTTATCATCGTAACCGCTGAGTTGGACTTTTTCTAACGCTTGTTCGATGGAATAGCGACCGACTTGTTTCAGGGCTTGGGCGAATTTCAGATTTTCCAACACCGTCAGCTCTTTTTTACTGCCATCGGCATGACCGACATAAGCCATATCCGCAAAATAACGGCTATCAGCCATCGCCTCACCGCACCAGAAAATCTCACCGGCATCAGCTTCTCTAAAACCGCATAGAATCCGTAATAACGAGGTTTTACCGCTGCCGTTACTGCCTTCCAGCAACAAAATTTCACCGTGATTCAGGCTAAAACTTAAATCAGAAAACAGTAAGCGATCATCACGCTGGCAGCTTAAATTGGTCACAACCAAGGGTGGTTGATGCAGATTGTCCATAAAATTAAATTTTTTCCCAAAACAACAAGGTTGGCGATTTTAGCAAGAAAAGCGGAGCGAACCCAATTGGGGTAGTAGTTTTGCGTGGCTTGTTGTTGAATGTACAGGATACGGTGTGCTGATAATCAATCGCTTTCGTAGGATACTGCTGATGCAAGGAGGCCCATCGCTCGCGAACGCTATACCTCTTTGTAGGCTTGGCACAAGCTATTTTTGGCGTACCTTATAGCGTTGTATTCTGTTTTTAAGTACGGATTGTATGAATAAAATTAATAGTATCTTGGAGAATTATATGAATAAGGATAATTTAAGCCATATCAAACGTCATACCGGTTGGTTGTTGCACTTCGCACTGCTACCGTTTTTGATGATGTCTCCGCTGATGGCATTTTCCGACGATTATTCACCACTATCGCAAGGAAACACCATGCAAACCGAAATCGCCAAAGTCAACGAAGCCTCTCAACTTATTACAAACGGTGAAAACCTAAAGCCCGATGCCGCATCGCTGCCGTTTGAGGCGCCATACCCCTTTACAGCGCAAGAACTGTGGCAAAAAATCCTCAAGGTCGTCGAACTGCCGGAGGGCTATGTTACCCGGCAGCAGGTTGAGAGTATTTTTGATGTGCGTTTGCAAAAACTCGAATTTC
>CAIXED010000075.1 GCA_903918375.1 uncultured Pseudomonadota bacterium | reverse complement strand
TTCCCGCGAAGGCGGGAATCTAGGTTGTTGGCTTCGAGGCCTGGATTCCCGCCTTCGCGGGAATGACGGCTATATCCGAGAATGACTGAAATTCCTGCGTAACAGCAGTTAAGACGACTGTTTGGCGCAGCAAAGTTAACTTCTACACATCGACCGCTCAGCGTAAAACTTAAATTTCTCAATCCTACTCACTTCCCAACCATGCCCAACCTAGACCTTCTGCTTCCAAGCAACTTGAGTGAACTACTCACCACCACAACCACCAGTTTCGCTTTAATCACCGCCGCGGAAATTGGCGATAAAAGCCAATTAGTGTGCATGACTTTAGCGGCTCGTCACCGAGGCTTGCCTGTCATGCTGGGAGCGCTGGCAGCGTTTGCTTTATTGAATAGTTTGGCGGTTATTTTTGGCACCGTGATTGCCAATTGGTTGCCGGATTATTGGGTCGCAGGGGTCGTCGCCTTGTTATTTGCCGGATTTGGTCTGCAAGCTTTGTTTGCTAAAGCCGATGATGACGATGAACAAGTCGTGGAAAAAAGTGGACATAATATTTTTCTGACTACTTTTTTACTGATTACCGTCGCTGAATTTGGCGATAAAACCCAATTAGCGGTGGTGGCATTGAGCAGCACCGCTCAACCTGCTGCGGTTTGGTTAGGCGCAACCTTGGCATTAGCTTTGACTTCGGCGCTAGGTGTCTGGGCGGGGCGGACGGTATTACAAAAAATGCCGCTGACTTTGCTACACAAAATCAGCGGCGTGTTTTTTCTGTTACTAGCGGGATTTGCCGCTTATCAATGTTATGCCAGTTTGTTAGCGGCTAATTTATTGCCGGATTTAGACTGGATTAATCACTACCGCTTCTGGAGTTAGGCTTAAATTCAGTTCGCCATTTAATAAACCTTGTAACTCTTTACCGACCATATTGAAGCGCCAGCCGTGTAATAAAACACAATCTTCACCGCCAAATAACAAGTCTTCAAGATCTTTACGGGTTGCCAAAATAATCGGATTCAAGGAGTTTTGATCTGCGCGAATCCGCACAACGGCACTCAAGACATCCAACACCGCTTCTTGTTGCTGGCTGCGTTTCGCGGGACGGTCTTTTTCATTCAAGGGCTTAGGCAATTGTTGACGGGCGGCATCGACTAATTCACACAACACTTTGCCGTAGCGATTGACGGTTCTATCGGTGATATTGCGGATTTTGGCTAATTCAGGCACCGTTACTGGCTGTAATTTGGCTAACTCTAGCAATAAATCATCTTGCAACAACCAGCTGCGGGGTTTGTTTTCTTGCTGGGCGGTGCGTTCGCGCCATTCGGTCAGACTTTGCATAATTGATAACTGTCTGCCAGTTAACTTGTTTTTGCCGCGAATTTTGAACCAAGCATTTTCCGGTGACAGCTGATACAACTCTGGGTCTTTCAATAATTCAAAATCACTTTCCAACCAATCACTGCGGCCTAGCTTTTCGAGCTGCTCGCACATGATGCGGTAAATTTTGCATAGATAAATCACGTCATCAGCGGCATATTGGATTTGGTCTTCGCTTAAAGGACGCACAGACCAATCGGTTCGGGTGTGGGCTTTATTGAGATTGACGTTTAAAAAGCTAGAAACCAGCATCGCGTAACCGGGGTTTTCTTGAAAACCTAACAAGGGTGCGGCAATCTGGGTATCAAAAATCGGCCCAGGTACTTTGCCGGTGATTTGATAGAAAATTTCTAAATCTTGGCGGCAGGCATGAAGGACTTTGATGATACTGGGATTGTAAATAGCATCAAACAGGGGTTTTAGATCATCAATCGCGATAGGATCAACACAAGCCACCCAAGTTGGTGAAGCGATTTGTAGTAAACAAAATTTCGGGTAGTAGGTTTTTTCTCTTAAGAATTCGGTATCCAGCGCAATCCAAGGTTCTTGGTTAATCAGCTGGCAAAGGTCGGCGAGTTGTTCGGGGCGATTAATATATTGAATGGTCATAGTGTCTGGCAAATAAACAAAGTGTGCCGGCATCGGCATAACTGGTTATTTTACTCTGCTCAATCACTGAATGACGGATTAAAAAAGCAAGGGGCGTAAAACGCCCCTTGAAAACACACAACATGATTATGCATGCATCCTTGCTAAGTTTAAATTCAACCACAGGTAGATCAATCACTCATCCTTAAAGCGAAAGCTGTGGCTGAAAACTGTTAGCTATAACTTAGAAGCTATAGCGCATACCGAGCCACCAAGTTCGAGGGGCGCCGGGGCCGTAGAAGGTGGTACCGGTTGGATTGTTTTGATATTGGCCATTAGCAATACCCGCAGCACCAAACTGACCAGCGGTGTAATGCTGTTGATCGAGAATATTATTAACCTGACCAAAAACTTGTAAGCCTTTGACAAACTCCGGTGCATAACGAACGCCATAGTTAGCAACCACATAGCCCGGCACTGTGCCATTAGTTTGCTGGTTATTGTTCTCGTTGCCTCTAACAAACGATTGCGAGAAACCAATAATATTTAAGTTGGTGCCCCACTCCTTGGTCAGTTGGTAATCAACATAGGTTTTGAAGGTGTGCTTAGGCACCAATGGCAGATTGTTTCCAGGATTTACGGTAATGCTACTGCCATCAACACCGGGATTACTACCTGCCAAGTTGTATTGGCTGTTAAGGGTTTCAGTCGATTGATAAGTGGCATCGAGATAAGTGTAATTAGCACCAATACTCCAATCTTCAACTTTACGATCAAGACTTGCCTCAATCCCTTGACGCTGGGTTTTACCAAAATTCTTAAAGTAGCCATAGCCATTAGCAATCGTATCGGGTGCGGCAACAAACTGAATATCGTTGGTATTCAAAATATTGAAGTAACCCAAACTCCAGTTAACTTTCCCTGGCAACAAGCCTCTAAAACCGGCTTCCCAGTTTTGAGTAATCACTTGCTTCAAACTTGGATCACCTGCCATCGAATTAGGTAATTTGCAGGGTTGATTTGGATTAGCACAGCCCAATTCAATCGTGGTTGGCGCACGGGTTCCTTCGTTGTAACCGGCGTAAAAACCAATTGCTTCATAAGGGTTGTAAGTTAAACCAACCGAGGGATTAAAGCGGTCGAAAATATGCTTGCCGGATAAAGAGGCAGTGGGGTCAATAGCGACACCCGGATCATAGTTAACAGCACCAAGTTCATGATTTTGATAATGCTGATTACTCAACCAATCTTTATTACTAACCGATGTGTAGTTGTATCGACCGGAAGCAGTGATGTGCAGATTCTTGGTTGGACTAAAGGTATCCTCGGTAAAGAAGCTCCAAGTCACTGTATCACCACTCAAAGAGACACGATTATCCACTTGTGAACCTCCATCAGCGGCATCATTGAAATACAATCCATTATTAGTTGCCGTTGCAGCTGCACCACTGACAGCTGTTACGCTGCCATTAGGGTTTAAATACCCATACTGACCATATTGGTTATAACCAATAACACTTTGATCATAAGCACCACCAAATAAAAACTGGTTGTCCATACCAAATAATTTGTCATTGAAAATCGCTTGACCTTGAGTACCCCAGTTTTGTTGTTGCGTTGTGCTTTGAGTAATAAGCCCATTACACTTTTCTGATGGTTCACCTGGTATAGCTGCTGCTTGAGAAATACACCTTGCGCTTGGAAACGCAGGATCTCTGGCGGGATCTCTAATTCGCCTATTTCCCAAAAGACCAAATTGATAAACAGTTCCGCCAAAAGCATCATTGTTAATATCCCCATTCATAGCCCCAGTTTTAATATTCCGGTAATACGAATTACCTGCTAATACTAATTTGCTATTAAGTTGATATTTCCCTTCTAAATTCAAAAACAACGAACGATTTTCAGTAATATCCGGCGTGGTATAAACACTGGTGTAATCCTGTTTCAAACCGTCAACGGTTTGCAATCCATTACCAATCAAACTGTTATCGTTATAAGCGGTAGTCAATTTCAAATCGGTTTTTTCGCCTTCCCAACCGACTTTACCGAAAATCTGCCGCACGTTAGACGGTGAAGCTTGTCGCCAACCTTGATCTTGATAATAGTTGCCGGTGATAAACCAATCCAAACCGGTTTTTTTATCGAAACCACCGTGTTCAAATTCATAGGCGTTGCGACCATAGGAGCCGCCTAAACCTTGAATAGAGGTGCCAGAATTGGATTTGCCACTTTTAGTTTCTATCGATAGCGCACCACCTAGCGTATTACGCCCAAACAACGGATTAGAGCCTGGCATCATCGCCATCGATTTAATCGCTGACTTAGGAATCAAGTCCCAACTCACCACATCACCAAACGGCTGATTTAAACGCACACCATCCATGTAAACCGAAAGCCCTTGCGGTGTTCCAGCCAAAGGCGAAGCGGTAAAGCCGCGATAGTTAACATCGGGTTGGAAGCCATTACCTTGGGTGTCATTGACATAGACGCTACCCAAAGAACGATTCATAAAATCAGTGACATTAATCGCATTGGTTTTGGCAATATCTTTGTCAGTAGCGGTTTGTACTGGCGCGGGGATTTTGTCTTTGGTTTGATTCAAGCCGTCTAAAGGTGAAATCTCAACTACTTCAACTTCACTTAATTCATTAGCGGGTTGATTATTTTTGTCAGCATCCTTGACTGTTTCTGCCGCCCAAGTTGGGCTAATGGCCAGCGCCAAAGCTAGCGCTGAGAGTGATGTTTGCTTTGTTGCTTTCATAAATGCGCGTTTGCGTCCTAATGATAGTGTTTAACCGTGGCGCATTGTAATGGCCTAACAATCAGCTACCTATAGGAAGAATTCCTGTTTTCCTGAAAAATCAGGCTTCGCGAGGACGACGACGGTTGGATTTAACGCGCTTTAAGGCAAGCTTTCTATCGGCAACAGTGGCTTCAGAAAGTAATTGGAAAATATCGGCAGGCATACCGTCGGGTAGCTCAACCAAAGTGTAGTTATGACGAATATCGATGCGGCCAATGCGTTTTTTATCAACACCGGATTCTTCGATTAATACCGCTTGGATTTGTTCTTTGCAGACATTGTGCTGGCTACCGACATCCAGACGATAGCGAACTGAGCGGAAAGTGGTACGACTGCGTAGATTATTGGTATTAACCGTTTGAGCGGAATTATTAAGGGTATCGGCGTCAGGTTTATAAACAAATAATAATGCCGCCGCAAAATCTAAAACACTAAAGCCTAATTGTGCTGACAAAACTTTAATCAATGCCCGCTGTTCATTAAGCGGCTGCTGATTAATAATTTGCTGTAAATGTTCAGCTAACTCGGCATCGTCGATACCCAGTTCATAGCCATCCTTAGTTTGCATTTATAGTCTTTCCGCCTCAATTTCAACGAAAGCTTCATCACGCAAACGTCTTAGCCATAACTCAGTTTCTTCTTCGATTTTGCGTTTACGCAATTCATCACGAATTTTATCTTTCTTAAACTGATCACTATTGTCTTGATTTTCTCTGCCCAGCACCTGAATCAAATGCCAACCAAATTGGGTTTGTACTGGCTGGCTGACTTGATTAATTTCAAGTTTATTCATCGCCTCTTCAAACGGCGGTACCAAAGCACCTGGCGTCACCCAATCTAAAGACCCACCATTAATCGCCGAGCCTTTATCATCGGAATGCGCTCTTGCTAAAGCAGCAAAATCATCGCCATCAACAATCCGTTCCCGCAACCCTAGCAAGCGTTTTCTGGCTTCGCTATCGTCAACCAGCTCATTGGTTTTAACCAAAATATGTCTAACTTTGGTTTTGGTAATGATGTGCTGACTACTACCTTCTACGCCCAAAATTTTAATAATATGAAAACCACTAGGACTGCGAACCGGATCTGATACATCACCGTTATTCATCGCTGCGACAACATCGGTAAATAAGGTCGGGATTTGTCCCATCGAACGCCAGCCCAAATCACCGCCTTTTAAGGCATTGTCATCATCGGATACGCTCATCGCCATTTGTTTAAAATCTTTACCACTCCGTAAATCAGCAACCACTTGTTCGGCTCTTTGACTGGCTTTTTGGATTGCTGTTGAAGAAGCTGATTGAGAAACCGCAATTAAGATATGACCCAAATGATATTGCGAGTTAAGCGAGGCGATTTTGCCTTGGGTTTCCATAAAATGGTTCACTTCAGCATCGGTCACTTTGATACGCGAACCAATTTCTCTACCGCGTAATTGATTGGTGACAATTTCATTACGCAGATTATCTTCAAAGCTTTTATAGCTCATGCCTTGTCTTTCAATTTCGCTACGAAAGGCATCAACCGACAAACCATTTCTGGAAGCGATCTCGTTAACCGAGTTTTGCAGCATTTCTTCGCTTACTTGAATGCCGGATTTTGCTGCCATTTGACGCTGCAATTTATCGACGATCATTCTTTCCAGCACTTGTTTTCTTAAAACATATTCAGGTGGCATAGCGACATTGCCACTTCTTAATTTAGCGGCAATACCTGCGACTTCGTTATCTAACTCATGCTCTAAAATCACATCCTCTTCAACAACAGCCACGATCCGATCTAAAACCTCAGCGTGGGATTGAAGACTAAAAGTGCTTAAGCCAACAAGCAATACTGCCAAAAATAATCTATTAATCATGCTATTAATTTATTCGTAATAACTGGCTTTGCGATAGCCGTTGAGGTTAGTTTGTAAGAAGCTGTCAACGCTATCACCGAAACTGGTGAGACCTTTGAGTTCTAGCTGGAAGAAAAACGCGGTTTCTGGTTTTAGACTCGCATCAGACAAATTATTGATACCTGTTAAAGTTTGATTAGTCTGATAACCATTAATATATCGACGCGCAATGACTCGGAAACGCCAGCAACAATTTTCTTTTTCCAAGCCAATGAAACTTTCAGTAGTTCTATCGAAATTTAATGAATATTGCCAACGACCTAAGCCATACCATTCATTAAATAAAGGCCAGCGGAATGAAACGTCGGTTTGAGAAATAGTCTGCACAGACTGGTTTTGGGTAATATTTTGATCTTTACGACGATAGCGATAACCAATATCGAATAGTTCACTAGATTGATTACGAAATTTGAGTACCGCCTGCCCCCTCGACATACTATTATTTTCTGGATCCCATTGAGCACCAGTCATATAGGATAAATTCTTATTTATCTGCCCACTAACCTCACCAATAAAGTTAGATGTTTTACTAGTTTGCGGCTGAATATTATTTGTCAAATAATCCAAATCAACACTTCTATTTTGGAAATACAAAATCTGCCCTAAACTGACTTTTAGCGGTTCCAAGCCAGTTGCGCCATCAATAAGTCTTGATGTTCCAGCAAGGGTTAACTGATTAGCATCTTGTACTCTATCGACACTGCTAAACCGATTTTCACGAAATAAACTATAGAAATTAGTATCCAAAATACTAGAATCAAAAATTGGTATATTATTTTGATCTTTACGCGGAATATACAAATAGTACATTCGAGGCTCTAGCGCATGAGTATAAGGGGTGTCTCCAACATTAACTTGTTTCTCAAATGCCGTCCCAGTATCAACCGAAAACATAGGTAACACTCTATTAATACTAGATGGGGAACCTTCTGCCTGATTAGTTAATTGATATTGAGTGTATTGCCCGACCACTTTGGGAATGAAAAAACCAGCTGTAGATTCCAAAGGCAAACTAACAGAAGGTGCAATATTAATACGTTGAGCATTAGGGCGGATTGGAGAAATGGCAATTGTAGGATCAACATTATGAAGGGCAGTTGTACGCAAATTCTCAGCAATCGCTTGGTCACTATATTGATGATAAAAATAGCTAAACTGATTATCCATACCTACCTTTATGGGTAAGCTTTCAAAATCATGATTGAGATTCAAATTTATCCTTGGCAATAAGTCGTAAGGCATTAACGCTTTATTTTCAGAATAAAATTTATCAACCGATTGATAATGGTATATTCCAGTTGTAAAAGAAACATCTTTTCTGCCGTAATTTAAAAATGCCGTACTCGGCAAATAACTACTGGATTGAAATCCTAAGGCATTATTAAGGTCATTAAAATAGCGATTATCTGAAACATAATTCAAATCCATAACTGAATTTAAACTAGATGTCAGGGTTCTTTGATCTTTTAGTGAAGCTGAGTAACGAGCTTTATTGAGAATCTCATCGTTAGGCATATATTCCGCACCAAACGTACCTCTTGATGAGTCCGTCATATAGCGGAATTTCTCCCGCAACATTCCACCTCGTTTTGCTAAATAACGTGGCGTGATAACCATGTCGTAATTCGGTGCGATATTCCAATAAAACGGCATCGTGGTATCAAAACCATTTCGCTGACTAGCACTAAAATTAGGCGCTAATAAACCTGATAAACGTCGGTTATCGGTAGGGAATGAAATATAAGGCGCATAAAGAATCGGCACCCCTTTAAACTCTAACCAAGCATTTTTAGCCGAACCTTGCCCTGATTCACGGTTAATTTTTAACCGTTCTGCATGAGCCATCCAATCTTGATTGCCTGGGGCGCAACTGGTAAACGCCGCTTCGTTATAGCGAGTTAAATCTTTGCTATCTCGATAAACCACATCCGCCGAACCGCGTAATGGTGCTTCGGCCGCAATAAATTGGGCTTTTCTTAGCCGAGCCTCGTCTTTATTCAAACTTAATGACGCTGTATCGCTTGAAAACGCCAACTGCTGTTCACTATAAATAACGTTACCTTGGGCATCCATAGTATCGGCACTGGCATCGTAACTAGCTTGATCAGCCAACATATGCTGATCGGCACGCGTTAAATCAACATTACCTGCAAAACTCATCACATTACCATCAAACATCTCCGATGAATCGGCATTGACGATCGTTTCCGCTGTTTCGCGAGCATTTTGTGATATCGGCTTAACCTTACGTTTCTTAGCGCCCCAACTTTGGCAGTTTTGCCAAGGGTCACTATCAAATTCGGCACGTAACGTTTGGAAAGTCCGCTCTTGGGCTTGGTTGAAAGTGGGGGTTAGGAAATAAGAATTTTGTGCGGTGGAGACAGTCGATACTTGTTGTGCTTCACCTTGAGGATCAGGCCCTACTAAGTTGCAATTCCAACTTTTGCTGTCACCGCCCTTACAATTCCAGCCTGGCACACCGCCCGCACTGGCTGTATTCGTCGTTGCGTCACGATTAGGTAATGGTTTCTTATCTTCCGTGGCTACTTTTGATTTTTCGTTAATTTTGATGTGTAGCTTCTGAGATTCATCCGCTAATTTTTCTGCTAACTTTTCCGATATTTGCGGTTTAGCTTGCTGAACCACTGGCTGCTCGATAGCTTTCACCGGCGCAATAATCGGTTGCGCAACAACAGGCTCTAGCTTAACAGGCGGAGTCGGTAAATTATTTTGTGGCAGGGCTGTTTGAATAGGCGCTTCTATCACTTTAACTTGGGGCTTTTCAACCGCGACAGCCGGTGCTTTTGGGGTTTCTGCAGTAGCCGCTGGACCTTGATTTAAACAAGTCCATTCACCATTTTGACTCTGCTCACAATTCCATACAGCATTGCTGGCGGCATGAGTTGCCCCCGAAAAAAACGATATTGCTAACCAAATTTTTGAAAACCGAAAATTCATATCTGAGAGAAGGCGGCTAAATTAACTTAGCGGATTGGAAATCGAATAAAATATCGGCATATTTTACCTTAGGTTGACTTGCAAATAATAAATAATGTACTCCTCCGATACTGACCCGCGCATCTTAGCGCTTAGCAATTGGCTAAAAACCCAAATTAAGCTTGATATTCAAAGCCTTGAACCAGCCTCTAGCGATGCCAGTTTTCGACGTTATTTTCGAGTGATTCACACCCAAGGTCGCCATATCATCATGGACGCACCACCCGATAAGGAAAATACCGAACCATTCATTCGGATTGCCAAGCTATTTGCCAACGCTAATCTCCATGTTCCCGCGATTGAGGCAATGAATAGCGAACAAGGTTTTTTGATGTTGGAAGATTTGGGTAGCACTTGCCTACTCGATGAAATCAAGCCAACTAACGCTGACCGCATTTACGGACAAGCTTTAGATAGCTTACTTCAATTACAAACCCAGATTGATATTAGCCAGTGTGGTTTGAATCAGTACGATCAACCATTATTAGAGCGCGAACTAGGCATTTTCTCTGAGTGGTTTTTAGACAAATTACTGGGCATCAATCTTCCTGAAGCCATAAAAAGCCAATTACACGACTTACTGATCGCCTCGGCACTGGAACAACCCCAAGTGTGCGTGCATCGCGATTTTCATTCTCGCAATTTAATGATTTTGGATAGTCATTCACCTGGGATTATTGACTTTCAAGATGCAGTAATTGGGCCAATTAGCTATGACTTAGTGTCGTTGCTGCGCGATTGTTATATTCAATGGCCGGCGCAACAAGTCGAACAATGGACTCACGCTTATTATCAACGCTTAGTATCAGCGAATTTAGTGTCGGTTGAGTTTATCCAATTCAAACGCTGGTTCGATTTAATGGGTTTACAACGCCATTTAAAAGCAGTCGGTATTTTTGCTCGTTTGCATCTGCGTGATGGCAAATCTAATTATTTGGCCGACATTCCACGCACCCTAAGCTACATCAGCGATGTCAGCAAAAGTTATCCCGAACTTTCGACGTTTAGCCAATTCCTAGAAACCGCTATTTTGCCAATCTATCCAAGCAAATTATGAAAGCCATGATTTTAGCCGCCGGTCGTGGCGAGCGAATGCAACCACTAACCGATACCACCCCAAAACCGTTATTAAAAGTCGCGGGCAAGCCACTAATTGAATATTGCATCGAAAACTTAGTTGCGGCAGGATTTACCCAGTTAGTGATTAACCTATCCCACCTAGGCCAACAAATTCGAGATTATTGTGGCAACGGCAGCCAATGGGGGGCTGAAATCAGCTATTCCGATGAAGGCGAAACCGCATTAGAAACCGCTGGCGGCATTGCTTACGCCTTACCCTTACTTGGCAATCAACCGTTTTTAGTGATTAACGCTGACATTGTTTGTGACTACCCTTTGGCAGAATTACGCAAACAACATTTCGATTTAGCGCATTTGGTTTTAATCGACAATCCACCACATCATCCTCAAGGCGATTTCAGCTTAAACCAAACTATGCTGAGCGAAACCGGTGCTGAAAAATTCACCTTTAGCGGCATTGGCATTTATCACCCCGATTTATTCAAAGAGATTACTTTTGGTCCATTGAAATTAAGACCGGTGCTAAATCAAGCGATGCAAGAGCATCGGATTAGCGGCGAGAAGTTTGATGGATTGTGGATGGATATTGGTACGCCGGAACGTTTGAAGGAAATTGAAGCGGTTTTATTAGCCAATTAAAGCTACCTGCATTGCACAGGTAGCTTTAAAACATCGCTAATTAAGGATTGCTTGTAGGCGCAGTACACGTCACCGGTCTAACCGCATCCGCTAAATTAGATGAACAAGCCCAAGCACCATCAGCAGCGGTATAGGTAAATGTCACGGTTTTATCGGCAACTTTAGGATTGACGCCCTTAGACGCATCAACAAAAGTCGCCACTAAAGTACAACTAGTCGCTGCACCAGTAGCATCGATTTTAGCTACATATTTGCCCGATCTAACCGCGCCATCCAATATCACGCAACCTTTTTCAGCGCCGGCTTCGCTAACGCTTAAACCGATTGGTGTTTTCAAGCCATCCAACAAGGACATCGCCTCAGCCACCTGCGCTTTAGCCACATAATCCTGATAAGCGGGAATCCCGATTGCAGCCAAAATACCAATAATAGCCACGACGATCATCAATTCGATTAAGGTAAAACCTTGCTTTAATTTTTGTGTATTCATTGTATTCCTTGAGTTTTTTCCTGTTTACGACAATCTAAGCTTAGCAGATTATTTTAAAAACAATCGCCAAGCGCTTATTTACCGCGCTTTACTCTACAATATTCATGGTTTTTTCGTCCATAGGCTTGGGCTAAAATGCCTCTCGCTTTGATAAACCCATTCTAAATATTGAGGATACAAGATGGCTGAATACAGAAAATACAAATGCAAAACCTGTGGTCATATCTATGACGAGCAACTCGGCGATCCAAGAAACGGCATCGCACCCGGCACTCGCTGGGAAGATGTGCCAGAAGATTGGGGTTGCCCAAGATGTGGCGCAGTTAAATCAATGTTTAACCTAATGCGTTAATTGATTTAAAGTCACAAAAAAGGGCGCATTCAGCGCCCTTTTTTATTTACATGAACAACCAACTACCCAACCACACCTAGCTGATTAAGCTCATCTTGCGCTGATTTATTGCCTTGCAAGGCAGCTTTTCTGTACCAAACCACAGCTTGCTGCTGGTTTTCCACAACCCCATCGCCATTGGCATACATAAAGCCAATCAAATACTGGGCATTGCTATTGCCCTGCTCTGCTGATTGTTGCAACCAAATCAAGGCATCTTGATAATTTTGCTCAACACCAAAACCGGCATAAAAGCACAATCCCAAGCGAAATTGTGCATCATGATTAGCTTGCTCGGCGGCTTTACGAAACCAGATAAAGGCTTTGATTTCGTTATCTTCAACACCAATGCCATTGGCATACATAAACCCTAATACGGTTTGTGCATTAGGATTACCGTAATCAGCCGCTTTACGAAAATAGCTAAAAGCCTCGGTAAAACTTTGCTCCAAGCCATTACCGTTGAAATATCGCTTACCCAATTCCATTTGTGCATCGATGTCGCCTTGTTTTGCCAAGCCTCGCAATTGGCTTTCGCTCATCGTGGCCAACATAGCAGCATTATCGGATGCCATCGGTAAAGCCAATGATTGAAAATCGAACACCGGCATTCGATGTGGTTTTACTGGGGTTTGCGGCTTAGCCTGTTTAGGCGAAACACCACGACTTAAATCATATTCAGCACGCGATTCAGGATTCGATAACACCCGATAGGCTTCTAAAATATCTTTGGTTTTTTGGGTGGCTTCGTGTTTATCGCCTTCATATCGATCAGGATGATAAATGTGAATCAAGGCCTTATAAGCGGCTTTAATCACCACATCTTCAGCGCTATCGATAATGGCTAGAATTTGGTAATAATCTTTTTGCATTTGAACAAGTTGGAAATCGGTTTTGCAATCGCTATTGTTACAGGCAAACTGTAAATCAGCTAACTTAAAAATAAAAAAGGGCGCTAAGCGCCCTTTCGCTGTGCAGACTATTTAAGCCAACTTGGCTTTGATAAAGCTGCCAATATCGGCAAATGCTACATCTTGGCTTTCTTTATCCATCCGTCCTTGATATTCGACAGTGCCGGTATCCAAACCACGATCACCGATCACAATCCGATGCGGAACACCGATTAACTCCATATCAGAGAACATAAAGCCCGCGCGAACTTTACGATCATCTAATAAGACTTCAACCCCAGCATTCAACAAGTCTTGATAGACTTTTTCTACCGCTTCCACCAAACGATCTGATTTGTGCATATTCATTGGACAAATCGCCACTTGGAACGGTGCCAATTCATTCGGCCAAATAATGCCTCTATCATCATGACTTTGCTCAATCGCAGCCGCCACGACACGAGAAATGCCGATACCGTAGCAACCCATAATCATGATTTGATTTTTGCCCGCTTCGTTAATAATCGAAGCATTCATAGATTCGCTGTATTTAGTGCCTAACTGGAAAATATGACCAACTTCGATACCACGCGCAATGGTGATTTCACCGTGACCATCAGGACTTGGATCACCTTCAACCACGACACGCAAATCAGCAATTTGTGCTGGCAAAGCCAAATCGCGTTCCCAGTTAGCGTTTTGATAATGCTTGCCATCTTGATTAGCACCGCAAATAAAATCAGCCATTAAAGTAACGCTACGGTCAGCAATCACCGGAATGCTCAAGCCAATCGGGCCAATTGAGCCAGGTTTGCAACCACAAGCATCCAAAATTTCGGCATCACTGGCTAACTGCAATGGCGACAAAATGCCGTCGATTTTTTCCGCTTTGATGGTGTTCAGTTCATGGTCACCGCGCAATAACAGCGCCACTAAACCTTCCTCTTCACCTCTGACAATCAAAGTTTTTAAACATTGTTGTGGGCTGACTGCAAAAAACTGGCTGACTTCATCAATGCTGTGCTGATTAGGTGTATCAACCAGTACCATCTCGGCAGTCGGCGCAGGGCGTGTGCCTTGTGGCATTAAAGCTTCGGCTTTTTCAATGTTGGCCGCGTAATCGCTGGCGGTTGAAAAGGCAATCGCATCTTCACCAGAATCAGCTAAAACATGAAACTCATGCGAAACCGCACCACCAATCGAACCAGAATCGGCAATCACCGCTCTAAATTTCAAACCAAAGCGATTAAAAATGCTGCTATAGGTTTGATACATGACTTGATAGGTTTGATTTAAAGATTCTTGATCCAAATGAAATGAATAAGCATCTTTCATCAAAAATTCGCGTGAACGCATGATGCCAAAACGTGGACGGATTTCATCACGGAATTTGGTTTGAATTTGGTAATAGGTGATCGGCAATTGTTTGTAACTTTTCAACTCGTTACGCGCCAAATCAGTGATGATTTCTTCATGGGTCGGGCCTAAGCAAAAATCACGATCATGACGATCTTTCATTCGCGCTAATTCTGGGCCATATTTTTCCCAGCGACCGGTTTCTTGCCACAACTCCGCTGGTTGCAAAGCCGGCATCAATACTTCTAAGCCACCGGCTTTGTTCATTTCTTCGCGAACAATATGCTCAACTTTACGCAACACCCGTAAACCTAAAGGCAACCAAGTGTAAATACCAGCCGCCAGCTTGCGAATCAAGCCAGCTCGTATCATCAGTTTGTGGCTGGCTATCTCTGCATCAGCCGGAATTTCTTTAACAGTACTAAGGGGAAATTGAGAAGTGCGCATAGCTTGCCTTTAACATTGGATTATCAAAAAGCTCTATTTTACCTTTTAAAACACTAAAACAGCGACTGCAAAGCTCGGAATACTTAGATTTACACAGATTTACCACAATATAAAAAAGTGATTTAACATCATTTAACCACGCCATTTTTTATCCTTAGTTACAATAGTTATGCGATTTATTCTTTCTATAAAAACAACAAACCGGAATACATAAATGATTAAAGTACTACTTATAGATCCTCACGAACTAATGAGAAGTGGTATTGAAGCTTTGCTTAATACCGTTGACGACATTCAGGTAATCGGTGGTTGCACCTGCGCAGAGCAAATTTCAAAAATTACTGCTCGACAGATTCCTGACATCATATTGCTAGATATCAATCTGCAGGAAAATGGAATATTCGAGGCATGTAAGCAAATTATCAATAATTCACCCAATACAAGAATTATAGGCTTATCAACATACAGCGATGGGTCGATACCTAAAAAACTACTTCACTTAGGAGTAGAAGGCTTTATTTCTAAGGGTTCGCCAGTTAGCGAAATGGTTAGAGCTATTCGCGCAGTAATCGCAGGAAAACGTTTCGTATGCCAAAATGCAAGTAATGTAAATATTGAATCCTTATTAGAAACTAAACCAACACCTTTTGCTAAGTTATCTAAACGGGAATCAGAAGTTGTAAAAATGATTCTACAAGGGAAAAACATTCAAGAAATGTCACGTTTTTTGGAGCTTAGCGATAAAACTATCAATACTTACCGCTATAGACTTTACAATAAACTTGCAATTAAAAATGATGTTGAATTAACTAGACTTGCAATCAAATTTAGTTATATCGAAGAAATGATGTAGGGCCTAACAAATAAGCCCTAAGATTGACTCAGACCAATTTTCGGGCTTTTACAAACGCTTCACGAAAATCTAAAAATACTGGCTGTTCAGTTTGCAACAAAGTTTGTAATAAAGTTTGTTGCAACTGATATTTAACATTGCCAATCGCCAAAGCACCAACACCAACCGCGTCGCATTGAGACGCTTCAACTAAAGGCGCAGCAAAATCTTTAACTTTAATGCCTTCTATCCCTGAAGGCGGCACAGCATTAACATCACCCGCAACCTTCAACTGTTTGGCTTGCGCTAAAACTGCAGCATTTAAAACTCTAACTCCCGCTTTAGCAGTACAAAATACGATGTCGGCATCTGCAATCAAAGCCGCTTTTTCTTCATCATTTCTTGCTGCAGCGCCAGTCAATTGTGAATTGAAACGGCGATTGTATTGTTTAGCAGTATCTTCAGCCGAATCAACCGAAAGGTGATCGACCAAAGTAGTTTGCGCACCCTGCAACGAGGCAATCACCCCGGTCGCAATCCCCACCGGACCAGTTCCGCCAAACACCAAAGCCTTACAATCTGCTAATGCTTTGCCATGTTTATCCTGCAAGGCTTTTTCAACACAAGCCACCAATGCCGCAGCAGTAGTAAAAGCGCCACTAGGATCGGCTAAAACAGACACTTCAAAAGGTGCAACCATTGCCGGTTTACACGCCTCTAGCATTTCAATCGCCAAGCCCATATCGCGGCCACCGATGAATATAGCTGTTTTTTTAACCCCCGCTGGCCCGCGTGAAAAAATCACGTCTTGGGTTAAATTTTGGATGCTATCCAGTTTAACCCCAGCGTAAGGCATCAATACATCAAACCCAGCATCCAAGGCCATATTGACATCAAATGGACTGTTGTTTGGCATCGGATCAAACATGTGCAAGATGCTACGTTTTTGCATTATTTCCTTCCTTGTATTGATGAATACGCTTGGGCTTTACAAAAGCGATTAACGAGGCGTTTTAATGAATTCACGAGCCACTTCAAATGCGTGCTCGAAATGCAGATATAAAGGCTTTTCGCTTTCTAACATTCTTTTCAGCAAACGGCTTTGCGCTTGATATTTGATGTTACCAATTGCCAAAGCACCAATACCGACCGCACCGCTGATTGAACCAGCAATTGGTTTACCGTTATCAAATGCATCAACACCGGCAATGCCTGCAGGTGGCACAGCGTTAACATCAGCCGCCACTTTTAATTGTGGTGCAGAAGCGATTAATTCAGCGCTTAACAATTCGATACCAGCCGCACCGGTTGCAAATACGATGTCAGCGGTTTTGATGTATTCCGCTTTATCAGCATCAGCGCCAGCTGTGATAGTGATTTTGCCATCACCAAACTCTTGGCTACACAATTCAGCAGTACGCTCTGCTCTATCCAATTGTCTGCCAATGATTCTGACGTTAGCGCCAGCTTGAGCAGAAATAACTGCCGCTGCTTGACCAACCGGGCCTGTACCACCTAGCGCCAAAATATTTTTGCCTTCTAAAGTTGTACCAAATTTATCAGCCAATTCTTTTTCAACTGCCGCAACCATACCGGCAGCTGTAGTAAATGCACCACTTGGATCTGCGAATACAGATACTTCAAATGGAGGCACCATGGCATTTTTAGCCAGCTTCAACATATCCATCGCTTGTTTAGTTTCGCGGCCACCGATAAAAATACCAGTACGCACTAAACCTTTTGGACTTCTTGAGAAAATAGCGTCTTGCACTAAGCCTCTAACTTCGCTTGGCTCAACGTTAATATAAGGAACCGCTGAAATCCAACCAGCGTCGATTGCCATGTTAACGTCGAACGGGCTTAAATTTTTTGCTGTAGTCAGCATGTGCAAAATAAAGGGTTTTTCCATGATTGCCTCTTAAAACTTGATTTTGAGTAAGTATAAAAGAAAAGGTAGGCTGACAACAGTAAGCCAGCCGACCATTATCTATGATTAAAATTTATTTGAGATTGTCCGGTATATGCGGCTCAAGGGTGTGATACATCAATTGATGCATCCTTGGATTACCAACGATGATATTGCCCGACTGCAAGTATTTATCATTAAATGCAAAATCAGTAGCAACGCCACCGGCTTCTTGCACCAACAACACACCAGCAGCAATATCCCACTCGCTAACACCGGTTTCCCAATAAGCATCTAGGCGACCGCAAGCCACATAAGCCAAATCCAAAGCGGCAGCGCCAGCACGTCGAATACCGGCAGTATCCTGAGTTACGGCACGAAACATATTCAAATACGGCTCAAGATTTTCTTGTTTTTTAAACGGGAAGCCTGTGCCAATCAATGCACCACGCATACTATTGTGTTTAGCGACGCGAATTTTACGATTGTTGAGCATTGCGCCACCGCCACGTTCGGCAGTAAACAACTCATCACGAAGCGGGTCATAAATGACGCCCAATTCCAATTTGTTTTTATTTTTCAGCGCGATAGACACAGCATATTGTGGAAAGCCGTGTAAAAAGTTGGTGGTTCCGTCTAAAGGATCAATCACCCAAACATAATCATTGCCTTGATGCTCACCGCTTTCTTCAGCAAGAATGGCGTGATCAGGAAAAGCGGTGCGAATGACTTTAATAATCTCATGCTCAGCCATTCGATCAACTTCAGACGCGTAGTCATTACGGCCTTTTTGATCGATGTGAATATTATCGAGATTTTGCGATGAACGTTGAATCAGGTCGCCAGCATTCCGCGCAGCGCGGATGGCAATATTAAGCATTGGATGCATAGATCGAATTGTAAATGAGCAGTTAGAAAACCGAGATAGGATAACAAATCTTTTGCTAGAATCGCCGCTTTTTTAGCCAACGAGCCACATCTGTGCTATCGAATTTCAAAGTCGTTCTGGTCGAAACCTCGCATCCAGGCAACATCGGCGCAGTTGCGCGGGCGATGAAAAATATGAATATGAACCAGCTTCGACTGGTCACCCCTAAACATTTTCCGCATGCCGACGCCACCGCTCGCGCTTCCGGTGCTGACGATGTTTTAAAACATGCCAGCGTTCATGACACGCTTCAAGATGCAATTGCTGACTGCCAAATTGTTCTAGGCGCCAGCGCCAGAGATCGAACCATCAGCTGGCCGTCTTTCACCGCTCGCGAATGTGCGGAAAAATGGGTCAACGACCCACAAAAAGCCAATATTGCTTTAGTGTTTGGCCGCGAAAATTCCGGTTTAAAAAATCACGAACTGGATTTATGTCATTTTTTACTGCGGATTCCTTGCAATCAAGAATACAGCTCGCTGAATTTAGCCGCTGCCGTGCAGGTAGTTTGTTACGAATTATTTATCGCTTCTGGACAACAATTAGTCAGCGAGATTGGCGACCAAGGCGAAGACCCGCTGGCCAGCGCTGAACAAATGGAAGGTTTTTACCAACATTTGCAACAAACCATCGCCGATATTGGCTTTCTGCAACCCGAACGCTCAAAATCCATCATGCGCCGTTTGCGACGAATTTTTAATCGCACCCAGCTCGACACCAAAGAACTCGACATCCTCCGAGGCATTCTGCGCTTTTCGCAAAATCATAATACGAAAAACTAAGCCTTATAATACTTGACCAAATTACTAGGTTTATTTATAGTCGCCCTACTTAAACTAGGTTTTATGGGGCTCACGATGCGACTCACCACCAAAGGACGTTATGCAGTAACGGCAATGCTAGATTTAGCATTTCACAGCCAAACCAAACCGGTTACGCTGACCGACATTGCCACACGCCAAATCATCTCCTTATCGTATCTGGAGCAATTATTCGCTCGTCTCCGCAAAGCCGGCATGGTCAAAGGCGTCAGAGGTCCGGGTGGCGGTTACACACTCAGCCGTCCAGCTAAAGACATCAATATTGCCGAAATTATCGAAGCAGTTGACGAACCGGTTGATTCAACCAAATGCGGCGGCAAATCTAATTGTCATAATGACCAACCTTGCCTAACCCATGATTTATGGATGGGACTTAGCGAACAAATCCGGTCCTATTTAAAACAAATCAGCCTAGGCCAATTATTAGAACGTGATTTGGTCAGCGAAGTAGCGATCAGACAAGGCCAAGAAATTGAACAAGTGATTGATTTTCAACCCATGCAGGAAAGAAAATCAGCGTAAATGATCTATCTCGATCACAACGCCACCACCCCGCTCGATCCGCGGGTACTCGAAGCGATGTTGCCGTACTTAACCACTTTGTACGGCAACCCTTCCAGTCTTTACCGACTCGGTAGAATCGCCCGTAGCGCCATCGACACAGCCAGAGAACAACTCGCCAGCCTGATTGACGCCAACCCTGCCAACATCATTTTCACCAGTGGTGGCACCGAAGCCAATAATCTGGCCTTAGCCAATGCCGGCAATCAAAATTTATGGATTTCAGCGATTGAACACCCGTCAGTATTTGAATTTGCCGAATCGCGCCAGCAACCGCTTTCAAGACTAGCGGTTGATTGCAGCGGCTTGATTGATTTAAACAAACTCGTTGCTGAACCAATCCAACGCGGTGATTTTGTTTCCATCATGTTAGCCAACAATGAAACCGGTGCCATTCAACCGATTGCCGACATTGCCGCGCAATTGGCAAATCGAAGCATCACTTTTCACACCGATGCAGTCCAAGCCTTAGGCAAAATCCCCGTATCGTTTAAACAGCTTGGGGTACAGATGATGAGTGTATCCAGCCACAAAATATACGGCCCTAAAGCCTGTGGTGCGCTGGTGGTTAGCGATGAGATCCGCTTACAAGCCCGTCAACGTGGCGGAGAGCAAGAGCGCGGCTTAAGAGCAGGCACGGAAAATGTCGCTGCGATTGTCGGTTTTGGCAAAGCCGCCGAATTAGCACAACAAGCATTCAGCGAACGTAACGAAAAACTCCAAATCCTGAAAAACCAATTGGAACAACAGTTACTGAGTCTGCCCAACTTAGTGATTTTTTCTGAACACAGCCCTCGCCTGCCCAACACCGTGCAATTTGCCGTCGAAGGTTTAAGCGGTGAAATGCTATTAATGCAGCTGGATCAAAAATCCATCGCCGTATCCAGCGGCTCGGCCTGTGCGTCAGGTTCAGAAGCGATTAGCCCAGTGTTAGCAGCGATGTCGATAAAGCCATCAGTGGCCAAAGCCGCGATTCGAGTCAGCTTGGGCAAAGACAACACCGAACAAGAGATTCATCAATTTGTCAGCATTTTAAAAACCTTATTGAGGTAACCCCATGAGCATTACCATTACCGAAAGCGCCGCCCGTCAAATTCAAAAACAGCTGCAAAAACGCGGCAGTGGCGTTGGTTTACGCTTAGGCGTTAAAGCATCCGGCTGTTCCGGCTACGCCTATGTACTGGACTACGCCGACCAAGTCGCTGAAAACGAACAAGTATTTGAACAATACGATGTCAAAGTCTTGGTAAAAGACGAGGATTTAGACAAATTAAATGGCATTGAACTCGACTATGCCAAAGAAGGATTTAACGAAGCTTTTAAATTCAATAACCCGAATGTAAAAGGTATGTGTGGTTGTGGCGAGAGTTTTGCGGTTTAACGGTTAAACAGGTGGTTCGCGACTTGCGAACCACCTGAAAACTAGAGCTGCTTATTTTTTAACATCAGCAGGCGCAGGAGCCGCTGGTTTGTTACCTGCACATTTACCTTCAACCGCTTTTTTATCCGCCGCTGGGGTTGCAGGTTTCATCATCGCCGCGCCGCATTTACCTTCGCCACAAGCACCGTCTTTCATTTTAGACGCGCCATCAGCCGCAGCACCCGCTTCCGCAGTTTGCATATAACCTGCGCTCAAATCTGACAAAGCAAATGGATTGCTTTCCGCTTGAACTGCAAACGGTAACAAAGACGCGCCCATTGCTAACGCCAAAGGGGTTTTATAATTTTTCATAGCATTCTCCTGATCATTTTTATAAAAATTCCACACGGGCTAAGCACCCGCCGCCTCAATCTTGCGGCAGGCACTATCCCAAAAAAGCCTTTTAAAGTAAAGCCAAGCGCTTTGCCTAGCCCGCCCTCAAAAACCTACCACGCAAATATGCGAAAATCCTGATTTTCGGCAGTATACTGCCGCACCCTCTAATCATCCGACGCTATCAATATGAACAACACGCCAGAAATCGCCCAACTCGGTGCCGAAGTTCTCCGCCAACCCGCGCAAGCTATCGACAACTTCAACACTCCACAGTTCCAAACCTTGATTAGCAATATGCAACAATTGATGGAACAAGGTAACGGCGTTGGCATTGCCGCCCCGCAAATTGGCGAATCTTGGCAAGTCATTATCATCGCCTCGCGGCCAACGGCTCGTTACCCAAACGCGCCAGAAATGCCAGCCACGCTGATGGTTAATCCACAATTTGAAATACTCGACGCCAGTTTGATTAAAGACTGGGAAGGTTGCTTAAGCGTGCCTGGCATCCGCGCCTTAGTGCCGCGTTACCGCGCGATAAAAGTCAGTTACCAAGACCCACAAGGCCAAGCCTGTGAAATGCTGTTAGAAGATTTCCCCGCCCGCGTGTTTCAACACGAATTCGATCATCTCAACGGCATGGTTTACTTGGACAGAGTCGAAACCAACACCGACATCGTCGCTGAAAGCGAATTTTTCAAACGCATCGCCGCCTAAGGAGCCGCCAATATGAAATCAGTTTTAGCCCTGTTGGGATTATTGCTCAGCCCCGCCAGTTTCGCCGTCACCGCCTTACCGGTCAACGAAGTCGCCCCTGGCATTTATCTCCATTTATCCGATCATCACTGGCCAGACCGAGACAACCACGGCGAAATCGCCAATATCGGTTTTATCATCGGTGACAAATGCGTTGCCGTCATCGACAGCGGCGGCAGCCCACAACAAGGCATCGCTTTACGCAACGCTGTCAAACAAATCACCAGCACCCCGATTTGCTATGTAATCAACACCCACGTTCACCCCGACCACATCTATGGCAACCTCGCTTTTAAAGGTGCTGGTGTGCAATTCGTCGGCCACCACAAACTCGCCCGCGCCATGGCCAGCCGCGCCCCGCATTACATCAGCCGTGCCGATGAATTACTCAACATCCACGTTGACCAAGACAACATCATCCCGCCCGATATTGAAGTCAAAGACAGCTTAAGCCTCGATTTAGGCAATCGCAGCTTGCTATTAACCGCCCATCCAACCGCCCACACCGACAACGATTTAAGTATTTACGACAAAACCACCAATACCATGTGGCTGGCCGATTTACTGTTTTTAGAACACATTCCAGTGATTGATGGCAGTTTAAAAGGCTGGTTAAAC
>CAIXED010000074.1 GCA_903918375.1 uncultured Pseudomonadota bacterium | reverse complement strand
ACACGGTTTAACAACACCGATGCTTGATTAGGCTGGATGACATGAACTCTGGCATTGGCACCCACATCAAAGCTCTGCCAATTGATAACTGCCCGTTGGCTGGCTTGATTGATGTCCATTTGGGCACCGCTTTGGCTGATGCTGACTGAACCTTGAGCGACTTGACCACCGGTTGGTAATGCATCCGGTGCGGGGGTTGCCCATGCCGCGGAGGCTAGCAAGGCACTGCTACTGAACATACCTAAAATTTTGACTATTTGAGCCATGCCGCTGGCAGCGCGCTTTAATGCGCGTGTGGTGCCAGGGGCTTTACCTTGAGAACTACAAATTTCTCCCACGACAACCAATGCGTTGAGTCTTTTTGAGAAAATAAGCTTGTAGATACCTGCGTTCATCAAAATCTCCAATAAACAAAATATATTAAAGATCGAATTATAGCTATATATATAAAAACAAAAAACAAATAAAATATTAAATTATCATTACAATAATATTAAATTATGATTACAATGTTAATAAATGTAAATAGTTATCTTATATTTAATAAAATCAAGATTTTAACCACTATTCTTAACTTAAAATTACAGCATTCATTAATAATCGAATTGTTGCGCTTCGATTTTGAATCCGACAGATACAAACAGACTAAAGAGGTTTAATTATGAGGAGGTTTACAATGCTAATTGTTAGGCATATTGCCCCGCACTCCACCCCGACGCCCAAGCCCATTGAAAGTTATAACCACCCAGCCAACCCGACACATCCAACACTTCACCGACAAAATACAAGCCTGACACTTGCAAACTTTCCATGGTTTTCGAGGAAACCGCATCACAATCAACACCGCCCAAAGTCACCTCGGCAGTGCGATAACCTTCGCTGCCATTGGGTTTAATCGTCCAACTTTGCAGATTGTCGCTAATGCTGAGTAGTTGTTTATCACTGCAATCAGCCAAAGTCATATTCAATTGCGCTTCACTGAGCAAGGCTTGTAACAAACGCTTGGGCAGATAATCAGCAAGTAGCGTTTGAATTTTGGCTTTATGGCCTTGCTGACGTTTTTGTTTCAGGGTTTCTAACAAATCCAAATCCGGCAATAAATTAATAATTAAGGCTTCACCGGGCTGCCAGTAAGAGGAGATTTGCAAAATCGCCGGCCCGCTGAGTCCACGATGAGTAAACAACAGGTTTTCGGTAAAACTGCGTGATTGATTAGTGATTTGGCATGGCACAGCAATGCCGGTTAATGGCGTGAATCGTTCTTTATCATCCGGCTGTAAAGTTAAAGGCACTAAACCCGCACGAGTCGGCCAGACTTTAATCGCAAATTGCTCGGCTAGTTGATAGCCAAAAGCCGTCGCACCCATTTTCGGAATCGACAAACCGCCGGTGGCGATGACTAATGATGATGTTTGAAAAGCCCCTTGCGAGGTTTCAAGTTGAAACTGGCCTGAATCGAGTTTTTTAACTTGGGTGATTGAGCAATTTAACTGAATCTCCGCGCCATAGCGGTGACATTCATTCAGCAACATATCCAAAATATCTTTGGCGCTGTCGTTGCAAAACAACTGGCCATGCAAGCGTTCGTGATAGGGAATTTGATATTGGGCGATCAAAGCCAAAAAGTCCCATTGATTAAAACGCTTTAAGGCTGACTTACAAAAATGCGGATTATGGGAAATGTAATTGTCAGCTTCGACGCTGTAATTAGTGAAATTACACCGACCACCGCCGGACATCAAAATTTTCTTGCCAGCTTTGTTGGCGTGATCCAGCACCCTGACCTTGCGACCACGTTTAGCGGCTTCGATAGCGCACATCAAACCTGATGCGCCAGCACCGATAATAATCACATCCTCAATTTTCATAACGTTTGGCGATTTGTGACGAAACGCTTGTGTTTCGTCGGTGATGAACTGCCTGTTAAGGCATGGTGGATATTAATTTCAACAATAAAGCAGTAATCAACGCAGTTTGTAGTAATCCGACGCTGACAATCCAGCGTATTAAATCGCTTTTAGTTTCCGCCAGCTTAACTTCGTTTTTAAGTTCGGCTTCTCTGATTCGCATGTCGAATGATTGATTGGTAACTAGATTATCCATAATCATAATCGTGTTTAGCTTGTTCAAGTGTTGATGTAACTGCCGATTTTTGTAGCTTTGTAATAACCTCTGCTTGCTCTTCACTGAACCTCGCATTTTTTAGTTCTTTAATAAATTCATGAGTATCAAATGTAAGCGTAGTCATTTTGCCGTCCTTAATCCAAATACAGTTGCCTATATTAACTTAAAAACCTTGTTAAAAAATCAGTCGCACAGCACAACACCCCAACTTGTAAAACCCTACAAAAGTCTGTAAAAAGCCCGCTACCCCTTAATTTATAGCAATCACCACGCTTCAGCGTTTTAAAGGCCAGCTTATGGATACCCAGTACACCTATTGTTTTGAAACCGGCGATGGTCAAAATAAAGCCTTATTAGGCGGCAAAGGTGCCAATTTATGTGAAATCACGCAAATGGGTATCAATGTACCGCCCGGTTTTGTGATCACTACTGAAACCTGCCGGTCTTATCTGAAAACACAGCAATTACCAATCGGTTTGATGGACGAAGTCCGCGAACAAATTACGACGATTGAAGAGCTTACTGGTAAATGCTTTGGCGGCATCAACGATCCTTTATTAGTGTCAGTCCGTTCTGGCTCGGCAGTGTCGATGCCTGGCATGATGGATACCATTTTAAACCTAGGCCTAAACCCGCAAACCATCGCTGGTTTAATCGAAATGACCGACGACCCGCGTTTTGTTTATGACGCTTATCGACGCTTTATTCAATTATTCGGCAAAGTGGTTCTGGGGATTGATGACGAAAAATTCGATTTCCATTTCAATTTAGTCAAACGTAGCGCGGGGATTAAAGCCGATGTCGCCTTGAACGGTGATCAGTTGATGGATATTTGCGAACGGTTTTTGCAAGTGGTGCATCAAGAAACCGGTCATGCTTTCCCCAACGATGTCTATCTACAATTAGAACTAGCGATTGAAGCGGTGTTTAATTCTTGGGAAGGCAAACGCGCGGTGGATTATCGCCACGAATTCCACATTACGCCCGAAATTGCCAATGGCACCGCCGTCAATATTGTCACCATGGTGTTTGGCAATATGGGCGATGACTGTGCCACTGGCGTTGGCTTTACTCGCAATCCAAGCACCGGTGCCGATGAATTATTCGGTGAATACCTAATCAACGCCCAAGGCGAAGACGTAGTAGCCGGTATCCGCACCCCAAAACCGGTACATGAAATGGCACAGGAAATGCCTAATCAATACCGGCAATTGCTGGCTTTGCGCGACAAACTGGAAGCGCATTATCACGAAGTACAAGATTTTGAATACACCATCGAGCGCGGCATCTTGTACTGCTTGCAAACCCGCAAAGCCAAAATGAATGCGACGGCGATGGTGAAAACCTCGCTAGACATGGTGAAAAACGGTTTAATCAGCAAACCCCAAGCCCTACTCCGCATCAATCCTGAAATTTTGGAGCAATTACTCCATCCACAATTAGCGCCCAATCAAAACCAACATCCGTTAGCCCAAGGTCTGCCAGCATCACCGGGCGCGGCTTCCGGCAAATGTGTGTTTGATGCTGACATGGCAGTACGTTTGGCGAAAAACGGTGAACAAATTATCTTGCTACGCGAAGAAACCAAGCCGGAAGATATTCACGGCTTTTTCGCTGCCCAAGGCATATTAACCAGTCGCGGCGGTAAAACCTCTCATGCCGCTGTGGTGGCTCGCGGCATGGGCAAAGCCTGTGTCGCTGGCGCGGAAGACATTAAAATCGATGTCAAAGCCCGCTTAGCCATCGTTGGCGATATTCACATCAAAGAAGGCGATTTAATTACCATTGATGGCAGCAATGGCAATATTTATTTAGGCAAACTCGCCACCATTCCATCGGCTTTTTCCAATGACTTAAAAACCTTATTGAAATGGGCTGACGAAATTGCTCATCTAAAGGTGTATGCCAATGTTGATACCCCAGAAACCGCCCGTTTAGCGCTGAGCTATGGCGCTAAAGGCATCGGCTTATGCCGTACCGAACGGATGTTTAATGCCGCTGACCGCTTGCCTTTGGTAGTGGAAATGATTTTGGCGAATGATCCTGCGCAACGTGAAACCGCGCTGGCTAAATTATTCCCGATTCAACGCGATGATTTTCTGGAATTATTTATCGCCATGACCCCTCATCCAGTCACGGTGCGCTTGCTCGATCCACCGATGCACGAGTTTTTACCGGATCAACAACAATTATTGGCAGAAATTGAAGCACTCAAACAGTATTTGACGATGGTTAAAGGCCAACGGGTGACTTTAGACACTTTAGGCCCGCACAGCGACCTGCCCTCACCGTTTAATCGACTCAATGAAGAAGTGATTACCGAAGCCATCGCCAAGAAAAAAATGATGTTGAAAAAGGTGCTGGAACTATACGAAGTCAACCCGATGCTGGGTCATCGTGGGGTTCGATTAGGGATGAGCTATCCTGAAATTTACAGGATGCAAATCCGCTCGATTCTGGAAGCTGCCGCGCAATGTGTTAAACAAAAAATTGCCGTCACCCCAGAAATCATGGTGCCGCAGGTGATTACCGCGCAGGAATTGAAGCAAGTTAAACAGATGGTTGAGCAGATTCGCCTAGAAGTTGAAGGCCAATATCGTATCAAACTGAATTTTAAATTTGGCACCATGGTGGAAACCGTCAGAGCTTGCACCCGCGCTGATCATTTAGCCGAAATCGCCGAATTTTTCTCATTCGGCACCAATGACTTAACTCAAGCCACTTTCTCATTTTCCCGCGAAGACGCTGAAAACAAGTTCTTACCGCTGTATGAAGAATCGGGCTTGTTAGAAGACAATCCGTTTGAAACCTTGGATATTCAAGGCGTGGGGAAATTAATGCAAATGGCGGTAGGATTAGGCCGTGAAAAACGCCCTGATTTGAAAATTGGTATTTGCGGTGAACACGGCGGCCATCCATCATCAATCCAGTTCTGCCAATCGATAGGTTTGGATTATGTCTCTTGCTCGGCACCGAGAATACCGATAGCGCGATTGGCAGCCGCGCAGGCAATTTTATTAACGGATGTTACACGGTGCTGATAGTTACTAGCGCAAACTATTGAATTTTACCGCTCTCTAACCGCTCGAAACCCTGCCAGCTCAGCCGCGGCAGATGATTCAAAACACTGTTTAGCCTTGGTTTTGTCATAACTAGCATCACCCGGCAAATGATAAATACCTTTCTTTGAGACCTTGATAGGCGCTGTTCTCGGACAATCACCACTATTTTTAATCGCAGGTTGCTTAAACACCTGCGTTGGCTTGGTTTGATTTGGATTGATATCGGTCGGCAACGCCCCGATATATTTTTCATAAGCGGCAACCCAGTTGGTAGCAATTTCTTGCTGCGCTTGAGCCACAGGAAGTTGATTGGAGCAGATTAACTGATGAAGTTTATTTTCCAGTTGATCTTTGACATGTGCATTGAGTGGGTGAGTAACAAACGACTCTGGCCATAAGTTTTTGATTGAATTAGACCCTCCTAGCTCAAGACTAATCAGATGATCAACCTCGAACTCACCGGGCTGGTGATGATAAATGCCATAGCTTTGATAAGCCTGTTGCTTAACGGCTTGTGGTACATCTCGAACTGTCTTGGTATATCCAGACACACAAATCACATTAGGATCAGTAGTCAACACATCCCCCGGGGTTTTAAGCGGATCTGGAAAAATCGGTGAATCGGCAATACAGGGCTGAATTGAAAGTAAGCCAATCAATAGCAAAAGTTTGCGGGTTAATCTAGGCATATCTGTTTTTGCGCATAAGTTTAATGATTAGCTTGGAATTATAAGATAGCTGGAGCGTATCAGTTGAGATGGTTGCTATTGCTTTAGATAGAAGCAAACAAAAACCTCTTGCGAATTTGATTCGACAAGAGGTTTTGTTTTTCGAGTGGCTTAGTAAGTTAAAGACATACCGACAAATACCGAACGGCCCATGCCAGGGATGTTGCGAGTATTGCTTTTTTCTGCTCCACCCAAGCTCATAGCATAGTAGTCGCCAGTGTATGCGCCCGCTAATGGATGGTAGTACTGTTTATCCAATACATTGTCCAAGCCAACGTCAATGCTCAAGTTTTTCCATTGATAGCCTGTTTTGGCATTTAACAATACATAAGAAGGTGTGGTTAACTCATGACGAATTTGCTGAACATCAGATTTACCATCAACAAACTGCATTTCAATCGCGTTTTTCCAACCTTGCAATTTATGATCTAAGCTCAGTTTCATATTGAAAGGCATCATGTGATAAAGATTACCGCCATCCATACGCTCACCACGCACATAACTCATGGTTGTATGTGTGCCAAATTGTCCGTAAGTATCGTGTTTAAACAAATCAGCTCTAGCACTTAAATCAGCCCCCCAAAGACGTGCATCATGATTTTGGGTTTGAAGATAATAAAAATCTTTTGACGTATTACTCAATGCATTAGTGGCGCAGGTAGTTCCTAGTTGTCCACAACGATCCGCATCAATAAAGTTTTCAACATAGCTGAAATAAGGCGTAGCTTTGATTTCCCAACTATTATTTTCTGCTTCATGAAATGCAGCGGTGAAGCTAATGTTATGAGCAGTTTCAGGCTTTAGATTCATATTACCAACATAACCATTACCGTCACCATAAGTGCCAATCATCGTCATCATCATTCCCGAGGTACTCCAAGGATATAACTCATACAAACTTGGCATACGGTTTTTACGGGCATAACCAAACTCATACTGACTGATTTTATTGGGGGTAAATTGCATCATGGCAGTAACATCAAAAGTATCAAAATTACGCTCATGATCTTTGGCATTAAACACATTTGCTTCAGATACTGTCGCTCCTGATGTTCGATATGCTTGGACATTACCAGTGTCAGCTAGGGTATGGTCATATCTCAGACCGAGCATGCTTTTCCATTCAGAATTCCAATTCGCTTCCCATTCTGCAAACGTGCCTAAACGATCACGACTTGCGTTATTCAAATTAATGAAAGTATTTGGAGCCATACCCATAGAGCCGATAACTGGTGGCCAGAAATCATTGATTTGGTTGCTATGAAATTCATTACCTACTCTAACTGTATCGCGTTGATTAATCGGTAATTCGGCTTGAACTTTGTAACCTAGGTTTTTACCGCGAGTTTCCATTGGCATTTTCATGGTTAATGCACGATTTGGATTATTGGAATAAAACTTATCACTCTCAATATCCATACTATGGCTGGTATTTTCCAGATAAAGCTTAGTTTCCAGATTACCCCAATCGAAATTACCTTTGTATCGGACGTTACCAAAAATACTGTCGTTATTGGTTAAATCCATTCGTTGATTAGGAAAGCCTTGAAATGGAATGTGTTGCTGACCACCTTTAAACTCAAGCAGATGGTTGTCGAATTTAAACGCAATTGACGCTGCGTGATTTTGATTCTCGTAAGCTGTTGATTTAACGATCTGACCATTACCATCGTTGTAATTCATACTTTGAGTATGTGATCCTGTGTAATCCAATCGGACTTTTTCATTAGCCACACCCGCCGCAATACTGCCACCAAACGCATCGCCATTACTGCGATAGAACGCTGACGCCTTACCGTTAATCAAAAGCTCTTTGCCAGATTCAGCAAATTTTGGTTCCGGTGATTCCACAACGATGGTTCCACCAATACTGTCACCACCCATGCTGACAGGGGTAACTCCTTGTAAAATAGTGATTTTTCCAACATTGGTTCTATCGATATAAGACAGCGCAGGATTCATGTGATTAGCACACGCCGAAGTAATCGTCATGCCATTGACATCAATCTTAACTCTATCGTCGTTCAAGCCATGAATGATCGGTAATGAAGAAACCCCGCCACCGCCTTGTAAACTCACCCCCGCAGTATCTTCCAACAATTTTGCAGTATCAGAAACTTGGGCTTGTTTAGCACTAATTTCTGCTGGTGAAATTTCTGTAGTTGTCAAAGCGTTAGCATCGGAACGTTTATCGGTAACAACCACTTTTTCTAAAACCGTTGGCTCCTCTTGGGTTTTATCGGCAGCAATGGCGTCTTGGTTGCTGATTAGCAGCGTTGGCAAAGCCAAAACTGCGCTGGCAAGTTTGTTTTTTGATCTAATCAATGGCACATCCTCATTTCGGTTAACAAATGCGATTTGGCCAACACTTTTTGGCATTGGCGCAACAATCAGTTGTAACAATGCAAATACCATGCCAATAAAAAGTTTTTTTAAAACTTGATTCAAGACCAGCCCAGAATATATCTAAATAATCATATGCTTATCTACTTTAAAAATATAAGCATAGCTCTGTTTAAATTTTATTACGCCAATCAATGAGCATTTTTAACAATTGAACTGTGTTATATGACACAAATCACAATTAATTTTTGCGTCAAATAACACAGTTTAATTGTTGATTTTCACTACTTAGCTTATTAATTCGCCATTTTTGACACAAAAAACCGACAAATCAGGCTTTTTGATGGCTAAAAACATGCCAAAAGCCGTCTAAAATTGGGTTTCAAAAGCAAAACTGCGGCATATGACACAGTTTTGTAGCTGAAAATCATTTTTACGCTTGGCGATGATGTCTATTAGCCGATTAATAGCGCCTTGACAAACATGGAACGATTATTGCTTAGCTAATGAAACGCTGATGGTTACTATCAGCAAAAGCCCTTTTTTCAACCCCACTTATAAAAATCACAATGTCTCAACCGCCTTTGCTGCAAGCTGTTAATTTAATTGTTCACTACAAATCCCATCAAGCCATCGACAATCTCAATCTCTCGGTTCCGGCTGGCTGTGTTTACGCCATGCTCGGTGGCAACGGTGCAGGGAAAACCTCAACCATAGGCACTTTTCTAGGTTTCAATTTGCCGACTAGCGGCCAAGTGCTAATCGACGGTGAAACCCCACAACAAAACCCAGCGGCGGTTCGCTCAAAACTGGCTTATTTACCGGAAAACGTCGCCTTGTACGATTACATGAGCGGTTTGGAAAATCTGAGTTTTTTCTGTGCTTTGGCAGGTATTCATCTCAACAAACAACAAGCGACTGAATTACTGAATGGCACCGGCTTACAAGCCGATGCCCATCACAAACGAGTGGCTATGTATTCCAAAGGTATGCGACAAAAAGTCGGTTTAGCGATTGCCGATGCTAAACAAGCCAAGGTGATGCTGTTAGATGAACCGACGTCTGGATTAGATCCCAGCGCCGCCAACGATTTTGCGCAACGGATTCGCAACGCTGCCGACAGAGGCATGGCGGTGCTAATGGCTACTCATGATTTGTTTAACGCCAAACAAGTGGCGGATCGAATCGGGATTATGAAAACCGGTCGCTTAGTTGAAGAATTTGATGCGCACAGCGTCGCCCATGACGAACTAGAAGCTAAATATCTGGCTCATGCACGAGGCTTATGATGATTATCGCAATCGTAAAAAAAGAAATGCTCGCCCTACTGCGCGATGGTCGATTTTTATTATTAGCGCTATCGATTTTTATTTTGCTCAGCGGTTTTTTCCTCGCCTCCAGTGCTGAATATCAACAAATTCAGGCTGAAAAACAAGCGATTGGGGCCGACGTTCGCCAGCAATGGGATAACCAAGGGGTTAAAAATCCTCATTCGGCGGCGCATTTTGGGATTTATGTTTTCAAACCTGATTTAGCTTTGGCTGCGATAGATCCCGGTTTACGGCCGTTTACCGGCCAATCGCTTTGGTTAGAGCCGCATAAACGCAACTTAAACCGCTATACCCCGGCCGCTGACCAAACTTTAGCGGGTCGCTTTGGGCAAATGACCGCGGCTTTTGTGTTGTATGCCCTATTACCTTTGATGATGATTGCTTTGGCGTTTAATGCCATCAGCCAAGAACGCGAACAAGGCACCTTGCGAATGCTGCATTGCTTGGGCATTTCCGGCAAACAGTTATTGTTGGGCAAATTTATTGGCTTATTAAGCGCTTTTATTTTGGTATTAAGCCCCGCGGTGGTGGTTTCGCTGTCAATTTTGGCTTATCAATTCAGCTTGAATAGCGATGATTTGAGCCGAATGCTGATTTTAAGCTTGGGATTTTTGAGCTATTACGCGATTTTTGCCGCCTTATCGATGGCCGTCTCAGCGGCGTTACCGAGTAGTCGTGCGGTGTTGTTTAGTCTGGTGGCCTTTTGGCTGGCCAGTGTTTTAGTCGCGCCACGCATCGGTGCCGCGGTTGCCGAAAGCTTGCAACCCAGCCCTGAAGCCACCCAGTTTTGGCAAGCCATACACCATGATATTCAAAATGGCTTGGATAACGACGGTAACGCCAAAGCCCGTGAAGCCGCCTTCAAACAACAAGTCTTACAGCAATACGGCGTTGAACGTCCCGAAGATTTACCCTTAGGCTACACCGCTTTGTTGCGGCATTTTAATGACGAATACGCCAGCAAAGTTCACGACTTACACTTTGGCAAATTGCGTGACAGCTTCCAGCAACAACAAGCTTTAAGCCATTTAGCATCCTGCTTAGGGCCAACGATTGCCATGCGCTCATTATCAATGACCTTGGCTGGTATGGATTTACGCCATCAATACCATTTTGACGATGCCGCCGAACAATATCGCCATTATTTCATTGGCTTAACCGACGATTGGGACAGACAACGCAGCCAAGGCACCCAACGTAATGCCGAAGGCGATAATTTAGATTGGCATAGCGTCGAAGCATTTAACTACAACCCGCCCAACTGGCAATTCGCACTAACAACTGCTTGGCTAGATTTAGTGGTTTTAGCCGCTTGGTTAGCTGCAGCGTTAAGTTTATTAATCTTGGCAGCACGGAGATTAAAGCCATGAAACAGTTATTAAAAGTTGAAAGCCTACGTTTTTTACGCAATCCATTAAATCGTTGGGTGTTAGCAGTATTTCTGGTTTTATTAGCAAGCTCGGCAATTTGGGCCGGACTATCTGCCAGCGAATTTCGGCAACGTAGTTATCAGCATCAACAACAATGGCAAAGCAACCTCGAAAAGCTACAAAATCCGGCCAATAGCACCTCATCTATTCCAGAACCTTGGGCCGATTTACCGGCATTAGGCGGCTTGGCGTTAAGTGTTCGGCAGTTTGATTTACTCAATCCCGAAATTCGGATTTTGACCCGTAGCCGTTACAACGATGGCCGCAATAGCGATGCTTTGTTTAATCCTTTACTACGCGAATTGGGGTTGCCGGATTTTGCGACCGTCTTGGTTTTATTACTGCCGCTAACCTTGATTGGTTTGAGTTATGGATTGGTACATGAAGATCGCGAACGCGGTAGTTGGCGTTTGGTTTGTGCGCAAATGGCCAAGCCGTGGCGGTTGGTGTTCGCGGCTTTAGCGATTCGCTGGCTGGCGGTGGTTTTGTTAGCCGGCTTTGCTTCCGTATTGGCATTTGGCTTAGATGCTGGCAGTGATGTCAATAGCTTGCTGGATTGGTTGGCAATACTCACTAGTTTTTCATTGGTGTGGCTGGCCTTAATTGCGTTAATGATTTTATTGCCCATTTCGTCAGCGGCGGCGGGTTTAGGGATGTTAGCGATTTGGTTAATCAGCACTTTTGCCATTCCTGCGGGTTTGAGTTGGGCGGCCAATCTGCAACACCCCATGCCATCACGATTAACCGCGATTGTCGCTGGCCGTAGTATTGATGCCGAGGTCAATCAACAACGCGACACTTTATTACGCGACTGGTATCAACAACACCCTGAAATCAAAATGCCAACCGATTGGTCAAGCGTTCCCCGACAAGTGATGGGCTTACCAGCTAATCAAATCCAAAACCAAAAAGTCAGACCTTTACAGCGTCAATTTGATGCGGTCAGACAAGCGCAATTTGAATTTATGCAACGCTACGGCTTTTTATCACCGGCTTTAAGCTTAGTATTAAGCGCCGACCAACTAGCGGGAATTGATGCGCCACGCTATGCCGGATTTATTGATTTGGTCAATCAGTTTGAAGATCAATGGCGCGAGTATTTTGTCCCGCATTTAATGGCCGGCGATAAATTAAGCCCCGCCGATTACCAAGCAATGCCGAGTTTTAATCCGCAGGGTTTGACAGCAACTGCCAATGGTTTGAGCTTAATAAAACTATTCACGCTTGCTTTGCTGGGCTTTGGATTAGTGGTTGGTTTACGCAAACAACTCGCTAAGCCTTAATTCAATCTAGGCCAGCTAAGCTAATGGCTTTGCTGGCTGACAGGCTTGAAGCATCTAAAACGATTGATTTGTTATTCCATGCTTCACGAGAATGACCTCAGCTTGCGCCGTTTATTAATTAACCGACCAATCTAAGGTTTTCCATTCGTCCTTATCGCCGAAGGATTTGGCGGTAAAGCGAAATGGGCTGTTGTTGATGAATTTGGTCTACGTTGATTTTTAATCAATAAAGGTATATTTTTTATACTATGACAATTTTTGAATATGATGATAAAAAAAGTCAGGCAAATCTCCTGAAACACGGCATTGATTTTATCGATGCTCAAGCCCTATGGAATGATCCAATGCTATTGGAAGTTCCAGCCAAAACCAATGATGAACCTCGATACCTTATGATAGGTTTGATTAATGGTAAGCATTGGTCAGCGGTTATCACTTACAGAGGTAGCAATGTACGGCTTATTTCCGTTCGTCGCTCACGTAACGAAGAGGTAGTATTTTATGAAAGCTAAAGATTTTGAACAGCAATTTGATGAAACTGTAGACATCACCGAATCGCTAGATTTATCAAAGGCCAAACGTGTTCTGCAAAAGCAAAAGCGCGTCAATGTTGATTTTCCTACCTGGATGATTGAATCCTTAGACCGAGAAGCTGGCAAGTTGGGCGTTACAAGGCAATCCATTATCAAAATCTGGCTTGCCGAACGTCTGGAAAAGTCTGCGGTGTAATCTCGTTGCTTAGTTAATTATCAGTCTAGGCCAGCATAAGCCAACGGCGTTGCTGGCTGGTAAGCTTGAAACACCCAAAACGCTGCGCTTATTCGGGTCTACGGTTTTTGACTACTCACCAACATCCGCGAAAGATCACTGGCTTTTTCAATGGTGACAGCGGTGACGGATTGATTGGCTTGGATTAGGTTTTGAATTTGTGCCAGTAATTCATTATTCCGTTGTTGCTGTTGTTTCAAGTGTTGTTGGATGTCGTGATCAATGGTCAGCAACGCTTGTTCCAAGCCTTTTTTCAAACCATTTAAAGCGGCTTTCTGTTGTGATGGTTGCAGTTTTTTATTCAGGAAAAACGGTATCAGCCAGCTTAAAGTAATCAATAAACCACTGTGTATCGCAAATTCGCTACCTAAATAGGCTTTGGTTTCCACGGCGCTTTGATAATAACCGGAAAACACTTGATAGCCGACCACCGCCATCGCGGTTAATGGCAATAGCGTTTCACAAATCGCTGTCAAGCCTAATAAAAACCGCTGCAAGCCATTACCGGGTTTTAGCAAAGCTTGTCTGGCGGATAGCTCGGTGTAGTAACGCACGGTTTTTTCGGCTTGCGGTTTCAACTGGTTTAACGTGGTTTTTAGCGGCTTGACAGCGATGTTTAATTGATTGGCTTGCAAGCTTAAATTGTCGAGCAAATCGTCTAACTGGCTTTGGGCCCAGGCATCCCAAAGACTGTGATCTTGGGTCATGGTGATGGTTTCAACTAGGTTTTGCGCCATTTGTTGTAACGGCCAAGCCAAACCTTGTTTCAGCCCTTGTTCGGTGGCTTGCCAAGCAGTTTGGTATTGCTGTTGTAATTGTGGGTAGTCGCGTTGTTTAAATAAATTCGCTAATTGCTGCAACGCAGTTTGCAATTGTTGGCGACGGATTTCATCACTGCGTTGAGCGAGTTGTTCCAGCTGATGACTGCCGGCCAGATGCTGTAACTGACTGAGTAAAGCCTTAAATTCGTCCTGTTCGGGTTCGGCACAACTGGTACGGAACACTAATGGATTGTCAAAACCGGCCACCGCCAATTGGCGTTTTAAGTCATCAAATTGCTGCGGCAATCCCCTATCCCATTGGTTCATCACAAATAGCCAAGCGTGTTTTTCACCTTCGGCTAACAACATCTGCCAAGCTTTATTGTCGCGATAGCGTTCGGGACTCACCACATAAAGCAAGACGTCAATATGCGGTAGCCATTCTAAAACCAGCTGTTTATTGCCCTGCTCGATGCTATCGAAATCCGGCATGTCGATCCACACCAATGCGCTTTTGCTGGCATCGTTGTGTTGGCTGATTTTGATTTTGTCTAACGGTAAACCGGCTGGCAGTTGTTTTAAGGCTAAGGATTGATGGTGATAGAGGGTGACTTCGCGCGAAGTGGGTCTTTCGACACCGGCTTTGGCGATGGCTTGTCCGGCCAAACGATTTAATAACGAGCTTTTTCCAACGCCAGTGCCGCCCATAAAAGCGACGATTAATGGCTTGGCACCACCGGCTAAATCGGAAACAAATAAACTGTCAGTGCTGCGAGCATCTAAGGCCAACAAGTCTTGAGCTTGAGCCTGACTGATTTGGCCTTCGGTGATTGCCGCTTCCGCCCATTGTTGTGCTTGAGCGAGCAAATTAGAGTAATCGTAAGCCATGTTTTTTCTCTTTAAGCTGGTGTTCTGCGGTTTGGCATTGCTGTTGGCTGATGTTAAAGCGTTGTGGCGCTTGGCTTTGTTGCGGCAATTGATACAAGCGGTCACGTAAAGAGGCCTCAAATAAGCTGGCTTTAACCGTGTTAAGTTGATGCTGTTTCAATTCGGCTTCTACTCGCTGCATATAACTCCCCATCGCGCTTTCTGCCAACAACGAGGTAATGGTCAGCATCATCGGTGTCAGCACCAAGTCATGCACACCAATGCCACCAGTTTGAATCGCTAACAGCATGGCAGCTAAATCGGTGGTGACACGGGTGGCGCGTAAGCTATTGAGGGTGGCGGGTTGTTGTTGCAGTTTGTAATACAAACGATGGGCAGCGGCATCAACATCTTGCTGGAAATTATCGTGATAACTAGCGACCGCTTGTTGATAGTTTTGTAGCAATAAGGGCTTTTTGGTTCTCAAGCTAATCGCAGTTTCTTTCCACCAACTAGCTGGCACAGCTTCGGTTTCGGCTTTCTCTAGCAATTGGTCGGCCAACTGAATCATCAAATGTTCGCCAATTTGAAAAAGCACGGTAAGCTCTTGGCTTTGATTGATTTGGTATTTGTCTTTACCTAATTCAACCAACTTGCGAACTGGCCAAGTCATCACACGACGGGTTTTACTGATGATGTTAGCGAATCCTGGAATTTCTAATAATTTCAGTAAATTAAGCAGTGCATTCTGGAAAGTTTCGTAATGATGGGGATGGTCTAAATAATCGCGTTGATATTGTTTAACCGCTTGTTTTAGGCATTGATCGACCATGGTTTGCCAAACTTGTTCGGCATGATGTTCGGCAAATACCGGTTCTAACCACAGCGGCCAATAATGTTTTAGTAATTGTTGTTGGTTTTGTGGCTGTTTTTTAGGATCGACTTGTTTAACCAGCTTGATTAACGCTTGATTGGCGCTAGTCGGCCAAATCGGCGCTGCTGATTGTTTTTGAAACGCCAGCGGGACGATTTGCGGTAAGGCATCATGGCGATGTTGTTGCCATTTTTGTTGCAGCGATTGCACCAGTAGCGCTTCGCTGTCGGGACTGAGTTTGTTTAGGCAAATCAAGGTCGGCTGTTTGAAGGGAGCGATGGTTTGCATCACTTCCCAAACTGCTTGATCAGCGTATTTTTCTTTGCTGACCACCAGCACGATAATGTCAGCCAAGGCGATGGTTCTAATCACGCCTTCGCGGTAATCGGCGGCATCGATGGAATCAAAATCCGGCGTGTCCCAGATTACACAATCAGGAAGTAAGTTTGAGCGACTGGATGTGGTGTTAAGACTGTAACAATCGTAGCGATGACGGTTTAAAGCGGCTTCGGGCAAGCATTGAAAACGGCCAAAATATTGTTGTAAACCACTGCAATCATTTAGCGTTACACCGTGACAAAAACCGTGTGGATGTACTGTGTAACCCGCTAAAGGACTGACACCGGCTTGATCGGTATTGAGTAGTTGGTTAACCACCGAACTTTTACCGGCTTGCGTGGGGCCAATCACGGCAATTTGTAATGGAAATTGCGGTAAACTCTCGATTAGCTGGCCTTTACGGATAAACGCTTCGCCGTAAAGTAGTTGTTCGACTCGCTGTTGATAGTCAAAAAACAGCGGATTTTTGCTATCCAGTGTCGCAAGCACTGTCTGGTAACGCTGTTTAAGAAGTTGGATAAATTCCAGCATAATATTTGGCCTTGGGTTTATAATTCCCAAGTAATTTAGTTTGTTTAATAGCCCGAAACTCAACATTATAAATATAATTTTCGGGATTGTTTATTTAGCCACCGAGGAGCTTACATCATGAAGAAATCATCAGCTGCTTTAGTTTTGATAGCGTGCGCATTACTGGTCGGTTGTAACAAAAGCCAACAGATCAATGGCAGCAGTATGAAAACCGTTAATCGTTCTATCAGTCAAATCAAAGAGCGCTTACCACTTGATCAACGTATTGAGTTTGAAGTGTCATTTTGGACTTTGCGTGACGAGATTAAAGACAACGGCGAATTTATGGATGCCATCGATGGTAAAACCCCCGATCAATTGATTGCTGCCGGCAAAGAATTGTTCGAAAAACGCAAAGCCAGTGGCAATAAAGAATACGAAAAATTCGCTAATTGGGAGCAAATGATTAGTCAATACTCACAAGAGCGTATCGACCAAAACCGTAAGAAAACCCCTGATCAACGCGACAATGCTAATCCACATCGCGTTGATTACCAAATGCACTCTATGTAAGACGCTTTGGCCTTGCTGGGGCTGGCAGTTGTTTTTGATCAACCAAAATCGAAACAAACTGACTGGCCTCAGAAATGGTTTTCTCCATCACATCAATCAGCTTCGATATATCCACCCCAATCTCAACAAATTCATGCCGCAACGCTGCAATCGCGTGGGCATTGAGATTATGCTTTAAAAATAACACTTGATCTTGAAACGCAGCCAACACCGGATGCATCCGCGTTTCGGCTATCTGTAAGGCTTTTAATAAACGACCGTACTGCTGGCGCGATTTTTTCAGCTGTTGTTGACTACGGGCTTTCAAGGCGCGATTGCTATACAACTCCAACTCCGCTTCCCATTCGGCAAACAAGGCTTCGCTGACATCTTCAATGGCTTTAATTCTTTGGCTAACTTGCTCGGCTTTATAGCGGCAGTGGTCGTAGCGTTTTTTCAAATGCTGATAGCGTTGTTCTAAAGGTGTGTCATCTAAACGCACGATGGTTTTAAATTTTTCCAAAGCATCGACAAATTGATCGCGGCTTTCTTTTAAGCTTTCACAAGCCTGATCGACCTGCACCACGACAATATCGCGTTTATGATCGCCCAATAGCGACTCGCGGCTTTGATAATAGGCGTTGCGTATCGGTTTACTGAGCAAAGATTTAATCAGATTAATCATAGGATGAGATAAAGCTGTGTTTATGAATAACCCGAATCGGGCAATTAAGTGCTTGGGCAAATTGACCAAAAGCCGCGTCAATTATGCCCTGCTGTTGTAATTGTTCTAGGCTGAATTGAGGGTCTATTTCAGCGGATTTAATCAAAATCAGTTGCTCGGCATTCAGTCGCCCTGCCAACCAAGCCGCTAAACTGTCGGAAGTAATATCCCAACTTGCCTCAATCCCTGCTTGATCTAAATCTTCGATAGCCGGTGACCAAATGCTGATATTGGGTAAATCTGCGTCCAGTTTATCCATCAGCGCAAACTGCGGTTTTAAACTTTGCAATAACAACGCCATTTGCTGCATCGCTAATATCGCCATTTGATGCGCGGCTCTATCATCAAACTGCCAACAAGCTTGCGCGGCACGGACTTGATCGGCAAACAAACCACCACCCGGCACAATGATTTTTTGTCCAGCCAGCTGTTCAACCGCGTCAAGGCAAGGCAGTAACTCGGCACCTTGCAACAAGCTACCACCGAGTTTAATAACCGTAATCACACGCTAAACTGCTTTAATAATTGCAATAAGGCCGCGGCTTTGTCGAAACATTCCTGATATTCATCGTCCATCACCGAGTCATTGACAATCCCACCGCCAGCCCAAAAACGGATGGTGTTTTGATTATGAACTAAAGTGCGAATAGCGATATTGGTATCCATATTGCCATCAAAGCCAATATAGCCAATTGAACCGCAATAAATGCCGCGCCGCTGTGGTTCCAGTTCTTCAATCACTTCCATGGCGCGAATTTTTGGCGCTCCGGTAATCGAGCCACCGGGGAAACAGCTACGCAATAAATCCAGGGCTTGTTGACCATCGGCCAATTCACCAATCACGGTGCTCACCAAATGATGCACAGTTGCGTATGATTCAACTGCGAATAACTTAGGCACTTTCACCGAGCCGTCACGGCAGGTTTTACTAATATCGTTACGCAACAAATCGACAATCATCACATTCTCAGCGCGATCTTTACGACTATTGCTCAAGTCTTGTATT
>CAIXED010000073.1 GCA_903918375.1 uncultured Pseudomonadota bacterium | reverse complement strand
TGTTCTGTGCAAACTAGCTTGGCTGCGTGGTTTTGAAGTTCAGGTTGATCATCCGCGTGTACCGATGGCGTTTATGCCGGTTAATCCTTTACCGTTTTATGACGACGTTTACGAATTTCTAAAACCCGGCTGGGTCGCACCACCTCCACCACCGGAATATGCGGCTAAGTGACTGCGATACAATCTAATGGCGAATAGCATGTTGCAGATGTAATGATCGCCAATTGGATATAAAAGGATATGACAGTGGGTATTGTAAAAATTGTTTTGATTTGTAATACAGTGTCAATACAATAAAGCGACTTAATTTTTTACTTATAGGTATCGCTATGGGTCTCGATGCAACCGTCCAGTTTCGTGTGAGCTCTTCTGTTAAAGAAGAGGCTTTTGCTGTTCTTCAAGAAATGGGTGTTAGCCCATCAGTGGCTATGCAACTGTTTTTGCAACAAATCCAAAAAACAAAAACGCTGCCTTTTGTCATCACTGCCAACAATGGAAATGAGGAAAAGGAAGATGGTTATGACGATTGGCTCCGAGCACGACTGGAAAGTACATTACAAAAGCTCCAGTCCGGCGAGATGAAACGATACACCCACAATGAAGCTATGAGCCTTTTAGATGAGATGGTCGAGAGCCGAGTAAAATCCCGTACTAAATAATTATGCAAATATATTGGTCTGACTTTGCTTTCGACAGTCTCATCGAAATAATAGCTTGGTACAAAGTTGAAGCCGGTGATAACGTTGCAAACGCAATAAAAAAACGAATAAATAAGCAAATATCACTTTATAACGAACCGCTCTTAAATCCAAACAGCTTGCATAATTCTGAGTTATTACCTGAATATAAAAAGCTGGTTATTAGAAATCTTCCATATATTGCATATTTGCATGAAGACTCAAATGGAGATTGGGAAATAGTCGATATTGTGCATACCTCCAGAAAACTGCCTAAATGTCGCGATACCATGCGCTAATAAACACCTTGGATGTGCTCGCTCCTGTTTGGCTGTAGCTATTTGGGGCACAGCTTGTCGTGTTGGGCGGTGCAGTCGAGTAGATACTGTTATCCAAATCACCAACGCTGCCGCCCAACAAGCCAAAACCTGCCAAAGTGCAGCGCAAACCGTCGCCAGTCTTAACCGCGCACCGCCAATACCGAAAATGCGATTAAACCGATTTTTGACCAACAAAAGGTCGAAAACGAGATTAATGCACAACCACGTACGATGGGCTAATTATCAACCCACATAGGATGCTGCCGACGGTAAGGAGGCGCATCGTTCGCGACTGTTGCGCCTCGTAAACTCGGCACAACCTATATTTGGCGCACCTTATCGGGTTGGAACTTTAGTATATGGAGGCATACCAGGGCAATCATCTTACTACACAACACAATCAGCGCTTTTTGATTCTGGTTTGAGTCGTGAGTCACTTTTTCAAAGTTTGCAAGTTAATCCTCATCCCGTCTTTGGATATCGACCCCAAATCGGAGTTTATGAGGTTTTATCACCAATTAATGTGCCATCAGGTATTGTAAGCGCTAATCCAAGCATTGGAGTTGGTGGATCTCCCCAGTTTTTTATTAGAGATTTTAACAATAAATTAAATTTAATTAATAAAATAGATTTGAGGAATTCAAATGGTAACTAAATCATCGTCTATAGAAAAAGCTTTAAAAATTGCAATTGATTCTGGGAATAGTATTTCTGATATTAGCGAAAATTGGAGTGAGGTTAATCAGGTGGTGTATATGTCTAAAGAGCTAACAAATTCAATTAGAGAAAAAATAAAATCCCAGGTTCCATTATTAGATTATTGGTCGATCGAACGAACTCCTCATAACCCAGCAGAAGAAGGGTTTATTTGTAAGTTATTTAAAATTGCTATTTCATTTCCAAAGAAATGATTCTTGACGTATTGTTAATAATAACTTCCCAGATTTGGGCACCACGATACGATGCGCTAAACCACGATGACCGATAGGATGCTGCCGACGTAAGGAGGCGCATCGTTCGCGACTGTTGCGCCTCGTAAACTCCGCACAACCTATATTTGGCGCACCTTATCGGGTTGGCAGGCTTTACGCTGGGAGCCGCGCTGGATGTGGCTACCGATGCCTTTGGCTCGACTGTGGCCAAGACCCTAGGGCGGATGATCATCAGTAAATCCAATGCGGTTTATGTGCTAGACGGCTATGGCGTGGAAGCGAATA
>CAIXED010000072.1 GCA_903918375.1 uncultured Pseudomonadota bacterium | reverse complement strand
TATTCGCTTCCACGCCATAGCCGTCTAGCACATAAACCGCATTGGATTTACTGATGATCATCCGCCCTAGGGTCTTGGCCACAGTCGAGCCAAAGGCATCGGTAGCCACATCCAGCGCGGCTCCCAGCGTAAAGCCTGCCAGCCCGAGGGGGCTTAATGGCCCTGTCGTGGGATCACCAACGGGTGGCCTCATACCGCTGCTGCATGCTTCTTTTTGACCATTATTGCCGCAAACCGTGGGCTGTACTTGGCTGCGTAATAGTTGATTCAGCGCACCAATATATGTATCGGGGTTGCCTTGGACGTAGTTATTGAATAACTCGTTATTTAAGCGCTGCTCGGCATCGGCTTTAAAAAAGTTGTACGTCGTGCCCGAATCGACAAAGGTTTGAGACTGATATTGAGTGCACTGGCTTGGGTAGATTACTCAATACCAAAAAAAAGGACCAACCTAAGTCAGCCCTTATTAGCCAAGCTTTAAACCAAATCATCTAAATCTAGTTGTAACACATTGGCTATTTTTTTCAGGACCGCTAGCGTACCAGTACGTTTACTCGATTCTATTTGTGCAATTGTTGCTTGAGAGATAGCGCAATTAGCTGCAAGCTCTGTTTGGGTCATACCGCGATATTCTCGCCAAACCTTAATTTTGCTCTCTCCTGCTAACAATCTATTCACAATTTCCGAGGGCACTAGCTCTTCATCTATTGCCAGAGCAGTATCATAAGCTTGGATGTCGTCGAACATTTCGGCTTTTTCAAGCAAAACATCATAATCTGCGACTGGCACAATCGCATATTGTCGCTGCCCATTTTGTTCAATAAATTGTACGTTCATTTATAAACATCCCCTCTATTTCCAATCTTAACCACTTCAATAATCATTACATCGTTTAACTTACGATAAATAGCACGATAGCTACCAATTCTTAACCGAAAACCCTCTCTTCCTTCGAGCTTTTTAATATCTAAACTGTCATCACAACCGTTTGCCATCAACTCAAAAGCCTGAGTGAATTGTTGAACGATTTTAAGAGGCAGTTTAAGTAAAGCTTTAGCAGCGGATTTACGGTAAACAATTTTATACATAGAAAATATAACAATTTGTTATAACAATAGAAAAATATTACTACAAATCGTTATTTTAAGCCAAATCCTAAGCATAAAAAAGGGCCAACCTAAGTCAGCCCTTTTTACCATCACAGCGCAGAGATTATTTAATCTGACCGTGACATTGCTTGTATTTCTTACCTGAACCACAAGGACATGGGTCATTGCGGCCGATTTTGTCGAACTCGTTAACGAAAGGTTGCTGAGTTGATTGTTCAGGGATGATCGCTACAGGTGCTGGAGCAACAACTTCCTCTTCAAACGCTGAATGCGCTTCCGCATGTTCAAAATGCAACTCTTGCGGTGCTTGGCGTTGTTCGTCTATCACTTGCACATCTTCTTCGCGGCTGACTTGGACTTTCGCCATAATCGTCACCACTTCTGATTTGATGTGGTTTAACAAGCTGCTGAACATTTCAAACGATTCACGTTTGTATTCTTGCTTAGGATCTTTTTGCGCGTAGCCACGGAAGTGAATACCTTGACGCAATTGGTCCATCGCTGCCAAATGCTCTTTCCAGCTGTTATCCAAAACTTGCAACATCACTGATTTTTCAAAGTGACGTATCACTTCAGCACCAATCGCTTGTTCTTTCTCAAGGCTTTGTTGTTCTGCATGAGCCACAATCAGTTGACGCAATTTAGCTTCATCTAACTTACGATCGTTAGCCATCATTTCGGTCAATGGCAAATCGATATTGAAGTCTTGCTGTAAATGCTGTTCTAAGCCGTGAATGTCCCACTGTTCTTCCATGGTTTTAGGTGGAATGAACAAGCTAATCGCCTCATTAAGCACATCGGCACGAATCGCGGTAATAATGTCGTCAATCGCATCAGCGGCCATTAATTCGTTACGCTGAGCATAAACCACTTTACGTTGATCGTTGGCAACATCGTCATAAGCCAGAATTTCTTTACGAATATCAAAGTTACGGCCTTCAACCTTACGTTGTGCGCTTTCTATAGAACGGGTTACCCAAGGATGCTCAATCGCTTCGCCTTCTTGCATACCCAATTTTTGCATCAAGCCGGCAACGCGCTCAGAAGCAAAAATGCGCATCAAATCATCTTGTAAAGACAAATAGAAACGGGTTGAACCTGGGTCACCTTGACGACCTGAACGACCACGTAACTGGTTGTCGATACGACGCGATTCATGGCGTTCTGAACCAATCACATGCAAACCGCCGCTGGCAATGACGCGTTCGTGACGTTCTAACCAAGCACCGCGAACTTTGTCTTTATCAGCTTCAGAAGCATCTTCACCTAATGCCGCTAATTCGGCACTTAAATTACCACCCAAAACGATGTCAGTACCACGACCGGCCATATTGGTAGCGATGGTCACAGCGCCTGGCATACCAGCATTTTCGATAATGTGCGCTTCGCGTTCGTGCTGCTTAGCATTTAATACTTCGTGAGCAATGTTTTGCTGTTGTAACAACGATGAAATCAATTCAGAGTTTTCAATCGAGGTGGTACCGACTAACACCGGCTGACCACGTTGGACACAGTCTTTAATGTCTTCGATTACAGCCAAATATTTTTCCCGCGCCGACAAATAGACTAAATCGCCCATGTCTTTACGAATCATTGGTCTGTGGGTCGGAATCACCACGACTTCCAAACCGTAGATTTTGTTTAACTCGAAGGCTTCGGTATCCGCGGTTCCGGTCATACCTGACAATTTGTTATACAAACGGAAGTAGTTTTGGAAGGTGATTGAAGCCAGAGTTTGGTTTTCGTTTTGGATGGTGACGTTTTCTTTGGCTTCAACCGCTTGGTGCAAACCTTCTGACCAGCGACGTCCAGTCATCATACGACCGGTAAATTCGTCAACGATAATCACTTGGTCGTTAGCAACCACGTAATCAACATCTTTTTGGAACAATGCATGAGCGCGTAAAGAGGCATTTAGGTAATGCATCAAACGAATATTGGCGGCGTCGTATAAACCAGAACCTTCGACCATCAAGCCTTGTTCAGCCAATAAATGCTCTACTCGTTCGTAACCGGCTTCGGTTAAGTGAATTTGGCGGCCTTTTTCATCAACAAAAAAATCACCTGGCATTTGATCTTGTAATTCAGGATCTTCGGATTTTTCTTGCTTGGTTAAGTGCGGAATAATTTGATTGGTTCTGAGGTAAATATCAGTATTACCTTCGGCTTGACCAGAAATAATCAACGGGGTTCTAGCTTCGTCAATCAAGATAGAGTCAACTTCGTCAACAATCGCGAAGTTTAAATCGCGTTGGACTTTTTGCTCCAAGCTAAACGCCATGTTATCGCGCAGATAATCAAAGCCAAATTCGTTGTTAGTGCCATAAGTAATATCGGCAGCGTAAGCAATTTTGCGTTCTTCTTGAGTTAAATCGCTGACGATAACACCAGTGCTTAAACCTAAAAAGCTATACAACTTACCCATGGTGTCAGCATCACGACGCGCCAAGTAGTCATTGACTGTAACAACATGCACACCACGACCAGACAAAGCATTTAAGTAGGCTGCCAAGGTCGCCATTAAGGTTTTACCCTCACCGGTTTTCATTTCAGCAATTTTGCCGTCATGTAACACCATACCGCCAATCAACTGCACGTCGAAATGACGCATCCCAAACACGCGAGTCGAGGCTTCGCGGACTGCGGCAAAGGCTTCTGGTAACAAATGATCTAGGGTTTCGCCTTGAGCAAGGCGATCACGAAACGCTTGGGTTTTGGCTTTTAGCGCCTCATCTGACAGTTTTTCATAATCTGCAGCCAATACGTTGACTTTTTTGACCAGCTTGCGTTTTTTCTTGATCAGCCTGTCATTGCGGCTGCCGACAACTAATTTAACCAGCTTACCCAGCATGATATTTCCAGTGTAAAAGTGAATACAAAGTTTGCGATTATAAACGTTATGGGGCGGTCGTGACCAGAAAACAAGCCCATGCTAGTGATGCAGTGCCAAATTGAACGCTGGTTTAACATAGACAAGGCTTAGCATCAGCGTATAATCCGCGGCCTTTATACTTGGCAAACAGCGGTCAACTTAAGACCCCTTTAGCTCTCCAGAGTTTTATGAAAATAGTGATTCTTGGTGCCGGTATTACCGGTTCTTCTGTTGCTGGCGCCTTAGCTAGTGAAGAAAACGACATTGTGGTGATCGACAAAAAACCACAACTTCTTACTGCTTTAAAAGCCCGTTTAGACATTGCCACCGTTGAAGGTAATGCTGCCCACCCTAGCACTTTGCAGCAAGCTGGCATCGAAAATGCGGATATGGTGATTGCGGTTACCGACCGTGATGAAACCAATATGCTGGCTTGTCAGGTCATCAATACCCTGTACAGCAAGCCGAAAACCATTGCTAGGGTTCGAGCAATTGATTTTCTTAATCATCCGCAATTATTCGCGCCCGGCGGAATTGATATTGTCATCAGCCCAGAACAAGTGGTGACCGAATCAATTCACAATCTGATCAAATATCCCGGCGCACTGCATGTTTCCGAATTTGCCGATGGTTTAATCCGTTTATTCTCAATCCGCGTGGTTTCTAGTGGCTTTTTAACCGGCAAAAAAATCCACATCGTTAAAGAAAAATTAGCCGATGGCATGATTCGTATCGCCGCGATTTTTAGAGATGGCAAAGCGATTGCGGTCAATGGCGAATCTAAAATTGAGACCGGCGATGAAGTATTTTTCGTTTGCCCACACGACAAGGTGATGAAAACCTTGCTAGATTTGCACAAACTGGAATCACCGATTAGATCGATTATGCTGGCTGGCGGTGGCCACGTTGGTAAGCGTTTGGCGATTGCTTTAGAAAAAGATCATCAAGTTAAATTAATCGAAAGCGATTTGCCACGAGCAAAAGAGATTGCTAACGATTTACGCAAGACTTTGATTTTAAATGGCGATTGCACCGACGAATCCTTGCTGCAAGAAGAAATGATCGAAAACACCGATTTGTTCTGCGCGGTTACTAATAATGACGGGATTAACCTGATTTCAGCGGCATTGGCGAAAAAACTCGGCGCCAAAAAAGTGATTTGTTTGGTCAATAACAATTCTTATCTAAAGCTGGTAGACAGTACCGATATTGATTTAGCCATTCAGCCAAAATTAGAAACCCTGGGCAGTATTCTTAAGCATGTCCGCAAAGGCGATGTGGTTGGAGTGAGCTCGGTTTGCGGTGGTAGTGCCGAAGCGATTGAAGCGATTGCCCACCGCGGTAAAAATGCCAACACCGTAGTTGGCTTGAGAGTCGATCAAGTCACCCTACCAGACGGGGTGATTTTAGGCGCTTTGATTCGTGACAAAGAAGTAGTGCCAGTCCATCACGACACGGTATTTGCCGAAGGCGATCATGTCGTGATGTTTGCGCTCAATAAAAAGCTAGTGAAAGATATTGAAGCCTATTTCCAGCCTATTTAACTACTGAATCGGCATCAATAAATGCCAAGGCATTTTGCGGTAAACCATCGTTAGTTTCTCCTTGCAAGGCTGCCCGACTATCTTCATGAACGGCAGCCATAAATTGCAACAACTGCATTTCCACCTTCATTTTTTCATGGCCTTCTTCGGCTTCCCACATTCGATGCAACAGCTGTTTGGCGTGATGATGAATGGTGAACGCCACCGCTTCCGGCAAATGTGAATAACTATTTCGCAATGATTCTTTCAAGCGATCTAAAGACTGCAAATATTGCTGATAGTCTTTAAGCTCTTGTTTACATTGCACTTTCACCATCGCCAAGTCATTAACATTACGGATTTTATTAACCGCTAAATCATGCGCTAACTGCTGGGCCTGTTTTTTCAACTGCGCCACCAACGCTTGCTCAGCCATCGCTTTAGCGCGACGCATTTCAGTGACATCGCCATGCCGACCTAAGCGCCACTGTAAATTTTGGTCTCGGCGGCGCTGCCAATAGTTGACGAAATCATCAATTAATTGACCAACTATCGACATTGCATATCTCCACGAACAGACAAAATCCCATCAACATCACCCTGCCGATAACAACGGCGCAGCGCTTTTTTCAAATGACGATACTTTGCACTAGGCAATTGGGTTTTCACTGCTTGTAACTCCCGATTAACCGCATCAAATAACTCCCGTAAATGTTTACGATTATTAGCGACTAACAATCGATGGCGCTTAAAGCGATTAAGATAATGTAACTGCCGCCATTGTTGGGCAGTTTGTTGTTTGAGATTACGCTGATGGTTATGTAAGCTTAAAATCCGCCGTAAAGCAAAACTTTCGCGACTGAAATAACCGCGTAATTCCCGCCAAATCGTTAACAGCAATGCCAGCAAAGCCAAGCCAGCCAGCGATAACATGGTCAGCAATAAAACCTTGCTCGCTATCCCATAAAACAAAGTGGTTAACCAAGGCAAACCCGCTTGCATCAAGACAAAACCAATAAAAAACAACACCATCGCTAAACTGGCGGCTAACAGCGCAATGTAAAACAGTGTCGTTAACATGGCTTTAAGAACGCTCGATAAACTCCAAAGCATTGCCATCAAAATCACGGCAAAACAGCGCTTTTCGTCCAGAAATGCTTAAGGTATGTTCCACACCGGCTTGCAATAAATCTTCTCTCAATACATCAAAAGAATCGATATACATCGCCACATGGCGATCACGACCTCCGTGCACCGGACGACCGGTCGTTGGATCGGGATTATCCAGTTCCAGTAAATGAATCTGCTGTAAACCGACTTCTAACCACGCACCGGGAAACGGCAATGGCGGACGCTCTATTTGCTTCATTCCCAAAATATCACGGTAAAACCGCAAGGATCTTTCGGCATCGGAAACGATTAAGCTGGCGTGGTGAATAGTAAAATTATGTTTGGACATGGTTTTATTCTAAGAAGGGATTGCGCTGATTATACCGCGAGCTTTTTCATCCAAGCCAAACTCTCGACAGTGGTGTTGCTAGGCCGGTACTCTGCCCCAACCCAGCCTGAATAATGATTAGCATCTAATAACTCAAATAAGCTCACAAAATCAATTGTTCCCGTTCCCGGTTGATTACGACCAGGACAATCGGCAAATTGAATATGAGCAATTTTCGCCAAATGTTGTTGGAAAAATGCCGCGCAATCTTCACCGATTCGGGTCAGATGATAAATATCGTATTGCAAGCGTAAATTGGGATGATTAACCGCCGCTAAAACTGCCAGCATTTTTTCACTGTTATCAACGATAAAACCCGGCATATCAATGCTGTTAACCGCTTCAAATACCGTGGTAATGCCTTGTTCAGCAAACACTTGACTGGCGTAACGCAGGTTTTCTAGCAAAGTTGCCTGATATTCTGATAATCGGGTTAAATCCAAACAACGACCGGGCAAAACATTAATCGCCTCTGGTTTCAAAATCGCCGCATATTCTGCCGCTTGAGCAACTGCGGCTTTAAACTGCGCCTGTTTTTCTGGCACCGCTGCTAACCCTTCACCGCCTTGCAATAAGGTATCGGCATCAACATTAAACAACACCAAACGCAGATCATTTTCTAACAGCGCGGCTTGAATGTGCTCGGCTGGCAAAACATAAGGAAATTGAATTTCTACCGCAGAGAAACCGTGTTGCTTAGCCAGGGCAAACCGCTCCAGCAAAGGTACTTCGGTAAATAATAAACTGAGATTAGCAGTAAAACGTGGCATCAGTTGTGGCTATAAAGCTTGATTAAAGTTGAAGGGTCTTGTTCCAGAAAACCAGCGCTGCCGTGCAATTGCATCAACTGAGCGGCTAAACCGGAAATCGGCACCGCACTACCCTGTTTACGCGCCAATTCCGCCGCCATGTTTAAATCTTTTAACAAGGTTTTCACCCGCCATTTCACTGGCTCAAAACATTGATTAGCCATTTCTGGCCCGACAATTTGCAACGGCTTGGAATCGGCAAAACCACCTGCTAAGGCTTCGGGAATTTTCACGGTATCGACACCAGCTGCTTTTGCCAACGCCATCATTTCGGCAATCACCAACACATTGCAGCTGACTATCATCTGATTACAGATTTTGGTGGTTTGACCGCTGCCGACTGCGCCCATGTGAGTCAATCGACTGTATAAGGGGCTCAAAACCTCACGCGCCACAGCAATATCAGCCTCAGCGCCACCGGCCATAATCGCCAAACTCCCTTGTTCAGCGCCAGCTGTACCACCAGAAACCGGCGCATCAACCCAAGCCATACCGCATTGATTTTGTAATTCGGTAGCTAATTGGCGAGTCACTTCAGGGTCGATACTGGATAAATCAATCACTAATTTACCGGCACTGCCGTTCGGCAAAATCTGTTGTTTAACCACCGCTTCAACCACGGCAGTGTCGGCTAAACAGAGAATAATCACATCGGATTGCGTGACTAATTCACCGACCGTATCGCAAACCACCGCCCCTGCTTGACTGACTGCCGCCAATTTATCAGCACTGCGATTCCAGACATTAACTTGATAACCCGCGGCTAACAATCGTAGCGTTAGCGGCTTACCCATCAAACCAATCCCAACAAAACCCAAGGTTTTTGCCATTCAATCTACCCTTATTCGTATAAATTCGCGCTTAAATCCGGTGCTGGCGGCAAGGTTTCTCGCTCAAAACGCTGGGCATAATCATTGCCTGTTGATGCAACCGCATTAGCGATTAAATTGTGATGCACCACCGCCAACGCGCCATCGAAATCAGCATTAAGAAACCGACTGGCAAGCTGTTCGCAAAGTCGATACAAGGCTGAATAATCAACGCTTTCACCCGAACTGCAACGGTTGATTTTGTCAGACAAGGCTTTGACGACCGACAACACAGAACCATCCTGCCGCCAACTAACCGCAGTCGACAACACATCATCACCCCGACAAGCAATCGCGGCCAAAGCGTTGTAAGCCAAATCAACAAAGCCAGCCAAAATTTTAGCGGTATCGCCAAGCGCAATCGCTAGAAAAGTCTCTTGCCCACACTGAAACAACAAAGCCTGACGCATCACTATATCCATATCCGATAAATGCGCGGTGTCAGGATATTCAGGTTGAGCAATGCCAAATTGCTGATGAAAATCTCTAACTAACTGTAAGTTTTTATTCATGATTTTTATCCTTCAACCAATGTGAGCGACATAAAAAATCAAGCCTTCACTGCCTCCAAACCATCAACTTTCTGGAAGCCGCGAGGCAGAGCCGTGCCGCGATTAGCTCGGTTGCCAGTGTATTGCTGAATATCCATCGCCTTCAGGGTTAAATGCCGCTTACCAGATAAAATTTTCAACTCGTCAGTGGCCGCAATTGCCACCACCGCAACCACTTTATCCTTACCCGAAACCAAATCAGCACTCGGAATTTGGATCAACTTATTGCCTTTACCTTTAGCCAATTCGGGTAATTCTTGAGCTGGAAAAATTAACAAGCGGCCTTGCAAAGTGGCAACCGCCAACAAATCATTAGCATCAGCAATCGGCGCAGGCGCTAACACTTCGCCGGCTTGCGGCAAACTCAATACTGCTTTACCAGCTTTATTCTTGCTGTGTAATTCTTTCAACTGCACACGAAAACCATAACCCGCACTGCTTAACATCAACAACCAATCATCGCCTTGCCCCGTAAATACATCGGCAAACACACTACCCGCCGGTGGATTTAAGCGTCCTGTTAATGGCTCACCTTGACTACGCGCTGACGGCAAATCGTGAGTGGTGATGCTATAGACACGACCAGTCGAATCGAGAATATAGGTTGGCTGAGTGGTTCGACCTTTGGCAGCAGCCAAATAACTATCACCGGCACGATAGCTCAAGCTTTCCGCTTCAATGTCATAGCCTTTGGCGGCACGAATCCAGCCTTTTTGCGACAAAATTACCGTCACAGGTTCGTTGGCGATTAATTCGCTGGCATCCAAAGCTTGCGAAGCACCACGCGCCACAATCGGCGAACGACGCTCATCACCGTACTTTTCGGCATCACGCTGAATTTCGTCACGAATCAAACGATTTAACAAATGTTCAGAAGCCAAGATTTTTTCCAATTCTTGACGCTCTTGCTCCAACTCATCTTGTTCACCGCGAATTTTCATCTCCTCTAACTTAGCCAAATGGCGTAATTTGAGGTCCAAAATCGCTTCGGCTTGTATATCGCTTAACGCAAAACGCGCCATCAAAACCGGCTTGGGATGATCTTCGTTGCGGATAATCGCAATCACTTCATCGATATTCAGATAGGCAATCAATAAGCCATCCAAAATATGTAAACGCGCTAAGATTTTATCTAAGCGATATTGCAAACGGCGACGCACGGTTTCGGTTCTGAAACTCAGCCATTCGCTCAAAATCTGTCTTAGATTTTTGACCTGCGGCTTGCCGTTCAAGCCAATTATATTGAGATTAACCCGATAGTTTTTCTCTAAATCGGTAGTCGCAAACAAATGTGACATCACAGCATCGACATCAATCCGCTTGGTTTTAGGAATAATCAGTAAACGGGTAGGATTTTCGTGATCAGACTCATCGCGCAAGTCTTCTATCATCGGCAATTTTTTCGCCAGCATTTGCGCGGCGATTTGTTCCAGCAATTTGGCACCGGAAACTTGATGCGGCAACGCGGTAATCACAATGTTGCCATCTTCCAGCTCGTATTTGGCACGCATTTTTACCGAGCCATTGCCGGTTTGATAAAGCTTTTGAATATCAGCCGCGGCAGTGACAATCTCGGCATCGGTCGGATAATCAGGGCCTTTGATATGAGTGAGCAGTTGTTCTAACGGGGTTTCAGGATCATCTAATAACTGTAAACAAGCACTCGCTACTTCACGAAGGTTGTGCGGCGGAATATCGGTCGCCATCCCCACTGCAATCCCCATCGTGCCGTTTAACAACACATTCGGCAAACGCGCAGGCAACAAAGTCGGTTCTTTTAAAGTGCCGTCGAAATTATCCGTCCAATCAACCGTGCCTTGGCCTAATTCATTTAATAAGGTTTGCGCATAAGCGGTCAGACGCGATTCGGTGTAACGCATCGCCGCAAACGATTTTGGATCGTCGGGCGAACCCCAGTTACCTTGGCCGTCAATTAAGGGATAGCGATAGGAGAAGTTTTGCGCCATCAACACCATCGCTTCGTAACAGGCGGAATCGCCATGAGGATGGTATTTACCCAACACGTCACCGACGGTACGCGCGGATTTTTTGTACTTGGCTAATGCCGTTAAGCCAAGCTCCGACATCGCATAAACAATCCGCCGTTGCACTGGTTTTAAGCCATCGCCGATGTGTGGCAAAGCCCGGTCCAAAATCACATACATGGAATAATCCAAGTAGGCTTTTTCGGTAAATTCTTTTAACGGTAACTGTTCAAAGTTTTCCTGTACACCCATTGTTGCCTGTCATCCTGTGTTGTTATTCGGTCGTAAATTTCTAAGAGTCAGTTATTACTATAAATGGTAAAACTATTAAGCCTATCAATTTTTAGCTTTCATGACTAACCAAGGGGTTGGTCCACTTCGCCATTCCCAAGTTGCTAGTAATTGATCAAGATGAGGCAAACTGTTAAACCATTCTGGCGAATTAGCCAATTGTCTTTGCCCATTATCCTCAATCAACACAATGTCATGGCTATCTTTGAAACGATCAATTAATAACTGAGTAATGCCTGGAATTAAGCATTCATGACTTTCAACAATTAAGTCCATCTGTTTTAACGCAGGTGAAATTGATGGATTTAATAAATCTTTTTCGCCACCCTCTATGTCGCAAAAAACCAAAACTTTTTGATTTGCATAATCAGCAAAGTTTTCAGGCATAAATAAAGCGCCAACAGAGACTTGATCAGATACAGAATTTTTTTTAGCCAACCCACTACAAATGTCCTGCGCTTTAGGATTTAAATCAAAAGCAAAGACTTTAGTGTTTGGCATATACCTTGCCATCCCAACCGCATAATAACCTTCAGCGCAGCCAATATTAATAATGGTTGAATAGTTGGTTTGAATTGCCTGTTCAATAAACGGCAATAAAGGTTGCTCATAGCAACCAAGCAATTTGGCGATATGACAGCCTTCTGCTGAGTGAGTCAAGAAATCCAAGCCCTTTAAAGGCCCTTCCATAACAACTGTACCTTGTTGTTGCAACAAGGTGTTTTGAATTAAAACACTGCGCCATTTTGATAATAAGCGCAGCGCATTATTAAGTTCAGAAATTTCTTGGACAGGCTGTTTATTTAGCGTTTCTAGTAACTGACTTCGGACATTTGTATGAAGGCTCATCGGTTAATCATGATGGCTTTTTAACATTACCACCATGCAAACCGCATTCTTTTTTAGCGGCATCTTCCCACCACCAGCGCCCTGCTCTTTCATGCTGATTCGGTAATACCGGACGAGTACACGGTTCACAACCGATGCTAATAAAGCCTTGCTTATGCAAGCTGTTAAACGGTACTTGATAAGCTTCGATGTAATCCCAAACTTGCGCCGAACTCCAGTTAAGCAAAGGATTGAATTTAATCAATGGCTTATCGGCAGTTGAAAACGCAGTATCTAATTGCACTTCAGGAATATCACCACGAGTATCCTGACTTTGATCTTTGCGTTGACCGGTAATCCAAGCATCTAATCCCGCCAATTGACGGCGTAAAGGCTCTACTTTACGAATCCCGCAGCATTGTTGATGACCATCTTCATAAAAACTGAACAAGCCTTTTTGTTTAACAAAAGCATCCAATTGCTCACGATCAGGGCTTAATACCTCAATCTCAATTTGATAATGCTGACGCACTTGTTCGATAAAACGGTAGGTTTCAGGATGTAAACGACCGGTATCCAAAGAAAATACTTGCACCGATTTACCCAGTTGCAAAGCCATGTCGATTAACACCACATCTTCAGCACCGCTAAACGAAATCGCGATGTTGTCAAAATTAGCCAAGGCAGTTTTTAAAATAGTGCGCGGATTTTTGCCGTGCAATTCAGTTTGCGCGGCGCTTAGGTCAAATGCAGTCATGATGTTAGCTTTGGGCGAAATATTGGGTTAAGAAATCGTCGAAACTCAGCTGATCATTAGCTTCGATTTCGCGTTGTTTCTGCTGAGAATTACTGACTTGGGTTTCAAATGCTTGCAACACATCCGCTGCCAGCGGTTGGGCTTTAAAATAGTGTTTATGCAAAGCCGAAGTATTGGTGGCAAAACAGCCAAATTCTTGGATGTTTTCTTTCATGCAAGCCAGAATTTTTGCCGATGGGGTTAAGGCTGGATTTTTGACCACGGCAAACTGTTGTTGCAAGGCTAATTGATAAGGTTTATCGATGCTGCCTTGATCCAACAATGCACAAATCGGCTGCATAGCGGTCAAAATCTGGTTAGCCCAAGCTTGCAAACTAATCGGTTCACCGTTTTTATTGAGCATCAAACCCGGTTTGCGGCCTTGATTCGCCACTAATAACTGATTGCTATTATTAATTTGGAATTCGACATTGGCTTGCGCTGGGCTGTCATGCAATAAACAACTCAACAAAAAGGCTTCGATAAAACGCGCGGTGCTTTCGTCAATGCCAATCGGGTTAAACAAGTTCAAATCCAGCGAACGCATTTCCACATACAACACGCCACGACGTTTTAGCGCCAAGGTCGGCTTTTCACCGGATTTGGCGATTTGCTTGGGGCGCATGGTGCTATAAAACTCGTTTTCGATTTGCAGAATATTGGCGTTGAGTTGCTGATATTCCCCACCGACTTTAACCCCAATCGCTTGATATTCAGGATACGGGGTATTAATCGCCGCACTCAAACTCTCAACATAGCCGTCTAGCGAGTTGTAATCAATTTTTAAACCGGCCTGATTTTTACTTTTATAACCAATATCACTCATCCGCAACGAAGTCGCGTAAGGGTGATAAACCGTGTGTTCATCAAACTCCTCAAACTCCTGCATCAATTGCGGGCGGCTGTTGAAAAAGCTTTTGCAGATTGCTGGCGAAGCACCAAACAAATACAACATCAACCAACCTTGGCGCTGAAAATTGCGAATCAAGCCAAAATAAGCCTCGGAAATAAACGCTTCCAAACTGCTATCGCTGCCACTATGTTGGTGCAATACCGGCCACAAAGCTTCGGGCACCGAGTAATTAAAATGAATCCCAGCAATCGCTTGCATGGTGCGGCCATAGCGATGCCACAAGCCTTTGCGATAAACCTGCTTCATTTTGCCGATATTAGACGAACCATATTCAGCAATCGGCACACTTAAATCACCTTCAATGCCACAAGGCATACTGGTTGCCAGCAACATTTCATCGTTCAAATGCGGATAAACGAATTGATGAATCTGGTGCATATAAGCCAAAGTTTCCTTAATCTCGGCAAACGGTGGCGTGATAAATTCCAGCAAAGATTCGGAATAATCGGTGGTGATATAAGGATGAGTTAAAGCTGAACCCAAGCCTTTAGGATGTGGGGTTTGTACAATATCGCCTTGGGCGCTAATCCGCAGACTTTCTTTTTCAATGCCTTTTAAGCCATGTTTGAGTAGATGTTGCTGTTGATTGTCGATAATGCTTTGTAAACGGCTCGGTAAATCGTTGTGTGTATTGTTCATTGTGGTGGACATTTCCGCCCTTAGAGATTCCAACATAATCGGACATTATACGGACTGAGGGCGGTTTTGAGGAATTTTGGCGGTTTAAATCTGATTCAACAGTGCTAATTCACTGGGATGAGGCAGCATGTAGTAAGAGCCGTCGATAAACGGATCTGGCTCGCGGCGGAAATGATGACGAAGCAAAGTTAACGGCACAATCAACGGCAAACTGCCTAGACGATAGCTTTCGATGGTTTCCACTAACTCCAGTTTGGCATCGCTATCGAGCTTAGTTTTTAAATAGCCTTGAATATGTTGCAAGACATTGACGTGATTGCCGCGCGTGGCGACGATTTTCAAACAAGCCATTAAGTCGTTGATATAACGATCAGCGACCGTTTGTAAGGTATCGGGCTTGGCTTCAGCCACTAAACGCCCTAAATCGCGCGCTAAGTTCTGATTGTGGCTCATGGCGATTAACTTGTGGCGGCTATGAAAAACCATCAAACCATGGGTGGTTAACGGTTGCTGACACATCTGTTTCCAACGCTGCAACACAAACACCCGTTGGATAAAGTTCTCGCGCAGACTCGGATCACCTAATCTGCCCTCTTCTTCAATCGGCAAAGACGGAAAGTTTTGTTTTAAATAAGCAGCGAACACACCGGTGCCTTGTTTGGCGGGTAGATCATTTTTGTAGACTTTAACCCGTTCCATGCCGCAGCTCGGTGAGTCTTTCTTTAAGATGTAGCCACACAAATCGCCTAGCCAAGACGCTTGTTGTTCAGCGGTTTTTTGGAGTTGATCGGTGAAATCCAAACTGTGATCTTTAACGCCAACACAACGAATCCCCTGTTCGGTTTCTCGCAACTGAATCGCAGGACGCGGCACGCCCATGCCACTAGCAAACTCAGGACAAAACGAACGAAACTCAAAATACTGGCCCAAAGTACGTTCGATGTAGCTGTGATATTTATGAGCGCCGTCATAGCGAACTAATTCGCCTAATAAACAGCTACTAATACCGACTTTAATTTTTTCCATCTAAATCTTCCTAATTTGCCAAGCCTGCGGTTAAACGCAATCACCCCATTGGGTAATCATCTGTTGGCAGTTAAATAAAATCTGCGGGTAATATTCCATAATCACCCAACGCAAACCAAAATCAAAATAAGCCGCCACTGTCATAAATCGCGCTGCGACCGCCCAAAACTTTAGACGACATTTATCCGAGCAACGCCAAACCGCACCGGTCCAATAAATCAACGGCATCGCCATGATGATGTGCATAGTCACCCAACTGGCGACGGTAAAATCACCTTCATCAATCAAATAGTCGATGTAAAACAAAGTGCCGTTTAACAAAATGAAGAATGGCCAAAATGCGTCTTTTAAACGCAAATTGCCTAACCAGCTGGCTTGCAAGTAGTAATACAAGCTTTGCGGCACCAGAAACTCCCAAAAATCAGAGGGCTTTGGCGTGATTAACTCAATCATCAACCATAAAGCCAAGGCAACACCTAAAGCTTCTAGCTGGCTGATAAATGAAGTAAAGGTGAATAATAAAGACAGACTATTGATTAGCATCGCGGAACCTTATCAATCCAATCTTGTTAAGCCGCTGATGGTTTAATCAACATCAGCGGCTTAACTTTAAGAGATTATTTGTAAATCAGGATACCGCGAGATTTTCAGTTGTCTGGTTTTTTTCGATGGTTTCGATGGATAACGGCAACTCGGGTTCTTCAGTCGGCTCAGGTGGCGCGAGCTTTTTACCTGCCATCAACTCATCAATTTGGTACTTATCAATGGTTTCCCAATCCAATAAGGCATGAGCCATGTTGTGCATGATTTCGATGTTGTCAGTCAAAATCTGTGTTGCTCTTTCATAATTGATATCAATCATTTTGCGGATTTCTTCATCAATTAATTGCGCCATTTGTTCGGACATTGGTTTCGCTTGTGCGCCCATGTAGCCGCCTTCGCTATCACCGTAATCCCTCGGGCCTAGACGTTCTGAAAAGCCCCATTTGGTGATCATGTTACGAGCCAATTGGGTGGCTCTTTGGATGTCGTTGGAAGCGCCGGTGGTGACTTTGTTTTTACCGTAAATCATTTCTTCGGCCACTCGGCCACCAAACAAGCTGGCAATTTGGCTTTCCAGTTTGTCTTTGCTGGCGCTGTATTGATCG
>CAIXED010000071.1 GCA_903918375.1 uncultured Pseudomonadota bacterium | reverse complement strand
TTTGTCTTTGCTGGCGCTGTATTGATCGCGGTCTGGCAAGAACATGGTGATACCTAAAGCGCCGCCTCTTGGCATGATGCTGACTTTGTAGACAGGATCATGTTCAGGGACGATACGGCCAACAATCGCGTGGCCAGCTTCGTGATACGCCGTCATTAATAAATCATCACGGCTCATCACCATGGTGCGTTTTTCAGCGCCCATAATCATTTTGTCGCGGGCTTTATCCAAGTTATTCATGGTGACCACAGTTTGCTTGTTACGCGCAGCGAACAAAGCGCCTTCGTTAATCAAGTTAGCCAGTTCAGCACCGGAAAAACCTGGGGTGCCGCGCGCCAAATCATTGATATTGACATCTTCCGCCAAAGGCACTTTTGCCCCATGCACATTAAGAATTTGCTCACGACCTTTAATATCCGGTAAACCGACTTGTACCTGACGATCAAAACGGCCCGGTCTTAACAAGGCTTTATCCAATACATCAGCGCGGTTAGTCGCAGCAATAACGATAATGCCTTCATTGCCGCTAAAGCCATCCATTTCCACCAATAATTGGTTCAAAGTTTGTTCACGCTCATCATTACCACCACCCATACCGCTACCGCCACGTTGACGACCAACAGCATCAATCTCGTCGATAAAAATGATGCAAGGTGCGCGTTTTTTGGCTTGCTCGAACATGTCTCTCACCCTAGAAGCACCGACACCGACAAACATTTCGACGAAATCAGAACCCGAGATTGAGAAGAAAGGCACGCCAGCTTCACCGGCAATTGCTCTTGCCAATAAAGTTTTACCAGTACCTGGAGGCCCAACCATCAACACGCCGCGCGGAATTTTGCCGCCCAAGGCTTCGTATTTACCGGGATCGCGAAGGAAATCGACCATTTCCACTACGTCTTCTTTGGCTTCTTCAACACCTGCGACATCAGTGAAGCGGACTTTCACTTGATCTTCAGCCATCAATTTAGCGCGACTTTTACCAAAGCTGTTTTGACCGCCAGCGCCCATTTGTTGTCTACGCATGAAAAACACTAACACTGCAATCAACAGCAATGTCGGTGCCCAAGAAATTAGAATCTGAGTAAACGTCGATTGCACCGCTGGTCTTTCAACTTTGATTTTGACCTTGTATTCCAACAACTCATCAATCATCCGTGCGTCATCGGGATTGACGGTGGTGAAGCGCGTGCCGTTTTGGCGCTTACCGTAAACATTATTGCCATCGATAATCACCTCGCTGACCGATTCACTGCGGATATCCTGAATAAAATCGGAATAAGAAATATCCTGATGCGGATCGTGGCTAGGTAAAGTGGGGTTGAAAGCCGTATAAGTAGCGTAGGCAATAATGCTGAACAACACTAAAGGGAATAGATATTTCTTCATTGACTAACTCCTACCAAAACGCAACTGCGTGATTTTTTTAACATAACAACCTCTTGCTCTGGGGCCTTTGACATGGCTCTACTTGTTTTTGAACGGTGATTATTATCCAGAAATCGTCTCAAGTCGCCATTGTTGTGCAATTTAAGTCAACGCTAAGGATTAACAAGCGACAATTTTCTTGTATATTTCAGCCTAAATTGGCTTTAACGGGGCGCCATGTAGCAAATCTGGTTTCTCCCAAACCATGATAAAGATTAATTTACCGGCACTTTAATCGCCTAAAATCGTCACACTTGCTTACTTCAAAAGGAAAGGAGAAAACATGAAATTTAAAAAAATTGTCTTAACCTCGCTGATGCTTTTACTCAGCTTAGCCAGTAGCAATAATAGCTGGGCGCGAGATCACGGTGGCGGATATCATGGAGGCCATCACGGTGGACACGGCTCGCTCAATTTTGGTTTCTATGCAGGAGGTTACCCTTATGGCTATCCATTCTACGGTTCACCTTATTACACGCGACCTTATTATGATTACCCGTATTACAATCCACCGGCAGTGATTGCTGTACAACCACCACCGCCAGTCACCTATATCGAACAAGCCCCGCAACCCGCTACGACACAAGAAAACCCCAGTGGTTATTGGTATTACTGCACTAATCCAGAAGGCTATTATCCCTATGTCAGAGAATGTCCAACGGGTTGGCAGCAAGTTGAACCCACACCACCCTCATCACGTTAAGGAAATCAACGATGAATCGACTTTCAAAAATAACCATTACAGCATTTTCACTAACTGTGACGGCTTGCGCTAGCTTACCTAGCGGCCCAAGCGTCATGGTATTACCCGGTTCTGGGGCATCATTTGATCAATTTCGAGTTGATGATGCTAACTGTCAACAATTTGCAATGTGGCAAATTGGCGGGACTACCCCCAATCAAGCCGCGATTGACAGCAGCATAACCAGTGCAGCGGTCGGTACCGCATTAGGTGCAGCTACTGGTGCTGCAATTGGTGGCGGTAGCGGCGCAGCGATAGGTGCTGGCGCTGGACTTGCCGCGGGCGGCATTGCTGGTTCTGGTGCGGCCAGTAATTCTTATTACACCAATCAACGCCAATATGACGTAGCTTATATTCAATGCATGTACTCTAAAGGCCACCGAGTACCTGTCAGCGGTCAATTTTCACCGGCATCTTCAGCGCCAATAGTAAAACCAACACCGGCTGGCGCCAATATTCCCCCGCCACCACCAGCTGGCTCGCCACCACCACCGCCACCAAAATAATTACCCATTAAACCGTTCGTTCTAAATTAAGTGGACGAACGGTTTAATCTCCATAATTTCACGAGTGATGACTGGCAATTAACACCTAATTAGCCTTTTTAGCTTAAAATCGATTATTTATTAATTTTTTCGATTTACACGCTTTTTATATGTCTTTATTACTCAAATACCTTGGCTCTTGCTGGTTTATCAACAATCCGTCTGAATTAGTCCCCTCAAAATCCTTCATGTGGAAAACCGTCGCCTTCTACCTGATTTCAGGGATGATTGTTGAAGGCTTAATTTCCGACCCTGCCGATGGCACTATTGAAGTGGTATTAAGAACCATCATGGCGTTTACCACCATTGCCAGCTTGTTGGTTATTTCTAAACAATGGCATTTTATGAATCAATTGTTTACCGCCATTTTTGTCTGTGAAAACTTCATCATGACTTTAGCGATTGGCGCGGAAATACTGGATTTAGTGATGGTGATGCAGCATGTGGAATATCGAGAAGAAATCTCGATTGGTTTGGCAGTATTTTTGGTGATTTGGTATATCAGCATTGTCAGCTACATTTTCCGCCAGTTTTTTGCCTATGGCACAGGACGTAGCATTGTGTTTGCCTTTAGTTATTTCATTTTGACTTATGGCATCCCGATGTTGTTTATGGATATTTGACGCAAAAATCGCCAAGGCATAAAGCCTTGGCGAAACCATTGCATCGATTAAACAATATCCTGACTTTTCAAATATTCTTCGTAATTGCCTTGGAAATCGACGATGCCATTCGGTGTCAACTCGATCACTCGTGTCGCCAAAGACGACACAAACTCGCGGTCATGACTGACGAAAATCAACGTGCCAGGGTAATTTTCTAAAGCAGTGTTCAGCGACTCAATCGATTCCATATCTAAATGGTTAGTCGGTTCGTCCATCACCATGATGTTGCTCTTTTGCAGCATCAACTTACCAAACATCATCCGGCCTTGTTCACCACCCGACAACACTTTGACCGATTTATGAATATCATCTTGCGAGAACAATAAACGCCCTAAAGTGCCGCGAATCACTTGATCATCATCAGATTCTTTACGCCATTGCCCCATCCAGTTAATCAGCGACAAATCTTCTTCAAAACTCTCAGCGTGATCTTGAGCGAAATAACCGACTTCAGAATTTTCTGACCATTTCACTTCGCCGGTATCAGGCTCTAAATCACCCACCAAGGTTTTTAATAAGGTTGATTTACCAATCCCGTTAGGGCCGATCACCGCTACACGCTCACCCACTGCAATCATCAGATTCAGGTTTTTAAACAACGGTTGTTCGCCATAGCCTTTGCTCAAATCTTGTACCTCTAAGGCTAAACGATGTAGCTTTTTAGTTTGGTCAAAACGAATAAACGGATTAACGCGGCTAGACGGCTTAACTTCGTCGAGTTTGATTTTTTCTAACTGTTTCGCGCGTGAAGTAGCCTGTTTCGCTTTTGAAGCGTTGGCCGAGAAGCGGCTAACGAAGGCTTGTAATTCAGCGATTTGCGCTTTTTTCTTAGCATTACCAGCCAATAAACTGTCGCGAACTGTAGTCACGGCAGTCATATAGTCATCGTAGTTACCTGGATAAACCCGCAACTCGCCGTAATCCAAATCCGCCATGTGAGTACAAACACTGTTCAAAAAGTGTCTATCGTGAGAAATGATAATCATGGTGGAATCGCGCTCATTCAGCACATTTTCCAACCAACGAATGGTGTTAATGTCCAAGTTGTTAGTCGGTTCGTCGAGCAACATGATGTCTGGATTAGCAAACAAAGCCTGTGCCAATAACACCCGCAATTTCCAACCCGGTGCAACCGCAGACATTAAGCCATCATGTTGTTCCAACGGAATTTCCAAACCTAATAGCAATTCACCAGCACGCGATTCAGCGGTATAGCCATCCATCTCGGCAAATTCAACTTCCAAATCAGCCACTCGCATCCCCTCTTCTTCTGTCATTTCTGGCAGCGAATAGATACGGTCACGTTCCTGCTTAACTTCCCACAACTCCTTGTGGCCCATGATGACCGTATCAATCACTCGATAGTCTTCAAAAGCAAATTGATCCTGACGCAAATTACCGATGCGCTCGTTCGGCGTTAAGCTGACATTCCCCCCTGACGGCTCTAAATCACCGCTGAGGATTTTCATAAAGGTAGACTTACCGCAGCCATTGGCGCCAATCAAACCAAAACGATTGCCGTTACCAAATTTGACTGAAATGTTTTCAAACAAGGGCTTAGCCCCAAATTGCATGGTGATGTTTGCTGTAGAGATCAAGAGAATATCCGAGGGTAAAAAATAAACTGAGTTAGAGCAGAAATGCTTCTGCGAGATTGAAGTGGGGCTATTTTAGCAGAGATTGGCGAATCAGATTTTTGGCAAGCTATGAAACTTAATTTCTAGCCAAGGCAACTTGATAACCGCTTAGAAAATCCCAGCTTTGCAAAACCGCTGCCACATCAGAAATTAAGACATTGTGGTTGTCAGTGGCAATTAGGATCAAGCGCCATTCTTGGCAATCGTTGTTGCTACTAATACTGATAGTGCCTTCGGCAATTTTGTAACCAATCGCATGGATTAATTGGGAAATATCGGCTTGCTTGGTTTGATAACCCGCTTTGAAATGCAAAACTACTTCCAGCGTTTGCCGCGATGGCAAAACCGATTCGACATAGCCGCCCCAAATCATCGTCGCCGACACAATCACCGCCAACATAATCGCCGCAAAGTAAAACCCCGCGCCGCACATAATGCCAATCGCCGATGACGCCCAAATCGACGCTGCCGTAGTCAAGCCGCTGATATTGCGGCCTTCTTTCATGATGACACCAGCGCCCAAAAAGCCAACACCAGTGACAATCCCCTGAATCACCCTTGTCACATCAGCACTCGCCGCCAACGGCAGCATCCCACCAAACCAATATTGCGGATAACCAATAATCACCGTCACCGCCGCCGAGCCCATACAAACCATGCCATAAGTTCGCATCCCCGCTGCGCGACCATGATAAGAACGCTCATAACCGACGATCATTCCAAGCAACAAAGCACCGATGATGTTGATTAAAATCATCGCGTTAGCTTGGAGATGAGGGGCGGACCAGTAAGGGAGTAGGTTGTCTAGGGTGAAGAGGTTCATTATTAATTTTTAAAATTTGCGCTTTGTTTTCAACACTTACGAGGAATGATTGGAAAAAACAGACATAAAAAACCCGTCATCAAGACGGGTCCGTAATTGACTTAGGTTGCAATCCAAAAACCACTAGCTGAACGATGGGCTTGCGTAATCACAATTTCTTATCAAAGCAACTTAACCAAAGTAGCAATCAGTGCGGCTTGTGCAATTAATGCACCAGTGACCCACTTAATTAACTCTACTTTTAACTCAGACATGCTGACCTTCATATCTTGCCGCAAGCTTTCTATATCCTGTTTTGAAGCGACATCAGTATCTGTTTGCGCCACTTTAAACGCTTCTGAAACGGCTTCGGCCTGCTTTGCCTCAAAGCCTGCCTCAATTAGCGTGCTAATAAATTTATGGGTGTCAAATGTGATGGTCGCCATATTGTTAAATCCTTGCTTTTAATTTGACGAAAAGTTTAACACGAGGTCTGGAACGTTATTCAATGTTCTGGATTTGCTCCCGCATCTGCTCAATCAACACTTTCAAATCAATCGAAATCTGGGTCATTTCTCTATCGGCAGATTTAGATCCCAAAGTGTTCGCTTCGCGGTTCATTTCCTGCATTAAGAAATCCAATCGGCGACCGGTGGGTTCAGGTTGTTTTAAAGCCCGTAATACTTCGGTGACATGGGTTTCTAATCGATCCAATTCTTCATCAACATCCAATTTCTGCGCCAGCAACACCAACTCTTGTTCCAAACGATCAAAATTCGGTTCGGCAACCATTTCCACTACTCGCGAATGCAGTTTGCTGCGGATATTGCTTAACACCTCTGGCATACGCTTATGAGCCGCGGCGACCAGTTGCTTGATTTTTTCGCAGCGTTCAGCGATGAGTAGCGACAATTGGGCGCCTTCTCTAGCGCGAGTTTCCAGCATTTTGTCCAAGGTGTTATTGAGCAAAGTGATGATTTTTTCACGCAAGGCTTCTTTGTCGGCTTCGGTTTCTTGTTGTACGCCAGGAAACGCTAAAACCTCCAACGCTGAAAAAGCTTGAGGATTGCTCATTTTGGCTTCAATACTAGCGGTAGCGGCGAGCAGTTTTTCGACCGCCTCGCTGTTAAAAGCGAAGCTTTGGCTACCTTGTTGTTTTTTATAACTTAGGCCACATTCGATTTTGCCGCGTTTAAGTTTGTCGGCAATCAGGCGACGAACATCGGCTTCAACAAAGCGTAAACGCTCTGGCAATTTGACGCTGACATCGCTGTAACGGTGATTGACCGAGCGCAGTTCGCAAAGGATGGTTAAGTTTTCTACTGCGATTTCGCCATCGGCAAAAGCGGTCATGCTTCTAATCATTGTTCACCTGTTTGATGTGATGGCGATTGGCTAATCGCTATCGTGGATTAATTGTTAACCGGACGTTTTTCCAGCTTGCGTTGCAGAGTGCGGCGGTGCATGTTCAAGGCGCGGGCGGCAGCGGAGATATTACCGTCATGTTGCATCAAGACTTTTTGCAGATGCTCCCATTCCAAGCGTTTGACCGAGAGTGGACTATCGCTGATAGAGACCGTGGTATCGCCTTCGTTTTTGTATAAAGCACTGACAATTTCATCAGCGTTGGCGGGTTTAGTCAGGTAATGAATTGCGCCCAATTTAATCGCTTCTACCGCGGTGGCGATGCTGGCAAAACCAGTCAGCATGACGATTTGGGTATTAGAATCCAGCTCGATTAAGGTTTTCACCATTTCTAATCCCGATTCATGACCAATTCGTAAATCAATCACTGCATATTCAGGGTCGATTTTTTCAGCTAATTCGATGGCGCTGCTAATGTCATTGGCAACCGTTACCTGAAAATTGCGTTTTTCTAAAGCCGGTTTTAGCACCGAACAAAAGGTGACGTCGTCGTCAACTAATAATAAATTAGGCTTGTCCGTGGATAATTCAGTCATTAATACTCTCCATAGTTGTTAATAGCGGCAACTCGATTTCTACACAGGCACCGCCAGTATCGAGATTGCTGAATTGTATTTTACCGCCTAAGCGCTTGATGGTGGTATAGGTTAAGAACAAGCCCACCCCCATGCCTTGTTTGCTACTTTTCACTGGCTGGTGTCCAGCAAAGTCCAAAAACTCAGTCGGTAAGCCGGGGCCAAAATCCCTTATTTTCAGATTCAACAATTCGTCATCCCAATTGATATGAAACTCTATCCCCTGCTCTGCTTGAGTGGCTTCGGCGGCGTTGTTAAGAATATTAATAACCGAATGGGTCACGGTGCGCTCGGCAATAATCTGTGCCGACATATTGACCTTAGGCTCGATAAACAGTTTTAGCTTGGTCGCGGCTTTATGCGTCCGCCATTGATTGAGCACTTCATCAATATATTCACTCACCAACATCACCTTACCTGATTCAGCGCGCATTTCACCTGCCGAAGCCGACATCACCGATAAAGCTTGTTTACAGCGATCAATTTGCTGTTGAACGATGACTAATTTTTCATGTAGCTCTGGAAAACGATTCACCGGCAAATCATCAATCATTTCATGCGCCAAAATCGCAATAGTGCCTAAGGGCGTCCCCATATCATGCGCGGCACTAGCGGCCAGAGTCCCTAACGAAACTACTCGTTCATCCCGCAAGGCACTTTCTCTAGCATCGGCCAAATTGCGCTCGCGCTCTTTTAAAGTTTTCGCTAAGGCAACGACGAAAAAAGCCACCAAGCCAGCACTAAACACAAAACCAAACCACATCCCGAAAATATGCAGATTGAAATAGCGACGGTCGGCAATCAAGTGCATTTGTTCCATCATATCCGGCGTCATATGCGCCATATCGCCATGCATCATGTGCGGCTCAATCGCTGGCAAAGGGATGTTGTAAGTAATCAACATGGTGTAAATACTGGAAGTAATAATCACCATATTCCACGCATAGGCTTGCGGCAGCATAATCGCGGTGACAATTAACGGCAGCAAAAACACCCAAATAATCGGATTCGATGCACCGCCAGTGAGGTACAGCATATAGGCCAGCACCAAAACATCCATACAGATTTGCGAGAAAATCTCGTGTTCGGTGACTTCTTCTTTGGTGCGAAGCCGCAACCAAGTGTAAAGATTGAGAATCGAAATCGCGAAAATCCCCAGCCATAATTGATTTTCCGGCAGCGTCACATTCATCATTTTCACCACCACAAACACCGTCACCATCACGGTAAACAGCATCAGGTTTCTGAGAATGTAGAGCCATTTGAGATTTTCCCGAATCGAGATTTCGGCTTTAGGCAGAATGTGAGAAAGCATCATCGGTGAATTGTGGGGGTAGAAAAAATTGCTGTGTATAGTAACCCTGTCAGCCGTTACTGTCTGCGCTAATGGCAATTTGCCAAGTCCATTCATCTGCGAGATCACTTAAATGACTGATGTTGCGCAGTGGGTCTCGCGCTTATCCCGTCTGCCACGCCATAGTTTTCTGTGAGCGAAGGCCAAATCGATTCGAGCCTTGTCGTCAGGCGCATTTTTGAGTTGCTCCGTCAGTGCCTCCGCTTCATTCAACCACTTTGCCTAAGCCTAGCGGGGCAATCAATTAGGTTTGCGGGGCTTTCATGGGATCGTCTTTTTGTTCGGTGTCTATGTCAGTAATGCTAGATACCGCTGTCGTTGAAAATTGAACACTTAATTTCCTACGTGATGCCGCTTGTCGTTCCAGTTCATCACAAAACTTCATTAAAAGGCTAAAGGTACTCAATAATCTCTTCTGTGTAGCCATAGAGGGAAGAGGTATGGGGAGCTCATGAATAACTTGACGCGAAACATTTCGCATTGAATCGCTAGTACCCGTTGCTTTTGATTTGTAATATTCACGAGCTAAATCTGAATTGTTAACCAAATTTACCCAAGCTTTGAGTTTGTCATCCAGAAAATGGAGTCGAACGATTTTATCGCTCATCAATAATTTTTCGGGGCAGTTATCTGGAGCGATAACGCTACGTGCAACAAGATCTGCAGTATTGGCGCGCGATAGCATGAAGTCGCCAGGCTTCACTTCACAGTAGGGGCGAGGTTCAAGCGATGGAGGCAAACGCTTATTTTCTTCCGGTTTAAAAACACCCCATGTCACCGAGCTAACCTTTAGTACACCCCACTCTCCGTTGTACCGAGGTTCTGAGTCACATTTTGGGCTCCATCCTGATTCGGAAGAAACCAATAGTTCCTCCAAGAGAACCCATCGCCATCCATTAGGCAAAGAAATTGCCTCTTTCGGTTTTATGGTTTTAGCAAATTTTTTGCCCGACTTTTTGCCAGCTAATTCTGCTAAATAGACATCCACGGTTGTGACATCGGTTGGTTCGCTCAACGCATCAAGCGCCCCAAGAATTGTAAGTTCGGTGATCATATTTCTTATGTCAGCTACATCCTCCGGTGCATAAAACAGCCTACCAAAGTTGTCAGCTAAGCGCGCCCAGCTGCTTTGTAGTTCGTGTGGGCTGGTGGCGCTGGCGACGGCTTGCAGGGTGGACTTGCGCAGGTTGTTTTGCAGTTTGCGGCGGGCTTGCTGCTGCGTTTCCAGTTTGTCGCACAAGGCCATTAGTTCATCAACTTTGGCGACGATGCGGGCTTGTTCTTCTGCTGGAGGTACGGGATAAATAGCTAGGATAAGATCATCCCTTGAGAAACCTGGAATCATACTTTTTGATTTACTTGCTAATTGGTTAACAAATCCATCCAGCCAAATTTTGAGAAACCCCGTATGCAATTTTCCAGAAAAATTTCGTATCGCCATAATTTGACGCGCTATATGTGCCTCGCCAATATTATTGAATGCTGTTTTTCCAATTGTACCTTTGCATGTAATTAGTAAATCTCCATGTATTGATACGACCAAAGGGGATGCTGTCCATCGGTTTATATTGATTGCACCCTTTTCAATGTTGCTGGCACCGGTAATATAGGGAATACCATTTTTTGACTCGTTATACTGACTTGGTTCGAGATCACGTCCAGACAGTAAATGCCATAATTCGCCTAATCGAATCAAATTCCAGTGTGGAGGAATCTCAGCATTAATTTCTGACCTAGAAATTTTAGGAAATGGTTTTTCCCGTGAAAGCTTTTTATCTGAAATGAGTTTGGACTTTATTGTCCGAATTTCTGCCAACAACGCATCGGATGATTCGATTGTTGTAAGTGAGCTAATTAGCCGACCTTGTATTGCAAACTGTAAAACCAATAGTCGCAACTTCGCTATGCCCCCCGGCGCATTCGCAATATGCCCAAACTCCGCCAAAAACTGTTGTGCGTCCATCAGGCTACCTCGCCGTTTTGGTCAACGCTACGATTATCCAGCCGTTGCCGTGATTGGATAATGGCTTCGTGGAGTTTTTGTTGCAGCAGGGCTTTGGGCGGTAGCTCGGTGAGATATTCAGCAACGTGGATGCCGCTGGCGTCGAGTTCTAGTAACTCGATTTGTTCCTGTTTTTTGCCACTGCACAAGATAATTCCCAGCGGTGCGGCTTCGCCGGGTTCTTGCTCATGTTTAGCCAGCCAGCGTAAATACAGCTCCATCTGGCCTTTGTCGGCAGCTTTGAAGTCGCCCAGTTTTAAATCAATCGCTACCAAGCGTTTTAGGCGGCGGTTGTAAAACAATAGGTCTATGTAGAAATCGTCGTTGTCGATTTGCAACCGCTTTTGGCGAGCGACAAAGCTAAAGCCAGCGCCAAGTTCTAGCAGGAAGTTTTCGAGTTCACGCAGAATGGCGTCTTCTAGGTCTTTTTCCAGATAGCGGTCGTTGAGTTGCAGAAAATCGAGTAGGTAAGGGTCTTTGAGTACCAGCGCAGGGATTAGCTCGCCGGTTTCTCGCAATGCCGTTAGTTCGTCGGCCAGTAATGCCTCTGGTTGCTGGGACAAGGCAGTGCGCTCGAATAACAGGGTATCTTTACGTTCACGTAAACGCCGCACACTCCAGCCTTCCTGAGCGCTCATTTGGGTGTAGAAGTCGCGTTGCAACGAATCTTTGAGATAGATGAGTTCTAAAAAATGACTCCAAGACAATTGTCTCGACAGTGTCGAGACAATTTGATGGTCGGGATAGCATTCAGCAAAACGCAACATGTGGCGCAAGCTTTTAGCGGAAAAGCCGCGTCCATAGTCGGCTTGTAATTGGTTAGCCAGCATCAGGACAATTTGCTCGCCATACTCAGCGCGTTGGTTGTTAAGCACTTCGCTACGAATGCGTTGGCCGATGTGCCAGTATAGTTGAGTTAAGGCACTGTTAACGGTAGCGGTGAGTGTGCTGCGGCTGGCGTCGATTAACAGGCGGATGTCGCCGAGTAATTGCGGATTTTCTGGCGTTGGCTGGCTGCTGCTCATTTGAGATTCTCGGTTGTGAAATGATGCGCTAAGGCGGCAGCCAGTTCGTTTTTCAACTGGTTTTCGGTTTCCTCTATCTCGCCGATTAGTTTTTTATATTTCTCTAGTAATAAATCTGGATCGTGGCTTTCTTCTTCTGGGGTATTGGGATTTTTGATGTCGAGATTGAAGATTGGCCAATAAATTCGGTCGCCAGCCGCTTGGGCATCGCGGGCTTGCAAGCGCAACGGTTCGGCTTGGGCGCGGAGATCGGTAATCTGGGCATCGATTTTTTCGCGGTAAGCGGTGTCGGTGGTGCCGACTAGACTTTTACGCAACTCGCTTGCTTCGCCCTCTAGTTTAGCGGCTTGGTTGTTAAGGGCTTCGGCGCGTTGCCAGTGTGGTGCGGCGGCGGCTTCGGCCTGTTCGCGCTTGGTTTTGAAATCGACTTTCCAAGCAAATTGGTTTTCCACGCGGTCGGCGAAATCATTGATCTCGGTGCCCCACCATTCCTGCTCGGGCTTGAATTCTTCGAGGCGGATGGGTTTGGTTTTGGAATAGCTCTTATAACCGCTTGGATAAGGATGCTCGTAGAACCAAATGCTATCGGTATGAAAATGCTCGGTGCCGTCGTCTGCCAGATTGCCTTTTGTGAAAAACAACAGGTTGGTTTTGATGGTGGTGTACGGTGCAAATACGCCTTTGGGTAGGCGGATAATGGTATGTAGCTTGCAATCGCGCAACAGTAGTTTTTTCAAGGTGCCTTTGATGCCGTCGCCAAACAAAAAGCCATCCGGCAATACCACCGCAGCACGACCATTTTCCTTTAGCAATTTTTGATGATCAGCGCCATGAACATGTCGGCGGTTTCGCGGGTGCGTAGGTCGGCTGGGTAATCGCTACCCACGCCATCGTCTTCGTAGCCGCCAAATGGCGGGTTGGTGATGATGCAATCGATCTTTTTGTTAGAACTCCATTCGTTCCAACCAATGCCCAGCGTGTTTTTGTGTTCGATCTGGCTGGGTACGTCGATGCCATGTAGCAGCATGTTGGTGGTGCATAGCAGATGTGGTAGCTGTTTTTTTTCGATGCCGTGGATTAGCTCTTCAATGGCTCGTTTGTCGTCAGCGTTGGATTTGGTGGTGAGCTGGTTGCGAAAGTGGTCGATAGCGGCAGTTAAGAAGCCGCCAGTGCCGCAGGCAGGGTCCATCACCGTTTCGCGTTTGTCTAAGCGTGGATTAACGCGGTCTGCCATGAAGGCAGTAATGGCGCGTGGGGTGTAGAACTCGCCTGCATTGCCTGCTCCACGTAGGTCGTTGAGCATTTGTTCGTAAACGTCGCCTAGGCTGGCGCGGGTTTTAAAGTCGTGAAAGTTGATGGCGTCTTCTAGCTTTTCGATGACCGCTAGTAATTGAGTACCCGACTTCATGTAGTTGTTGGCATCTTCAAAAACGCCACGGATTACTTTGTGTTGTGGGCTTCGGTTGGCATTGAGTTCTTTGAGTGCGGGGAATAAGTCGTTGTTAACAAAACCAATCACTTCGCTGGCGGCAATTTGCGGTTTTTTCTTGCCATCCGCGTCAGCGATATAGGCAGCCCAGTTACGCCAACGTAAATAATTTGGCAAAGGCGATTGATAGCTGGAATTGTCGTCTTCCCATTCTTCTTCGCGCTGGTCGAACACTTTTAGGAATAACATCCAAGTGAGCTGGCCGAGACGCTGGGCATCGCCGTCAACGCCGTCGTCTTTACGCATGATGTCTTGGATGGATTTGATGGTACTGCTGAGATTCATTGTGTATTGCTCTTATTTTGTAAACAGGCGCATGGTTTAGGCTTGTTTTTGTAAAGATGGGTCATAAAGCGCTTGTTCGAGTTCTTGTATGGCTTGGCTATATTGCTCGACACTGCCAAAAATGCCGCGACGGATTTGGGTTTTGCTGCCGAATTGATCAAAAGGCGGCAGTTCCAGCACTCTAGCGTCTTCAATGTCTTGCACACCGTGGTCGGCAAATTTCTCGAGTAGAGCCTCCAGCACAGCACGGGCTTGTTCACCGTATTTACCGAACACATCGCGCTTTTTCACTTGATTGGCGCGTTCGCGGCGGGTCAGTGGTTTTTGATCGAAGGCAACGTGAGCAACCAGATCAAAAGCATCTAACTCGCTGCCGTTGCTTACTGCCTGCTGTAGGATGTCCAGAGCTACGCCATGTTCAGCCAATTGCTCTAGTACCGCTTGTTTGCGTTCGGCATTGTTCCAGCGACGCAGAAAGTCGGTGAGGCTGCCGAATTCGGTCTGTAAAGTTTTCTTGATGTCGTCTTTGAGCAAGACTCGGTAGTCTTCGGTCATCAGTTTACCGTCGGCATCAAGGTATTGAGAGCGCTCGACAGCCACTTGCACGTTGACGTCGTCGATGACGTATTTAGTGCGACCTTCAGCGTCGGTGTCATTGCTACCCGTGGTGCTAGAGCCGTAAGGTGGTGGCGTGGGTTCAAGGATATCCTCTGGATTGGTGTCTGGGGGAACGACCGGTTCATCGGGTTTTGGCTCGTATATTACGACCGGCTCGCCATCGAAATCGGCATCGGCGAACAGTCGTGTAGCGCCTTTAAAGTCCATGATGGTGAAGTACAGTTTCTGATAATCCTCACGCAGGCGTGTGCCTCGGCCAATGATTTGTTTGAACTCGGTCATTGAGTTGATGTTCTGATCCAGTACGATGAGCTTGCAGGTTTTGGCATCGACGCCAGTGGTCAGAAGTTTGGAGGTAGTCGCAATCACCGGATAAGGTTCATCGTTATCAATGAAGTACGACAGTTGTGCTTTGCCTTCGTTGTCGTCGCCAGTGATGCGCATCACGTAGCGGCGGTTATTGGCTGCAGCTGGAATCAGCTTCACCAGTTCTTGGCGCATACGTTCGGCGTGATCTTGATCGTCGCAAAAGACGATGGTTTTCGCCATCGGATCAGTGGCCTTAAGGTATTCCCATACTTTGCTGGCAACCAGTTTGGTGCGTTTTTCCAGTACCAGATTACGGTCGAAATCTTTGGTGTTGTAGTGACGTTGCTCAACCGCTTGGCCGAGTTTATCGACCTTACCTTTTTCTGGGGTGTAGCCTACTGCATCTACATCGGTGGCTATGCGGATCACTTTGTAAGGCGCAAGAAAACCATCTTCGATGCCCTGCTTGAGCGAATAGGTGTAAATCGGTTCGCCAAAGTAGTTACTGTTGCTAATTTCTTTTGTTTCCTTAGGGGTAGCGGTAAGTCCTAAATGGGTTGCGCTGGTGAAATAGCCAAGCACTTCACGCCAAGCGGAGTCTTCCGCGGCGCTGCCTCGGTGGCATTCGTCAATCACGACTAGATCAAAGAAGTCAGCTGGAAATTGGCGATAAATTTGCTTCCATTCTTCTTTGCCTGTGACTGCTTGGTAGAGCGCTAGGTAAATTTCGTAGTTTTTCTTAACTTCGCGATTGCTGACCTTGTGCATTACTTCGCCAAACGGTGCGAAGTCTTGCTGCATAGTTTGGTCAACCAGAATATTGCGATCAGCCAGAAACAGGATGCGCTTCTTGGATTTGGCTTTCCACAGTCGCCAAATAATCTGAAAAGCGGTGTAGGTTTTACCGGTGCCAGTGGCCATAACCAGCAGTACACGTTGTTGGCCCTTTGCGACTGCTTCTATAGCGCGATTGATTGCCACGCGTTGGTAATAGCGGGGTTCTTTGCCGCTGCCATCAGTATGGAAAGGCTGTTCAATGAGTTTGACAGCTTCGGGTGCGGCCAGCCCTTTCCATTGCTGGTACAGCGGCCAAAGCTCATCCAAAGCAGGGAATTCGTTGAGTGGTAGCTCACGTTCTACTGGTTGAGTGAGACCGGTTCGGTCGTGCAGAAGAAAGCCATCGCCGTTGCTGCTGATGGCAAACGGTGTATCTAGCATTTCGGCATAGGCCAAGGCCTGTTGCATACCATGACCAATAGAAAACTTGGCCTGTTTGGCTTCAACTACTGCGATAGGGTGGTTGGGCCTTGCATAGAGTACGAAATCGGCACGTTTGGGACCGCCTTTTGCCTCTGGGTTTTTGATGCGTGCTGCGAGTTTACCTCGCACCATGACACGACCGTCAGTGAGATTTACTTCTTCACGGAACTGATGTTGTTGCCAGCCGGCTTTTTGAATGGCTGGGGTGATGAATTTTGTGCAAATATCGCGTTCGCTAAGGCTAAGCTTGTCCATAATTTAGTCCCTTATTTAGCGAGGCAGCGTTTGTTTCAGCTGATGCGATCAAATGCATGTTCAGTTGTTGGGGAAATGACAAAATGCGCTAATGTTACCGCAATAAGCTAGATGACGGTATATGTCTGGAGGTTATGACGTTAGAGATAAGCAAACCTAAGCTAGAACGGTTTAGGCTTTTCGATTTTGTTGTTGCAACTAATTCTTCGTACGGCTAATTGTGTCAAACAACCCTCTGTTTATGTCGATTTATGCCTTCTTCACGCTGGAATGCCTACGGGCTGCGTCACATCGGTTACTTAACATGGTTATAATCTCGCCATCTGTCATTTAATCCAAACACCATGTCTTTATCGCTTATTCCTGAATCAGCATTGGCTGTTAGCCCCGATCAACCTCTGTTTTGGAGCGGTTTGAATGGCTGCGGTGATTCCTTAGCTTTAGCCACCGCGATTGCTCAACAACAACGCTTATGGGTGATTGTCACCTCCGACACCCAAACCGCGTTGCGTTTGGAACATGAATTAGGCTTTTTCTTGAATAATAGCCTACCGATTTTGCATTTTCCCGACTGGGAAACCTTGCCGTATGACGTGTTTTCACCGCTACCGGAAATCATTTCCGAACGCCTACGCACCCTTGCCCTGCTCCCCGACACCAAACGCGGTGCCTTGATTGTTTCGGTTGCCACCTTGATGCACCGCTTAGCACCCCGCGAACATATTTTGGCGCATAGTTTCGTGATTGAAGTCGGTGGCACTTTGAACTTGGAACTGAGCCGCCTCAAACTGGAAGCGGTCGGTTATCAATGTGTTTCGCAAGTCTATCAACACGGTGAATTTGCGGTGCGCGGCTCGATTATCGACCTGTTCCCAATGGGCAGTAAGCAACCGTATCGGATTGAGTTGTTTGATGATGAAGTTGAATCAATTCGCAGCTTCGACCCCGACAGCCAAATGTCACAGCAAAAAATGGATAAATTCGAGCTATTCCCAGCCCGTGAATTCCCATTTACCGACGAGGCTATCAAGCATTTTCGCCAAGCGTTTCGCGAACAATTCCCCGAATCTTCACCGAAAAACACGCTGTATTTAGACGTTTCCAAACACATCGCACCAGCAGGGATTGAGTATTACCTGCCGTTATTCGTTGATAAAACCGAATCCTTATTCGCTTATTTGCCGAAAAATGCCGTGTTTGTGGTGCCTAGCGATTTTGCCGACACCGCCCAGCGCTTTTATGACGAAGCCGAACAGCGTTATCAACAACGCAAATACGCCGTCGATAGACCGTTATTGCCGCCAACTCAATTATTTTTGAGCGCTGATGATTTGTTAGCAGACAGCCAGAAATTTGCTCAGATTGTGTTGGACAACCAAGCCGAGCTCGGTTTTCCGTTTCAATGCCAAGCCTTACCGGAAATCGCCATTGATAACCGCTTAAAAGAACCCGCACAAAAGCTACGCCAGTTTATCGAAACTGCCGATGGCAAAATCCTGTTAATCGCTGAAACCGCCGGCCATCGTGAAGGGATTTTAGAAAAACTGAAAGCGGTCAAGATCAAGCCTAAACAAGTTCAAAATTGGCCGGAGTTTTTAGCTTCCGATGACAAATTATCTATCGTGGTTGCACCGCTGGATCACGGTTTATGGCTAGACAAGCCGCCGTTAGCCATCATTACCGAAAGCCAGTTAAATGGCGAAAAAGTCCAGCAACGTCGCCGTCGCCGCAAATCGGCTGCGCGTGAATTAGAAAACATTTTCAACAACCTTAACGAGCTAACTATCGGCTCGCCAGTGGTGCATCAAGAACACGGTGTTGGCCGTTATTTAGGTTTACAGACTCTCAATGTCGGTGGTTTTGAAGCTGAATTTTTGATGCTGGAATACGCCAACAACGACAAGCTGTATGTGCCGGTTTCATCCTTGCATTTAATCGGTCGCTACAGCGGCATCAGCGCTGAAAATGCACCGCTGCACAAATTAGGCACCGAGCAATGGAGCAAGGCCAAGAAAAAAGCCATGGAACGGGCGCGGGATGTGGCCGCTGAATTGCTGGACATTCACGCCAAGCGTGCGGCGCGTCAGGGCTTTGCCTTTAATGTCGAAAACACCGAATACAACGCCTTTGCCGCCGCGTTTCCATTTGAAGAAACCCCAGACCAAGCCAGCGCTATCGAAGCGATTATCCATGACATGGCTAATCCGCAGCCGATGGATCGCGTGGTTTGCGGCGATGTCGGCTTTGGTAAAACCGAAGTCGCGATGCGGGCGGCATTTATCGCCGTGCAAAGCGGCAAACAAGTGGCTGTTTTGGTGCCCACTACCCTCCTCGCCCAACAACATTATCAAAACTTCCGTGACCGTTTTGCCGATTGGCCAATTCGGATTGAAGTGATGTCGCGGTTTGTAACGCCGAAACAGCAAAAAGCGATTAACGACGATTTAGCCGCTGGTAAAGTCGATGTGGTAATCGGCACTCACAAATTGCTGTCCAAAGACATGGAATATAAAGCGCTGGGTTTAGTGATTATCGACGAGGAACATCGGTTTGGCGTGGCGCAAAAAGAGCATTTCAAAAAACTGCGTCACGAGCTGGATTTGCTGACTTTAACCGCCACCCCGATTCCGCGCACTTTAAACATGGCGATGTCTGGACTACGCGATATTTCGATTATCGCCACCCCGCCGCCGAATCGTCATGCGATTAAAACCTTCATTACCGAGTGGATAGATTCGCAAATTCAGGAAGCTTGCCAGCGGGAAATTAAACGCGGTGGCCAGGTGTTTTTCCTGCATAACGATGTTAAAGGCATGGATAAAATGGCCCGCGAGCTAGAAGCTTTGGTGCCAGAAGCGCGAGTGCAAATCGCTCACGGACAAATGGCTGAACGCGAGCTGGAACAAATCATGCTGGATTTTTATCACCAGCGTTTCAATGTCTTAATCAGCACCACGATTATCGAAAGCGGTATCGACGTACCGACCGCCAATACCATCATCATCAATCGTGCCGACAAATTAGGCTTGGCGCAGTTGCATCAGCTACGCGGTCGTGTCGGACGTTCGCATCATCGCGCTTATGCTTATTGCGTGGTGCCGCCTAAATCTTTGATGTCGAAAGATGCGATTAAGCGTTTAGAAGCGTTTGAAAGCTCTGGCGAATTGGGTGCAGGCTTTATGTTGTCATCACATGACATGGAAATTCGTGGCGCCGGTGAATTGCTGGGCGATGATCAAAGCGGTCAAATTCAGGAAATCGGCTTCACCATGTACACCGAATTGCTGGAACGCGCGGTAAAAGCTTTGCAATCTGGCAAACAGCCAGAACTCGATGCACCGTTTGATTACGGCCCAGAAGTCGATTTGCAAACCGCTACTTTGATTCCCGAAGATTACCTGCCGGATATTCACGCTCGTTTGGTGTTGTACAAACGCATCGCCAGCGCTGAAACCAGTGATGATTTACGAGCCTTAAAAGTCGAAATGATAGACCGTTTTGGTTTATTGCCGGATCAAACCAAAGCCCTGTTTGCAGTCACCGAGTTAAAACAACAAGCCGCGCATTTAGGTATTAAAAAACTCGAAGCCCATGCAACCGGTGGCCGGATTATCTTTACCTCAACCCCGCAAATTGATACCGGTGAATTGATTATGATGATTCAAACCCAAGCGCAGGTTTATAAATTTGATGGCGCAGATAAATTAAGGTTTACCCAAAATTTTGAGGATATGGAACAGAAGGTGGCGTTTTTGGAGAAAGTGCTGTTGCGACTAACACTAAAAAATCCAGCCTAATCTGGATTTTTCAAGATGCTCAGAGACTGTTTAGAACCATAGGTCAGTTTGGAATCCCCCTTGCCCTTCGTCCTATTGTCGAAGGACGGGGCAAGAGATTAATTCCATTCATAGCTCGACTGCTCACCTGCAACCGAATTTGCACTGGTTAGTAACCAGTGTAGGGAACATAGGGACGGTAAATCTTGATTAATGCGCTTTGACACTATTTTCAAACAAAACTTCCATCCGCTGCACGCTCTTATCACACCCTTCAATACTATCCTGAACCTTAGATTTAAACCGCCACCCCATACTTTCACCGCTAATTTCTCGTTCCGCATATTCATTTAGTAAATGACAGGCGTCACGCATTTCCTGATCAGCGACATCAAACACGTCATTATCTTCATCAGCATCGTCATTCAACATCATCAACCGACTACTTAATTGATTTTGGCGCCGAAATACCGACTCAGCATAATCAGCAAAACTGTCGTGACCGCTATTAACCGGCGCAGAAGCACAGCCCAACAAAAAGCTAAATGGCAAAACAAGTACTATCGATTTAATTAAAGACAATTTCATAGGAAGACGATCAGTTCTTTTCCGCTGTAAAAATACAATATTCGGTGAGTTTTTCGCTAAATAACACATGCTGAGCTAATCCCACCAAGTAATTTGCGGTTTGAGCTTTGGTTCTTAAACCTAGCCATTGACTAATTTTTTGTACCGGCTGCAAGCGTTTAGCGACTTTGTACATGTAATCAGCCGATGGCAGGGTTTGCGCTGTAATGTCGTGGCATTGGGCGTTGTTAAAACCTTGTTGTTGCAATAAGTGAAAAAACTCATCGCGACCGCATAAATTAGGCACCGCCCAACCGTTCAAGCAAGTGACTACTGCTTGCCATTGGCGTTGGTCGAATTGGCGTTGCAGGACAAAACCATCACAAACTACTAAGCGTCCACCTTTACGCAAGACCCGAAATGCTTCACGGAGAAAATCGCCTTTGTTTAAGGCATGGCATGAGCTTTCTAGCGCCCAAACCACATCAAACGATTCATCAGCAAACGGTGTCGCGCAAAAATCGGCAACTTCAAAATTCACCAATTCACTAACACCATGACGTTGAGCATGTTGGGCGGCATATTGAGCTTGTTGAGCGCTGATGGTGATACCTGTGACGGTATTGCCGTGATTTTTTGCCATCCAGATCGTGCTACCACCGATACCACAACCTGCATCCAAGACTTTATCTGTCGCTTTAATACCGGCTTTTTCGTACAAAATTTGGTTTTTGTTGAGCAAGGCTTGGTGTTGATTGTAAGGCGTGGCTTGATCCCAATAGCCGTAATGCAGGGCTAAGTTATCGCGGTTACACCAAGCGACTAAATAATCGCGATAGCAATCATCGTAATGTTTGGCGGCATCGGCTTGAAGTTCGGCTGAAGAAAGTTCGGCGTCTTGGCGTAGGCTTTGGTCGCGATAATCTTGGTTGGGTTCTAATGTGTAATGCATGATTTTTGATAAAAAGGCTGACAGTTATTAGTCAGCTGAATGAGTGGATTGCTCGCCATTATAATTCAGTTCCCAAATCGACTGAGGGTTTGTGCTTAATTGCTTGATTTGGGCTGGATTAATCGCCAGTTTGCTGAAGATTTGTTTTAGCGTCAGCTGTTTGATTTGTTCAGGCGTCATGCCAAAACGAATTTTAAATAAGCCTTGCTGCTTACCGACGGGCAAGTTTGCTAATAGTTCGGCTAAGCGCTGATCAATTAATTGCCGAGCCAGTAATAATTCGGGACTGAATTTTTTGTCATGATCCGCTGGCTTTGGTGCTAGTTTTACAGGTGCCACTTCTGGCTGAGCCCCCATTGCCGCAGCGCGCATCGCTTGTAAGCGACTGCTTTTTTGCAAAATAATTTCTGACATAGGCTTAATTTTGTTGTTTATCGACTTCAGCGATTAAATGCCGAATCACAACTGATGAACAAACACCGCCAAATGCCGCTGGCAAGTAGGACACGGTGCCGTAAGCGGATTTTTTGTAATTGCTACCATCGGTGTACATCAATGATTCCTTAACCACTACTTCGGGTGAAAACACCACTTTTAAGCCGCGACTAATCCCCTGTTTACGCAAACGCTGGCGAATAAATTGGGCAAAAGGACAGTTATAGGTTTTAGAAATATCCACCACTTTTAATTGGGTTGGATCTAACTTACCGCCCGCGCCCATTGAGCTGATGATTTTCATTTTGCGGGTTTTAGCAGCGCGGATTAAATGAATTTTGGGGGTTAAGCTGTCAATGGCATCGACGACGTAATCATAATGTTGACTGAGTAAATCGGCGGCGGTGTCGGGGGTAATGAATTCGTGGCGAATATGCAGTTTTAAATCGGGGTTAATCGACAGCAATCTAGCCCCCATCACATCGGCTTTTGATTGGCCGTGGGTGGTTGCTAAAGCCGGTAATTGGCGGTTGCGATTGCTGGGATCGACCACATCACCATCAACTATCGTCATCTGCCCTACCCCAGCACGACAAATAAACTCAGCCGCAAACGAGCCAACACCGCCCATCCCCACCACCAAAACATGCGAGTTTTGTAGTTTGTCGAGTTTAGCTTTACCGACTAACAGTTCGGTACGAGATAACCAGCTTAAATCAGTCATGCAGAAATACTCTTTGAAAATTAGCCAAGATTTGTAGTTTTAATGTCGAAACATCGATTTCGACAATTTTAGCCGCAGCAGCGTAGATAGCGCTAATGCTTATATCGTTGGCGGCGTCGGTTTCTAAAAATAAACGCTCCAATGGTAGCGATAACAAGCTTTGTTGGGCATTGCTATTTTCAGTTAACAAGGCTTTGCCGAGTGATAAGTAAAAACCGTGTTTGATGAGTTGTTGCGCCATTGGCGGTTTGGCGTTGTAGCCGTGAATAATCCAGGCTTTTAGATCAGGATTGGCTTGTTTGAGCTGAATTAACTCATTAAAAGCCCGAACACAATGGATGATTAAGGGCTTGTTCCATTGTTTAGCCAGTTGGATTTGTTGTTCAAATACAGTTAGTTGTTCGGCTAATGGTGTGCTGATCGCTTTATCTAAGCCACACTCGCCAATGGCCAGCAAATTGCGATGATTAACCATGGCTTGCAATTCGGCCTGCCAATCTTGCTGTTCAATAAACCACGGATGTAAACCCAGACTGTAAAACTGTTTTTCAGCTAACTGCTGATCAAACTCGCTGACATCAAAACTGATCAAGGCTAAAGCGGCCTGATTAGATGAATGATGACAATGAATATCAATAAAAACCGCGTCACTATTGCCGTTCACAGATAAAGCCCCTTAAAAATCCCGATTGCCACGGTATAATGCCATTTTTGATTTTTTAGCAGCAATCCAAATGGCGCAATATATTTTCTCCATGCACAGGGTCGGTAAAATCGTACCGCCCAAAAAACACATCCTTAAAGACATTTCGCTATCGTTTTTTCCCGGCGCAAAAATTGGCGTATTGGGTTTAAACGGTTCAGGTAAATCAACTTTGCTGCGGATTATGGCGGGGATTGATAAAGAAATCGAAGGCGAAGCGGTGCCGCTAAAAGGCATCAATATCGGTTATCTGTCACAAGAACCTCAGCTTGATCCAAACAAAACCGTGCGTGGCAACATTGAAGAAGCGGTTGCCGGTATCAAAGAAGCCCTAACCAAATTAGATGAAGTCTATGCCGCATACGCTTTGCCGGATGCTGATTTTGATGCCTTAGCTGCTGAACAAGCGCGCTTAGAAGACATTATCAACGCTTGCGACGGTCACAATTTAGACCGTACTTTAGAAATCGCTGCCGATGCTTTGCGTTTACCGGATTGGGATGCCGACGTGACTAAGTTATCCGGTGGTGAAAAACGCCGTGTGGCTTTATGCCGTTTATTGCTGTCTAAACCCGACATGCTATTGCTTGACGAACCGACTAACCATTTAGACGCTGAATCGGTGGCATGGTTGGAACGCTTCCTGCACGACTACACTGGCACCGTGGTTGCGGTAACCCATGATCGTTACTTCCTTGATAACGTGGCTGGCTGGATTTTAGAGCTTGATCGCGGCATGGGGATTCCTTGGGAAGGTAATTATTCTTCTTGGTTAGAGCAAAAAGAAAAACGATTGGCATTGGAAGAAAAACAAGAAACCTCTCGCCAAAAAGCCATGCAAGCCGAGTTGGAGTGGGTGCGTTCCAATCCGAAAGGCCGCCATGCCAAAAGCAAATCGCGTTTGGCACGTTTTGAAGAATTATCATCGGTTGATGTTCAAAAACGTAATGAAACCCAAGAAATCTATATTCCACCCGGACCTCGCCTTGGCGACGTGGTGATTGATGCGAACAACATCAGTAAAGGCTTTGGCGACCGTTTATTGATTAACGATCTGAGCTTCAAATTACCACCGGGCGGCATTGTTGGCATTATCGGTCCTAACGGTGCCGGTAAAACCACCCTGTTCCGCATGATGGCTGGCTTTGAAAAACCGGATGGCGGCGAGATTACTATTGGTCAAACCGTGCAATTGTCGTATGTGGATCAGTTGCGTGATGACATGGATGACAAAAAAACCGTTTGGGAAGAAATTTCTGATGGTTTAGATGTGATTACAGTTGGCAAATACGAAACCCCTTCTCGCGCTTACGTTGGTCGCTTTAATTTTAAAGGCGGTGACCAACAAAAACGGATTGGCGAGTTATCGGGCGGTGAACGTAATCGTGTCCATTTAGCCAAGCTGCTAAAAAGCGGTGGCAACTTGTTGTTACTTGACGAACCAACCAACGACCTTGACGTTGAAACCTTACGCGCCTTGGAAGAAGCTTTGTTGGCTTTCCCAGGTTGCGCGGTGGTGATTTCGCATGATCGTTGGTTCTTAGACCGTATCGCCACCCATATTCTGGCGTTTGAAGGGGATAGTGAAGTGGTCTGGTTTGAAGGCAACTATGCCGATTATGAAGCTGACCGTCATCGTCGCTTAGGGATTGATGCCGATACACCACATCGCATCAAGTACAAAAAAATCAGCTAATTTAGCCTGAATTGAAGTGTTGTGCTGTTTTCAAAAGCACAACACTTTAAACATTCAAATTGAACTTGAAATACAGAATTACAGTCCCAAATTCTGAATCAGTTTAAAACCGCATCAATCCTAAATGTTGAATTACAGGGATATAGCGGGTAATGTATAAGTGCAGCCAAACAATAATAAGGAGAATCGGATGTCAAAAGCCCAAAATTTACAGGATAATTTTTTGAATGCGCTCAGAAAAGAGCACACACCTGTATCAATCTTTTTGGTTAACGGTATAAAACTACAAGGTCGAGTCGATTCTTTTGATCAATATGTAGTGATGCTGAAAAACACAGTTAATCAAATGGTTTATAAACACGCCATCTCCACTATCGTTCCGGGTAAAAACGTCAATTTAAGCCGCGAACCAGACACAACGACTGACGGTAATTAAGGGGTAGCTTTTGTTTGAACGCCCCGATGCAGGTGAGCGAGCCATTCTCGTTCACCTGACTTTGCAAATCGGTCAAGAAGATCTTGACGAACTGAAAGAACTCACCAAATCAGCCGGTGCTCAACCGATTCATGTCATCACAGGCAGTCGTCATCGACCTGATCCCAAATACTTTGTCGGCACTGGCAAACTCGAAGAAATCAAATTCGCGATTCAGGAACAGCAAGCCGATATTGTCATCGTCAATCACCCACTATCACCTAGCCAAGAGCGTAATTTAGAAAAAGCCCTTGAGGTGCGAGTCGTTGATAGAAACGGCCTGATTCTGGATATTTTCGCCCAACGCGCACAAACTTTTGAAGGTAAATTGCAGGTTGAATTGGCGCAGTTAAAACATTTATCAACCCGCTTGATTCGCGGTTGGACCCATTTAGAACGTCAAAAAGGCGGGATTGGGATGCGCGGCCCGGGTGAAACTCAGCTGGAAACCGACCGCCGATTGCTTGCGGTTCGCATCAAACAAATTCAACAGCGTTTAGACAAAGTCCAAAAACAACGCCACCAAGGTCGTAGCAAGCGCAAAAAAGCCGAAATTCCTGCAGTTTCATTAGTTGGTTATACCAATGCCGGTAAATCGACATTATTTAATAGCTTAACCGGCGCTGATATTTATGCCGCCGATCAATTATTTGCGACTTTAGACCCGACTTTACGGCAATTGCCGCTTAACAATGGCAGTGAAATTATTTTGGCTGACACGGTTGGCTTTATCCGCCATTTGCCACATGAATTAGTCGCAGCCTTTCGCTCAACCTTACAAGAAGCCAGCGAGGCGGATTTATTACTGCATGTGATTGACGCGGCAGCAGAAGATCGAGAAGAAACCATTTTCCACGTCAATCAAGTTCTGGATGATATTGACGCCGGCAAAATCCCACAGTTAAAAGTATTTAACAAAATCGACCTGCTCGATAGCGTCAACCCTCATATTGATTATGATGGCGATGGTAAACCGGTAGCAGTTTGGATTTCGGCACAACAAGGTTTAGGCTGTGAGTTATTACAACAGGCTTTAGGCCAATTGTTCGCCAGTAGCAAAGTGATTCGCAAATGTTACCTACCGGCCAGTCAAATGGGCATGAAAAGTAAATGGTTTGCTTTTGTACGAATTATCGACGAAATCATCGACGATCACGGCAATTGCCAATTAACTTTGGAAATCGACCAAAAATACCTTGGCTTGTTGAAAGATATTAAAACCGAAGCAGTCGAATAATCATGATTTGTCGTAGCCCCAAATACCCAGTTATTTGCTCGGCATTAGTTAATTTACGGTAGAATAAGCGGTTTTTCGACCTGTCTAATTTTGCAGTTTGCAAACTTACACAGCCGAACGCGATGACCAAAAGTCGTTTTTAGCGACTAAATAGCGTTTTCAAATCCATTTTGGAGTAACCCTGTATGTCTTGGAATGAGCCTGGCGGAGACAAAAAAGACCCTTGGAGTGGTCGTAATGAACCCAACACCCCTCCTGATTTGGACGAGGTAATGCGTTCTTTACAAGAAAAATTAGGCGGCATTTTTGGCGGCGGTTCTGATAACAACTCTCAAAACAACGGTTCTTCTGCTAAAGGTCTTGGCTTGGTAGTAGCAGGTGCCGCAGTATTATGGAGCTTGAGTGGTTTTTACACTGTCGATGAAGGTACTCGCGGCGTGGTGACTCGACTCGGTGCTTATGTCAACACCACCCAACCAGGCTTAAACTGGCACCTCCCAACTCCGATTGATCAAGTCCAAGTTATCAACGTTGAGCAACAACGCTTTATCGAAGTTGGTTATCGTTCCGGTGGCGGTCAAGGCATGGGGTCTGTGCCAAAAGAAGCGATGATGTTGACCCGTGATGAAAACATCGTTGATGTTCGCTTAGCCGTTCAATATCAAGTTAAAGACGCTAAAGATTACGCCTTTAATGTTTTAGATCCTGCCTCGACCTTAAAACAAGTTACCGAAAGCGTCGAACGCGGCGTGATTGGTCGTAGCGATATGGATTTTGTTTTAACCGAAGGTCGTACCGAAATCGTTGCCGCGATTAAAGCTGAAATTCAATCAGTGATGGATGCTTACAAAACCGGCATTCTAATCACCAGCGTTAATTTGCAAGATGCTCAGCCACCTGAGCAAGTGCAAGGCTCGTTTGAAGATGCGATTAAAGCCCGTGAAGATAAACAACGCTTAATTAACGAAGCTGAAGCTTATTCAAACGACGTAGTACCAAAATCACGCGGCGCCGCTTCTCGAATTGTTCAAGAAGCCGAAGCTTATAAAGAAAAAGTCATTGCTCAAACCAATGGTGATTCCAGTCGTTTTGCACAATTGCTAACCGAATACAAAAAAGCCCCTGCGGTTACCAAGCAACGGATGTATATCGAAGCAATGGAATCGGTGCTTGATCATACCAACAATGTTTTGGTTGATGTAAAAGGTGGTAATAACGTCATGTATTTGCCGCTGGACAAACTTAACGCCAAAGCAGCAGAAGCTTTACCTGCCGCGCCTAGCCACGAACCGGTTGCCCCCGTTTCGACGCCACCGGTAAAAGAAACCAAAGCCGATTCACGCGCAACCAGCCGTGAACGCGATGTGAGAGGACGCTAAGATGGGAAACAAGATATTAGTGACACTGGGCGCATTGGTTGTGGTGATTTCGACGTCGGTTTTTACCGTTGGCGAAACTGAACGCGTCATCAAATTCCAACTCGGTGAGATTGTTGGTGCAGATTTTCAACCAGGTTTGCATTTCAAAATCCCTTTCCTCAACAATGTCAAAAAGTTTGATTCACGTATCCTAACCATGGATTCGACCCCTGAACGCTTTTTAACTGCTGAAAAGAAAAACGTAATCGTTGATTCATTCGTCAAATGGCGAATTGGCGATGTTAAAACTTTTTACACCACGGTTGCTGGTGATGTTAATCAAGCCAATATTCGTTTGGATCAAATCATTAAAGATTCATTCCGTAGCGAATTTAGCAAACGTGAAATTAAACAACTGGTATCCACTGATCGTAGTGCGATTCGTGAAGCTTTAATCACCAATGTTTCGCCTCATGCGGCCAAATTAGGTATCACGATTGTTGACGTTCAAGTTAAACGCATTGATTTACCAAGCGAAGTCAGTTCTTCGGTTTATCAACGAATGGAAGCTGAACGTGCTCGAGTAGCTCGCGAGTTTCGTTCACAAGGTTCAGAAGCGGCAGAACGGATTCGTGCTGATGCCGACAAACAACGCGAAATCATTTTAGCCAATGCCTATCGCGATTCTGAAATTTTACGCGGTGAAGGCGATGCTAAAGCGGCAGAAATATCTGCTAAAACCTTTGGCGATGACAGTGATTTTTACGCCTTCTATCGCAGCATGATTGCTTACAAGCAAAGCTTGGGCAAATCAGGCAACATCATGGTGTTGGAACCGAATTCGGATTTCTTCAAATATTTTAAAAACCAGAAATAAGCTCATCTTTCATCGTATTAAGCAAACGCTCCGTGGTCGGGGCGTTTTCTGCGATTAGGACACAACAAAATGCAAAAAAAAGACTCTTGGCTATTACCGGACGGCATTGATGAAGTGCTACCCGAACAGGCTGAATATCTTGAAACTCTCCGCCGTCAACTGCTGGACAGCTTCGCTACTTGGGGTTACCAACAAGTGATTCCACCGTTTGTCGATTTTCTCGATTCATTGCTCACCGGCTCTGGACACGACTTGAATCTACAAACCTTTAAGCTGACCGATCCCATCAGTGGCCAAATGCTCGGTGTTCGTGCAGATATGACACCGCAAGTGGCTAGAATCGATTCGCATAATCTCAAACACGAATGGCCTACTCGGCTTTGCTACGCTGGCACCACGCTGAACGCGATTGGTGATGGTTTAGAAAAAACCCGTAGCCCAATGCAAATCGGTGCCGAGCTTTATGGGCATACCGGCATTGAAAGCGATTACGAAGTGATTCGTTTGATGCTGGAAATGTTGGCCATCAGCGGTGTGCAAAATTTGCATTTAGACTTAGGCCACGTTGGCATTTATCGCGCGCTGTCCGAACAAGCTAATTTAAACCAACAACAAGAAGCTGAATTGTTTGATGTGTTACAACGCAAAGCTCGCGTTGAACTCGAAGAATTAGTCAATAGCTTTGCCATTGAAGCAGGCTTTAAAAACTTGTTCATCGCCTTGCCTAAATTAAACGGTGGCCGTGATATTTTGGATAAAGCGACCAGTTTATTAAGCACTAGCAATACTAGCGTGCAAACAGCTTTAGCTGATTTACAAAGCTTGGCTGACAAATTACAACGCGATTTTCCATCACTGACTGTCAGTTTTGACTTAGCCGAATTACGCGGCTATCACTATCACACTGGCATCGTATTTGCGGCATTCACCCCATCTATCGGTCGGGAAATTGCTCGTGGTGGTCGCTACGACAATATTGGTCAATTCTTTGGCCGCGCGCGTGCCGCGACTGGTTTTAGTGCCGATTTGAAAGTATTGGTAAATTTATTTAAAGCCAGTATCAACGCGGAAACCAATACCATCGTCTTCGCACCGTATGCTGAAGACCAAGATTTATTACACGCCATCCGCGACTTACGCGCACAAGGCACCACGGTAATTCAAAATCTACCTAATCAATTGGGCACGCCGCACGATTTAGGCTGCACCGCTATTCTCGAAAAACAAGATCAACGCTGGGTCGTTAAACCATTAGCTTAAGGTTATAAAAATCATGGGAAAAAATGTAGTTGTTATCGGTACACAATGGGGCGACGAAGGTAAAGGTAAACTCGTCGATCTTTTAACGGAACAAGCGGCGGCGGTTGTTCGTTTTCAAGGTGGCCATAACGCCGGTCATACTTTAGTTATCAACGGTGAAAAAACCGTGTTGCATTTAATTCCTTCTGGCGTATTGCGCGAAGGCGTGCAGTGCATGATAGGCAATGGTGTAGTGTTATGCCCAGAAGCCTTGATGAAAGAAATTGATATTCTCGAAAAATCTGGCGTACCAGTTAAAAATCGCTTAACCATCAGCGAAGCCTGCGCCCTGATTTTACCTGTCCACGTCGCCATCGACCAAGCTCGCGAAAAAGCCCGTGGCAGCAAAGCAATTGGCACCACAGGCCGCGGCATTGGCCCTGCGTATGAAGATAAAGTCGCAAGACGCGGTTTGCGCGCTGGCGATTTACGTAATGCTGATGAGTTTGCGAAACGCCTGAAAGAGTTAGTCGAATATCACAACTTCATGTTGGTTAACTATTACCAAGCTGAACCAGTTAATTTTGAAGAAACCTTGGCCAATACTTTGACTTTGGGCGAATTGATTAAACCGATGCTAACCGACGTCGGTGAAGATTTACACGCTCACCAACAACAAGGCCACAACATCATGTTTGAAGGCGCACAAGGCGCTTTGCTGGATATTGACCACGGCACCTACCCTTACGTGACTTCATCCAACACCACCGCAGGTGGCGCGGCAACCGGTAGCGGCGTTGGCCCGTTAGCGATTGATTATGTTTTGGGTATCACCAAAGCCTACTCAACCCGCGTTGGCAACGGCCCATTCCCAACCGAATTGGACGATAGCTATGGCGAACATTTAGGCGTCAAAGGCCATGAATTTGGTGCCACCACTGGCCGTAAACGCCGTTGTGGTTGGTTTGATGCGGTTTCAATGCGTAAATCAGCGCAATTGAACAGCTTGAGCGGTATTTGCTTAACCAAGCTGGATGTATTAGACGGCTTGGACAAAATCGGCATTTGTACTGCGTATAAAATCAACGGTCAATTGACCGAAATCGCACCATTAGGTGCTGATCAATACGCAGCTTGTGAAGCGGTGATTGAAGAAATGCCAGGCTGGACAGGTACCACTGCCGGTGTGACTGAATTTGATCAACTACCTAAAGGCGCTAAAGCTTACATTGCTAGAATTGAAGAATTAGTCGGCGTTAAGGTAACCATTCTTTCAACTGGCCCAGACCGAAACGAAACCATCGTTTTAGAAAATCCGTTCACGGCTTAATTGCGACAAAACGCTGTAAACACTCATTATGCAAGACACTGTTTACAGCGTTTCCCAGCTTAATCGCGAAGCCAAACGCTTATTGGCCACGCACTTTTTAAATGTGCAGGTGGCTGGCGAAATCTCCAATCTCAGTATCCCCGCTTCCGGCCATATTTACTTCACTTTAAAAGACTCGCAAGCACAAATTCGCTGTGCGATGTTTAAAGGCCAACAGCAACGTTTACGCTTTAAACCCAGCAATGGCAATCAAGTCATTGCCACCGCACAAGTCAGTTTGTACGAACCGCGAGGTGATTATCAATTAGTCGTGGATCATCTCGAAGAAGCCGGTGATGGCGCTTTACGTTTAGCGTTTGAAAAACTCAAAGCCAAATTACTGCAAGAAGGCTTGTTCGATCAACAACGCAAACAAGCCCTACCCTTAATTCCCAAACAAATTGGCGTGATTACATCAGCGACTGGCGCGGCGATACATGATATTTTGACGGTGCTCAAACGTCGTTTTCCGGCGATTCCGGTGTTGATTTATCCGGTGGCTGTTCAAGGAGAAACCGCCAAATTTGAAATTACTCAAGCGTTGGCGACTGCCAATCAACACAAGCAAGTCGATGTGATCATTTTGGCGCGGGGTGGCGGCTCCTTAGAGGATTTATGGGCGTTTAATGAAGAAATTGTCGCCAGAGCAATTGCCGCCAGCGAGATTCCGGTGATTTCTGCGGTCGGCCACGAAGTCGATGTCACCATCGCCGACTTTGTGGCTGATTTACGTGCGGCCACGCCATCTGCCGCTGCCGAACATGCGGTTCCCCACCAAGAAGCATGGCTGAATGCGTTTGATGCGCTTGAAAAACAGTTAAGCCAATTAATCCAACGCCGCTTATTACAACACCAACAACAGTTAGCTTGGCTAGATAAAGCCTTACAACAGCAACATCCCGGCCAAAAACTACAGCGCAATGCCCAGCGTTTAGATGAATTTGAACAACGCATCAATCAAGCGATACAACACAAATTGCGCGACTGTCAGCAACAATTGGCGATTGGTCATCACCAACTCAAACAATGGCAACCCAGCCAACAAATCAACAGCCATCAACAGCAATTAAGCTATTTACAGCAGCGGCTGGAACGCTCAATTGAGCTGAAAATAAGTCGTTTAAAAACTCGACAAGCCGCTATCAGCCAGACTTTACACGCAGTCAGTCCATTAGCAACTTTGGAACGCGGCTACGCCATCAGCCAACGTCAAGACAATCAACAGATTATTAAATCCAGCCAACAATTATCAATTAACGACTTGATGCTGACTCGTTTTGCTCAAGGCCAAGTATTGAGCGAAGTTAAAGAGATTATTCATGATTAAAAAACTGCTACTACTGAGCTTATTTCCTCTGCTCAGCCAAGCCGATCCTTATCCACAAAATTTAACCGTGCCAGGTGGGGTTGCCGAAATTAACCTTGGTGACAGTCGCTCCCCTGCCCCCAACGCCTATTTCAATCGCAATCGCGTTCTAGTCACCGAGCGTAATGGTCAATGGCTAGCGTTGGTTGGGATTCCATTAGCAGCGACACCGGGCTTACAAAAGCTGATGGTCGAATCCAGTGCTGGCAATGGCGAAATCTCGTTTATGGTGTTGGATAAACATTATCCAGAACAGCGTTTAACTATCGAAAACAAACGCATGGTTGATGAAATGACACCGGAAGACTTGAGACGGATTGAGTCGGAAAAAATCAGTATGGAGCAGATTAAAAGCACTTGGAGCCAACGCCCTGCTGATACTCATTTCACGGCACCGGTTGATGGTCGTTTAAGCAGCTTATTTGGCTTGAAACGCTTTTTTAATAACGTCCCACGCCAACCGCATAACGGTTTAGACATTGCCGCTGTTGCTGGCACCCCGATTATGGCCCCTGCTTCTGGCAAGGTGATTGGCACAGGGAGTTTTTTCTTTAATGGCAATACCGTGTTTTTAGATCACGGTCAGGGTTTGATTAGTGTTTATCTACACATGACCCAAATTGATGTCCACAATGGCCAGCAAATCTATCAAGGTCAACGCTTGGGCAGTGTCGGGGCGACTGGTCGAGTGACTGGCCCACATTTACATTGGATTGTTTATTTAAACAAGGAAGCCGTCGATCCGGCTTTATTTATCAGTAGCGATATTCCACGCTTAGCGGCACGAAATACTAAGTGAAAGAGGCACATAGTTTAAAACACCGGCTATTTGCATTCTAAGGGTGGAAATCACAACGCCGACTGTTTTTAGTTTGCACCGTTTGGTGAAAAGTTGGTTAACCGGAATGCTTGTTAACGGCCATCTTCGGTCATCCATACAGTGTTTGAAGCGGTCGCTCGAAGGTCAGCTCCACCTGAAAGTGAGACGCTGGACGTCAGGAGCATTCCCGCTCATCATATTGATCGAACAAATAAATAGCTTTTAGCACTAAATACATGGACCAATCTCAACAGAAAAATAACGAAGCCCCACAATCAGCCTTGGATGTTCGCCCTGAAGCCGAACTTGAAAGCCGACTGGCTACGGCTCTCAATATTGCGTTTCCCAACATACCGCGTGACCAATTAGTTGAGCAGCGCCGCTTTACTGTGCGGCTCGGCCATGCTACACACGAGTTCGACAGTGCGGCCCAGTGGACAAAGAGCGGTCGCGCCGACATCCTGATTTTCCACAATGAGCGCCCGTTGGCAGTGCTGGAATTAAAGCGCGAAGATCTGACACTCACCCGCGACGATTACGAGCAGGCCCAGAGCTATGCCAACCAACTCACACCGCGGCCGCCTCTTGTCGTCGTTACAAACGGCAGCGAAACCCGAGTTTACGACTCCAACACCGGCCAAGCATGGACTGGTGATGACGACGCCTCTGGCGCCGTGGCGCGTCTGCTCACCAACGCGGCCAAGATTGCCGCGGCCGACATGCGGTGGGCAATCGAGGCATTGATGGGGCGCGAAACGGGTGTCTGGGTGCCTATCGTGCGCACAAGTACAACTAAGCTGCTGCAAGAGATGACCAACGAACCCGGCGCGGCGAACCGCCCGTTCGCCAGCAACCTGTTATTCCCTCGGCTGGATACGATCAGGGCGATCAAAACTCTGCTGGATGGACCAACCTTCACCATCGTCGAAGGTGCGCCAGCAACGGGAAAGTCCAGTCTCCTGCGTGAACTGGCTCTGAGGACAAGCAAGAGCGACGAACTGGCCGTGCTGATGCTGCGTGGCTTAGGCCCAGGCCTTTTCCAGTCGTTGGCCAATCTATTCACCGCCGAACTCGAGTGGAACCTTTCGGCCAACAATGCACGCCAATGGCTCCGACGGATGTCGACTGGTTCGACCGGTCCGGTTCTGGTCGTAGCGATTGATAGCGTCGATCCGGGCACCTCTATGGCCGCGGATCTGGAGGAGTTAGCAGGCATAGGCCCTGGTACGAATCTGCGTGTCATCATCACTACCGATCGACCTGAAGGTCTCATAAAGGCGCCCAACGGGCGCACTTTGACGGGATTGGGTACGCACGCCTCTGGTATTGAACTGGGCCCGCTTGGATTGGAGGAGTTCCAGGCTGCGCAACAAGTCCTGCGGCATAACAAAATCGCCTTTGTCAAAGGATCAGAATATGCAGAAGACTATCGCGCACCCTGGGTGCTGCGCACCATCTACGATAAGATCGCACGCGATCCCCGCTTTGATGATCCGTCCTGCGAAGTGCTGCTGCCGTCAGCGCTTGGCATCGATCTGGTCGATTTTGCGCGCGAGGCTCATGCCGGGCAGGCAATTCTCTTACGCGGTTACCGCCTGCTAGCTCGCGACGCTCTAGCCGATACGAACGCTGGCCGAGCCGAACTTGCCTTAGCTGCATCCAATGGCTTCGTCATTCGGCAGGATGCTCTTTCGCCTGAAGCCCGAGATGCACTGATCGATTTGAAAAGCGGAGGCTGGGTGCGGGTGTATCGTCACGCCTGTGGCGAGGACATCGTTGTGCCAACCGTTCCCGCCGCGTTTCTCGTTGAACTAGCCGACGTCGCCGGCGCCGAACTCGAACGCCAGGCGAATGCTGACCCACACGACGCTGGCGTTTGGCTGGGACAGAAGCTTTCCGGAGTTTACCTCGGCGACATCGTGGGCGCCCAGGCGATCCGGAACATCGCGGACATGACCGGTGGATTCAACTCCGGAATCATTGATGGTCTGCTTTCGATCAAGCCTGAAGAAGAGCTCGTGGAACGGGCACTGATCTGCTTGGCGACACGGGACGGTCAGGTCATTTACCTCAAGATCGAAGACGGCAAGGCATGGCTCTCAGACCGCTATGGCGAGGTCCGTGGTGAGGCAGTCGACCTTGGTGCTGAGCGATCGCGGATGTATGCAAATACAACGCCATGGATGATCCTTGGACAGTTGGCGCGCCTGCCGACCGCCGTCGTTGACGACGACAGCCAACGAATGGATGCTTGGTTACTTTTTCAGATCGGCCAGTGTCCGTTCCCGTTGATGCGGGCTAATGAGGAGGGACTGGGCCACTTAGAGCACGACATTGGCGAATTCGGCCGCGTCCTCTGTCAGGATCAAGGCCCCATAGAGCCTATCACTCTGACCATGGCCGACTTGCTGTCGCGTTCGTGGACACATGCCGATAATTGGGTGAATGCGGCAATCGAAACGAGGTCTTTGCCATTGCTCCAACGCGTCTTAATTGCGCTTCGAACGGTCCAGGCACGTAACATCCCTGAGCAGTCCGAATGGGCTACTCGAGTTGAGAAAGATCAATTGATTCCCGCAATTCAGGCGGTTCTCGGAACAGCCTTTGCAAAGTGCGAATACGTCGCCGATAGCGAATGACGGCTCGAATTTGGTGGCCGTCATTGGAACAGTCTTGGTTTGGACGTCAGGAATGGGTCGCAACAAGACAATCATGCCACCCCCAACCAACCATTTGCTAGCACTTAATGAAAACCCAGAAGACAACTGCTGACCGGTTGGCCCTTTATCGTTTAACTGAGATGATCAAAAATAAAATCTTAGTAAAACTTAAGAATCGTTAAATACATCCGCCAATTGTTTTGCCTCAATCACCCGATCTAACCAGAGCTCAATGTCTGGCAAAGCCGCTTTTGAAATCCTTTCCGTCACATCCACTGGAATTACACCAAAACGCCGTGACAGCAAACGTTGTAACGCCAGTAACTCACCTTCTTGTCGACCTTTTTGAAGTCCTTCTTGTCGGCCTTCTTGTCGACCTTCTTGCCGACCTTCCGCTCGATAACCACGCGCCCAATCTTCTAGTCGTTGTGCCAGCATAACGTTTATCTCCTGCAAATCATCTACTTGGGGAAGCACGATACCGTACTCCGGTTTTCTCATCAATGTCGCCCGTATCCACAAGGCAAACATGCGTCGTAAGTCAGGCCTGTCGCTCAGCCAGTCATTCAATGCGCTTAATAACTCACTGATGGTTTGCGGATTAGCAGGGTGTTCCAGCCTAAACACGGCGGCCACCAAATTATTGACTGATGCCAACTCTGCATCGCTGTAAGCATTTTCATCAATCAATAGATATTTCAGCTTGGGTTTGAATTGTTCAACCAGTCCGGGAACGGCGGGAATTAACTCCGAAACGTCGGTAACTGCAGTCCAGCGTGGTTGGCCGTTGTATAAAACGATCGGCAAAATCGGTGGCAAACGCCCGTCGGGTAACACATCGCCGCGCTTAATCAGGTCTTGATACAGCAAACCAATGTAAACCATCATCCGCAGCGCCATGTACTTGTCGACGCCGCTTTGAAACTCCAGCAACAAATACAGATACAACCAATCACCACCGATTTTCACTCGCCAGACAATATCATCTTCCCGTTGCTGAAAATCTTCGCTGACGTAATGGCCTGGCACCTTCTCTAATGTGGTGTAGTCAAGGCTATGCAACCATTCATCAGGAATAAAACCCATGATCAAATCCCGAACTAATTCTGGATTCGAAAAAAGAAATTTGTAACTGCTGTCGTGATCTTGACTCATGTTTTGATTATAGCCTGCAATTATTCAAGGCCTTTTGATACCATCTCAGAGCAAGTGGCCATAACAAGACAATCATGTCCCCAACCAAGTCTTGAATTTCCCAATACTACAACCATTTAGCAGCACTTAATGAAAATCCATAAGGCTTGATTGGGCTTTATTTACGCTTGAACTTACCGAACAGACCTTTTTTAGCTGCCGATTGAGGCTGCGGAGCTGCGGCAATGACAGGCTCAACTGGCGCTTGCGCTTCCTCAACAACAACTTGTGCTTCAAGCACTGGAGTTTCTTCTTCCAATGGTTGAACCCCTTCATTCGGTGTACCACCCAATTTTTGATCCATCGAAGCAAAGGTGTTCATCGCCTTGGCAAAAAAGCCTTTGCTTTTGCCGTCGGCTTTTTTCGCTGCTACTGCAGGCTTGGCTTTTGGTTTGGTTTCGGTGGCAACAACGACCGGTTCAGGTTTAACAGCCTCAACCACTGGCTCAATCGGCTTCTCAACTACCGGCTGTGGCTCAGGAATGCTGACTGGTTTTGTAGCAACGGTTTCAACTTCAGCTACCGGAGTTGGCTCTCCTGCTAATTTTTTGTCCAACTTAGAAAAGCTGCTTAAGGCGCTGGCAAACATGCCTTTAGCTTTAGGCTTGCTGGCTTCTGGCTGAGCCTTAGCTTGCACAGGCACTGTTTTTTCTACCGGAGCCGCAGGTGGAGCGACAGTAACAACCGGTTCTGAAACGACAGGCGCAGGTTTAATCTCGGCAATCAATGGTTTCACTTCTATCAGTGGTGCTGGCGTTACGGCTTGAACTGTAACAGGCGCAACCGGCACTGGCGGAACGACAGGCTTAGGCGGCTCGACGACAACTGGCGCTGGCACTTGCAGTTTTGCTTGTTGTAACTGTTGTCTCAAAGCTGACAATTCGGCTTGATGTTGAGTTTGGATCTGAGCAACATTTAATTGAGCATCTTGCTGTTGTTGGTTCAATTGCTGTTTGAAATCTTCAATGCTTAAAGTCAAATTACCTAATTGCTGGCTTTGAGCATCAAGACGGATCTGCATAGTTTGAATTTGTTGATCTTTGTCAGCCAATTTACCAGCCTCTGCTTGCAAATCGGCTTCTAAATCAGCTTGTTTTTGGCGCTGCGCTAACAAGTGCTCACAAATTTGTTGATTAGCGGCATTAAAACGCTGGAACAAGGCTTCTGCTGATAAACCTTGGCCAACTGACAAACCTTGCTGACCTAAATCGGGATTAGCGGCTAAAGTTTGAATCGCGGAGCTTAATTGGCTGGCGATATCTTTTAATTGCTCTTTCAATTCGGTATTGCTTTGTGTGCTTTGCTCAAGTTGTTGCTGTTGAGCTTGCATTTCGTCTTGAGCTTGCTGGACTTGTTGCTCCGCTGCAGTCAAAGCTTGCTTAATATCGGCAATGGTTTTGATTGCTCGTTTGTTTCGACCATTTAAAAATCCAATTCTGATGCTGTAAAAAATCGCTGTCAGCAACCATACCGCCACCGATAAACACGCGGCATACACTGGATTTTCGAGGGTAGATTGATAAGTTTGAATGAACAGGTCTTGAAAAAACGGCAAATAATCTTGCGGTTGCATACGAATAATCCTTGATCTATTAGATGTTGTAAACATGCCCAAGGGCATTTTAGAGTAACTCAAGGCCAATTAGGCCTTTCACACCCCGTTATTATTATAATTTTCAGCTTGGCGACATGAATGATGCTTAACAACATCTTTCAACAGGAATAGGAATATACCATCGCCTCGGCTATCGTCAACTCGGCTTTAAGTTAAATAGCGCAAAATCAGGATAAACTAGGCCTAATTTCAGCCTAACCTTTCGTGATTTATGAGCCGAACTCGGCAAACAATTGCCAAAAAGCCCCGTCCTCGTCGTCAATCAAAACCCAAAGTTCGCAAACGTAAAAACAAACTCAATCAAACTCGGCTGTGGTTTACGGTTTTAGAGTTTTTGAGTCTGACTGTCACCGCAGCTATTGGCACTTTGCTGGCCTTGGGTTACTTTGCTCAACAATTTTCCGGCTCGGATTTTTATACCAATTTATTACCTTTCGCTGCTGGGATTGTCGGTTTAGTCGTGGTTGCTGCATTGGGTTTGTTGCTATGGAGTCAAATACGAAAACGTTTAATTGAATTCGCTTGGATTTTACCTAGCTTACTCGCGATCGGATTGGCGGCAGGCTCAGCAAGATTGGCCAGTCAAACCGACTATTTAGCGACTTTTAAACAGTTACGCAGTTTAGTCGGCGGCAAACAGCAAGTACGGAGCGAAACGCTAGCACACCAAGTTTATGCAGCCTATCGACGCCACGATGCCGAACAATTGCAAACCATTATTCTAAGAGCTAATCCCTACTACGCCATTATTAATGAAGCTGCGAAAGCTTATCAGCTCGATCCAGAGTTATTGTGCGGCCTAGCCGCCACCGAATCATCTTTTTTACCGCGCGACAGCCATGATGGTGGCCACGGTTTATTTCAAATTACCGCTGTCCCAAAATCGATTATGGAACAAGCCAGACTGCGTTTAGCTGTCAGTAAATTATCGCTAACCGATACCCGTCATAATGCTTTTATTGCCGCAGCGACATTAAAGTTTTATCTCAGCGAAATGCACAACGACTTGTATCTGGGTTTACTGGCTTACAACATTGGCCCGCGTAACGGTGGCTTGGCTTTCATCATGAAACAATACGGAGCCACCGATTTTGTGACCATGCAACCTTATCTACAAGAACTACCGCGTGATTATCCGATTCGGGTTTTGTCACAAGCCTTGGCATTTAGGCTTTGGCAACATGACGGCAAATTGCTGGCCTATCAAGAAGGCAGCAATGCTAACCATATACAAACCCTAGGGATTCCAGGATTACCAAGCGTGTTTTAAAGGCTTTATTTGCAGCTGGTTTCTGGTTGATCGTAACCCAAAGTATCTAATTCCGATTTTGGATGTAAGAAACCTTCAATCGGTGCAACCGCGACTAAAGAACGTGGCGCGGCCAATAAAACCGGTTGCCGTAGCTGACCATCCCAAGCTCGGAACGATAGCGGCATCCCTTTATAGCCTTGCAAGGCAAAATGACTGGAAAACAGATAATCCCGAATCGCGGGGACTTGATTGGATTTACTGCGAACACTGGCTTCACCAATCGCTCGTACCGCTAAATAAGCCCCGTAATCGACTTCTTGCATCCAACGACCGGCTTGGTCTTTAAATCGATTTTGTAACTGCACTGCGCCCCATTGCTCATGACTTGGATGCCATGCCGTGGCAATTAAGCCTTGGGTACCAATTACTGGACGCGGACTCCAAGTTCGGTAATCGAAATATTCGCCGAACAAGCCTTGTTCATCCGCCACCACCAATACATCATAATCTTCACCTTGGGTAAACACCGGTACATCGGCTTGCGCGGTGCGGCGAGCATCAAAATCGTTGGTCCAATTTTTCTCGGCAACAATTTTTAGATTAAAGCGTTTAGCCGCACGTTTAATTGCAGCAGCAAACAATTGATCTTCTTGAGTTTGACCGACCACCAAAAACCATTTTTGCCAGCGTTTTTTCAGCATATATTGCGCTAAGGCATCGGCTCGCATCGCTCGGCTAGGCAAGATATGTAGTACGCCATGACGACATTGGCCGTTGCGATTTTCATCATCGCTGGTGGCTGCATCGAACAACAATTTTTGCTGCGCGCTGGCTAAATCAGCGACTTTCAACATTTGCTCTGAATTGAGATTCAGCACCACCAAACCGACATCAGCGGCTATTTGCTGATTAAATGCCTGAACCACATCGCCATCGACTGGTACGACAATTTTTTGCAGGATATATTGCTGACCAGTGAATTGGCCGGTGGTGTTGTTATCGCTAATCGCTAATTCAGCGCCAATCACGCCTTTATCAACAATGAACGGATCAAGATTTGATAAAGCGGCTGGCGGGTTTTGTTGTTGGGTGAAATAAGCAATTTTAACCACTTGCTTGGCGGCAACTGCCGGTGCAGAAGGCGCGGGTTTGGCTTTCGGTGCAGCCATACAAGGTTGCGCCAAAGCGATGGCTAGACTTATTCCAATACTCAGTTTTTTCAGCTTCATTTTTGTTTAACTGATGTTACGCAGTAGGTGATTGTTTTCCCGTTCTGCCGCGCCGAGCACCGAAGCGTTTACTGGGAGTAGCCCGTTAGGGTTGCCGCATGGATGCGGCAAGTTGGCAAAGGGGCAGGAAGCCCATTTTGCCAACCCCTAGTAAACGCTTCGGAGCGCAGGATAAAAGCGGCGGTCGGGTGGCCTTTTCTTTGGTTACTTTCTTTTGGCCATGCAAAAGAAAGTAACTCGCCTGTCGGTGCGACCAATCGGCAGGATAGCCGATTGGCATTTACCCGTTAGGGCGAAAAACAGGGATGTTTTTCGTGAAACCGACATCTAAATAAGCCTCGCAACGCGAAACCTTCTATAAACAACTAAAAACTCACTCAATACCGATGGCATTGGAATTTTTAGCGATTAACTTCAAATTGACACTCAAAGCCCATTCAACAAATCGTTTTTAATGTCTTCGATATTTTCCAAACCAACCGAAATTCTCACCAAACTGTCTTTAATTCCCGCTTCTGCGCGCAGTTCAGGCGTCAATCGACCATGAGTGGTGGTGGCTGGATGCGTAATCGTGGTTTTCACATCACCTAAGTTGGCGGTGATTGATAACATCTTAGTGGAATCAATTAATTTCCAAGCTTGCTCTTTACCACCGCGTAATTCAAAACTGACTACCCCACCAAAATGGCTTTGCTGACGTTTGGCCAGTTCGTGTTGAGCATGAGAAGCTAAACCGGGGTAATGGACTTTTTCAACATTCGGTTGTTGCTCCAGCCATTTCGCCAATTCAAAAGCATTGTCGCAATGGGCTTTCATTCGCAAAGCTAAAGTTTCTAAACCAGCCAAAAATACCCAAGCATTGAATGGGCTCATAGTCGCGCCGCCAGTCCGTAAATAAGGGTAAAGGTCTTTTTCAATAATCGCTTCGCTACCGACTACCGCACCACCAACACAACGGCCTTGGCCATCAATGTATTTAGTCGTCGAGTGAACCACCAAATCAGCACCCAGCGTTAATGGCTTTTGTAATACCGGAGTACAGAAAACATTATCAACCACCAGCAAACAACCATGACGATGAGCAATCTCGGCTATCGCGGCAATGTCACCAATTTCGATCAAGGGATTAGATGGCGTTTCTAAAAACAGAAAACGGGTATTCGGTTTTATCGCCGCTTCCCAAGCAGCTAAATCAGTGAGCTTGACAAAATCAGTGGTAACGCCAAATTTGCCAAAATAAGTTTGGAAAGTTAATAGCGTATTACCAAACACACTGCGCGAACAAACCACATGATCGCCAGACTTTAACAAAGCCATGCCGACCGCCATAATTGCCGCCATACCAGAAGCAAATGCTAAGCAACGCTCGCCTTGCTCCATTAACGCTAAACGATCTTGGAAGGCGCTCACGGTTGGATTGGTAAAGCGTGAATAAATATTGCCTGGCTGCTTACCGGTAAAACGCAGAGACGCTTGTTCTGCACTCTCAAATACATAGCTAGAAGTAGCAAAAATTGGAATGCTATGTTCGTCTTCTGGCGTGCGCTTATGCCCTACTCTTATCGCTTGGGTTTCAATCGCATAATCTTGCCAATCTAAATCTTCGCTCATATTCGTTCCGTTTTTATGCGCCTTGGGCTTCAATCAAATCAGTATCGACTTTGCGTTGCTCTTGAGCGCCATCATTGCGCAAAGCTTCAATCCGCGCCAAATAAGCATCGTCAATATCGCCAGTGATATATTCGTGAGTGAAACACGAGGTATCAAAATGACTGATGTTGTGATTACCGGTATTCACGGCGTCAATTAAATCGCCAATTTCTTGATAAATCAGTTTGTCGGCACCAATCGCTTCACAAACTTCCTGCTCGGTTCTACCATGAGCAATCAATTCATGGGCTGCCGGCATATCAATGCCGTAAACGTTAGGGTAACGCACTGGTGGCGCAGCAGAAGCGAAATAAACCTTTTTCGCACCGGCATCTCTGGCCATTTGGATAATTTGCTCTGAAGTAGTACCACGCACAACCGAGTCATCAACCAATAAAACGTTTTTATCTTTAAATTCTAATGAAATCGCATTGAGCTTTTGCTTAACCGACTTTTTGCGCATTTTTTGACCGGGCATAATAAAAGTCCGACCGATGTAGCGGTTTTTCATGAAACCTTCGCGGAACTTAACGCCCAATTCATGTGCCATTTGTGAGGCTGCGGTGCGGCTGGTATCTGGAATCGGAATCACCACATCAATATCGTGATCTGGCCATTCGCGACGGATTTTATCGGCCAATTTTTTACCCATCCGCATCCGCGCTTTATAAACTGAAATATTGTCGATAATTGAATCTGGTCGGGCAAAATAGACGTATTCAAAAATACAAGGGCAATGGTCGATTTGCTCAGCACATTGTTTGGTATGTAGTGTGCCGTTAGCTTCGATAAATACCGCTTCACCAGGCGCAATATCTCTAATCAATTGAAAATCTAAAACGTCTAAAGCGACGCTTTCTGAGGCCAACATGTAATCAGTGGTGCCTTCTTCGGTTTTGCGTTCGCCATAAACAATCGGCCGAATCCCGTGCGGATCTCTAAAACCTAAAACCCCAAAACCGGCAATCATAATCACTACAGCGTAAGCGCCACGGCATCGTTTATGCACTGCGGTTACTGCTTGAAAGACATCATCGACAGTCAGTGTTAAGCGCCCTGCTTGTTGCAATTCGTGAGCAAATACATTCAGTAATACTTCAGAATCAGAGTCGGTATTGATATGACGTTGGTCATCTTCAAACACCTGAATTTTTAATTCTTCAGTGTTGGTCAAGTTACCGTTATGCGCCAAGGTCAAACCAAATGGCGAGTTGACGTAAAAAGGTTGGGCTTCGGCAGAGCTGGTGCAGCCCGCTGTTGGATAACGGACATGGGCGATACCCATATTGCCTTTTAATTTTAGCATTTGACTATTAGAAAACACGTCACGCGCCAAACCATTATCTTTACGTAAATGTAACCGTGAACCTTCACAGGTCACGATACCCGCAGCGTCCTGGCCTCGGTGTTGAAGCACTGTCAAAGCATCATAAAGATCCTGATTGACATTTTGATTGGACACAATCGCAGCAATACCACACATAGCAGTCTCAAAAAATTAACGAAAATTGATATAACCCGCCAGATTTGACGGGATGTACTCTTTTAGCCACATGGCTAAAGCTTGAAATGGTGGAATCAATAACGATTGTTTCCACCAAGGATCTTCTGGAATCGTACTTAATCCTGCCAAAAAAATCAGAATAAGCACCAACACACTACCTTTAATAAAACCAAAGCCAAAGCCTAATAATCGATTGAGCAAGCCAAGGCCAGACTTGTAAATCAATTCACTGAGCAAAAAATTAATCAGTGCCGCAAACAACAAAGTGATCGCCACTAAAATACCAAAAGCCGAGGCAATTCTGGTGATTGGATTAGCAATGTTATTTTGCAATAAGAACGCCACTTCAGCGTTATATTGCAAGCCAATCACAATCGCCAACAACCAAGCACCTAAAGCAAATAACTCTTTAAGCAAGCCACGAAACAAACCGCGTAAAGCCGGTAAACCCAGCAAAACGGCTATCACATAATCGACCCAAATCCAGTTGGCCGTTGCTAAAAAGGCTTGCATCCTATGCGCTTAGCTTAGCGGGCTATAGCCATTATTCTTCAGGCGCGACAAAAGTATTGACGTTAATTTGCGTCAGTTTGTTTTTAACCGCTTGGGCTTTAGCTTTATCTAACATCGGCCCGATTCTCACTTTATATACAATGCCTTTTTCACCATTAGCTTCTTTAATAGTAGCTGCAAAACCTTGTTGTTTAAGACTTTCTTGCAAGGCAGTGGCATTGGCTTTTTGTGAAAAACTACCGGCATTCAAATACCAGCGAGTAGCGGCTTCGTTGCCTAGATTAGGTTTTGCTGGTGTTGTGCCAACTGCTGGTGTCACTGGCACAGGTTTGGTGATTGGATTAACTGGCGCGACAGTAGCGGTTGGTAGTTTGCCAGGCTTAGTGGCTGGTTTTAACTCCGCATCTTCTGGTAATCCACCATCTGGATCGACTTGAGCCATTTCCGCATCCGGCTCAACCACTTTAACTGGACGCTGATTAGTCACAGGAGTATCGCCAAGCACTTTTGCTGGGTGAACCGGCTGAATAACATCAGCTTCACCTTCGTTAAATGCATTGTTTTGGGTTGGTTTTGGCGATTTTTCAACCGGAATCACCGTTGCGACATCTTCGGCTTTTTCAGGCAATGGCATAATCTCAACTTCTTGAGCCTTCGCTGGCATTGCCGGTATTTGTAATTCATTAACATTTTTACCGGTTTCATCCACCGCATCATCAAATAACATCGGCACAAAAATCGCTGCCAATGCGGTAATGACCGCTGCACCTATTAAACGTTGCTTCAATTCCTGATCCACTTCCATCACCTCTAGGTAAATTTGGCTAAATATTCAGACACTAGAAAAAAGGAGCCAAACACTAAAATTAAATCACCCGCTTGGGCTTCATTTTGCGCGGCTTTAAATGCAGCGGCACAATCACTGTACCCGCTAAACACGTTTGTTATGTCTTGTTGTTGAAAAAAATTGGTTAATAATTCTTGGCTGGCTGCACGCGGGTTAGTTAATGGTGCTAAGTACCAATCTGCGACATAAGGCTTGATCATCGCAATCACCGTTGCAATATCTTTATCCTTCATCATTGCAAAAACCGCGTGAATTTTGACCGTTGAAAAATGCGCTTTTAAATGCTCAATTAAAGTTTGGACGGCTTGCGGGTTATGACCAACATCTAATAATACTGACGGCGACCCCGGTATCAATTGAAAACGACCTTTTAATTGGGCAGTTTGCAAACCTTGTGCTATCGCTGGAAAACCAACCGGCAATAGCGATTGTAAACAAGTCACAGCCATCAAAACCGCGGCCGCGTTTCGGTATTGGTGCTCGCCTTTAAACGCAGGTAACGGCAAATCAGGCAAATCATTAGTACCATTAAGCCAATCCCAACTGTCGGTATGCTTTACATAACAAAATGACGAACCTAATTGTAATAAGTTCGCTTGTTTTTGTTCTGCAACTTCAATTAAACCTTGCTGGGTCAACTGATCACCAACAATGGCAGGCTTGCCAGTACGGAAAATACCCGCCTTTTCTTTTGCAATCGCTTCTTCGGTGTTACCCAGCCATTCGACATGATCTAATCCAATCGTGGTCACTAAAGCGACATCAGGATCAATGATATTGACAGCGTCTAATCGCCCGCCTAAACCCACTTCAAGCAATTGAATATCCAGATTAGCATTGGCGAAAATATCCAGACCCGCTAAGGTACTAAATTCAAAATAACTCAGACTGGTTTCACCACGCAGCTTGTCAATTCGCTCGAAAGACTGGCAAATAGTGTCGTCATCAACTGGCTGACCGTTAATCCGAATCCGTTCGTTATAGCGCAAGATATGCGGAGAAGTGTAAGCCCCTACCCGATAACCTTGCGCTATATAAATCGCTTCTAAATAAGCAACACAGGAACCTTTACCGTTAGTCCCTGCAACCGTAATAGTTGTGATTTTAGGTCGACCTTGATTTAACTGCTGGTAAACCTCGGCTATACGCTCTAAACCCAAATCAATCGGTCTAGGATGTAATTGCTCTTGCCAGTTTAGCCAAGCGGCTAGCGATTCAAAACGCGCCATTGTGCCTTTATTGTTCAGAGTCTTCTGTTGAGCTTTCTAAAACAATCTCTTGCTCTTGTTGAGCAACAACAGGCTCGGCTTTTTGAAAATACGGTTTTTCTGGATGCAAAATTGCCAAAATACTGGCAATTTTTTCGCGCATTTCACGACGATCAATAATCATGTCAATCGCACCGTGTTCTTGCAAAAACTCACTGCGTTGAAAGCCTTCTGGCAATTTTTCACGTACAGTTTGCTCAATAACCCGAGGCCCAGCAAAACCAATCAAGGCGTTCGGCTCGGCAACATTGATGTCGCCCAACATTGCCAAACTGGCCGATACACCACCCATAGTCGGGTCGGTCATAAAAGAAATATAAGGAATACCTGCGTTCGCCAGTTTGGTTAAAGCGGCACTGGTTTTGCTCATTTGAAACAAAGAATACAAAGATTCTTGCATCCGAGCACCACCACTAGCCGTAAATACGATGAATGGTATATTTGAACGCAAACTTTCATTAACGCCACGCACAAAACGCTCACCAACAACCGAACCCATTGAACCGCCCATAAAGCTGAAATCAAAGGCCGCAGCAACAATCTCACGACCATGTAAACTGCCTTTCATGACTACTAAAGCATCGTTTTCATTGCTTTGTTTTTGCGCTTGGCTGACACGATCTTTATAACGTTTGCTGTCTTTAAATTTTAAAGGATCGGCTGGTTTTAAACCGGCACCGATTTCCTGTCTGCCAGATTCATCCAGAAACAAATCTAAACGAGTACGGGCAGTAATTCGCAAATGATGATCGCATTTTGGACAAACACTGCTGTTTTTTACTAATTCAGCATTAAACAAAATTGCGTCACAACTTGGACATTTATTCCATAGCCCTTGTGGTACCGAATTACGCTTCTCGGCACTGTCTGTTTTAATGATTGAAGGGACTAATTTTTCAAACCAACTCATTCGTTGTCTACTCCGCTATAAAAGCTTAACTATCCATTGCTTGGCGCATGGATTTTAACAAGGCAATAATTTCTGTTTTTGCCTGCTCAGGATTATCAAGATTAGCTTCAATTTTACTGATTAAAGCACTACCAACGACAACGCCATCAGCAATATTCGCAACTGTTTTCGCTGTTTCAGCATCTTTTACACCGAAACCAACACCGACAGGTATATTAGTGTTCTCACGGATCAACTGTAATTTTTGCTCAACATCAGCCGTATCAATATTACCTGCACCAGTGACTCCTTTTAAAGACACATAATACAAATAGCCACTGCCATAGGCATCCATTTTCTGAATCCGTTCAGCGGTGGTATTCGGTGCTAACAAAAAGATTTGATCAATGCCGCGTTCACGTAGCAAATCAACGCATTCTTTTGATTCTTCGGGCGGTAAATCAACGGTTAAGACCCCATCCACATCAGCACGTTGCGCTGCATTGGCAAAATCTTCATAACCCATCATTTCAATTGGATTCAAATAGCCCATTAAAACCAATGGCGTAGTTTGATCGGTTTTTCTGAACTCCATCGCCATAGTTAGCACTTTTCTCAAACCGGTACGTTGACTTAAAGCGCGTTCACTGGCACGTTGAATCACAGGGCCATCGGCCATAGGATCAGAAAAAGGAACACCCAACTCAATCACATCAGCACCCGCTGCCACCATTTCATGCAGCAAAGGCACAGTAAATTGTGGATACGGATCGCCAGCAGTAATAAAAGGGATTAAGGCTTTACGGCCAGAAGTTTTTAACTCGGCAAATTTAGCGGCTAAGCGACTCATAGACTTAAACCCTCACGTTGCATAATAGTGTGCATATCTTTGTCGCCGCGTCCTGATAGGTTGACGATAATAATTTGATCTTTACGCATGGTCGGCGCTAATTTCATCGCATAAGCCATTGCATGACTGGATTCTAAAGCAGGAATAATGCCTTCCATTTTGGTTAAGGCATGAAAACCTTGCATCGCTTCATCATCAGTAATACTGACATATTGAGCGCGGCCAGTGTCTTTCAACCAAGCATGTTCAGGACCTACACCTGGGTAATCTAAACCAGCAGAAATTGAATGGGTTTCGATGATTTCACCATCATCATCAGCCATTAGATAAGTTCTATTACCGTGCAACACGCCAGGACGACCCGCTGATAACGGTGCTGAGTGACGACCGGTTTCGATACCATCACCGGCTGCTTCGACACCGTACATAGCGACTGATTTATCTTCAATAAATGGGTAGAACAAACCAATCGCATTCGAGCCACCACCAACGCAAGCGACTAAAGCGTCAGGCAATCTGCCAGCTTGATCCAAACATTGTTGTCTAGCTTCGCGACCAATAATCGCTTGGAAATCACGCACCATCGCAGGATAAGGATGAGGACCTGCAACAGTACCGATGATGTAGAAAGTATTGTCGATATTGGTTACCCAATCGCGCAAAGCTTCATTTAAGGCATCTTTTAAGGTTTTAGAACCTGATTCAACCGGCACTACCGTTGCGCCTAGCAACTTCATCCGATAAACGTTCAAGGCTTGACGAGCAACGTCAACCGCGCCCATATAAACCACACATTCCAAACCTAATCTGGCTGCAACCGTCGCTGTTGCCACACCATGTTGACCTGCGCCAGTCTCAGCAATAATGCGGGTTTTACCCATACGCTTAGCTAATAAAGCTTGGCCTACGGTATTGTTTACTTTATGGGCACCGGTGTGATTTAAGTCTTCGCGCTTCAAATAAATCTGCGCACCACCTAATTCACGACTCCAACGCTCGGCATGATAAAGCGGCGAAGGACGACCAACGTAATGCTGTAAATCCGCGTCGAGTTCAGCAATAAACTCAGGATCGTGCATATAACGTTGATAAGCCTCATTTAATTCTGTAATGGCAGGCATCAAGGTTTCTGCCACAAAAATACCACCATAAGGTCCAAAATGACCTCGTTCGTCTGGCATATCGTATTTATCAGTCATAGTTCTCTGTCGCTTGATTAGTTATTCTTATAAAGGCAGCCATTTTCGCTGCATCCTTAATACCTTTGCCAGCTTCGACACCACTGCTGACATCTAAGGCATAGGGTTTCACTTGCCGAACAGCTTGCTCTGCATTGTCAGGCGCTAAGCCACCGGCCAATATAATCGGTAATTTACAGTTTTGTGGAATTAAATCCCAGTCAAACCCACTACCGCTACCACCTTGTAAATTGGGATGATACGCATCCAATAACAAAGCCGAGGTATCATGAAAATCACGTACTAACTCGGTTACATTAGTTTCCGGCTTCATCCGTACCGCCTTGATATAAGGCTTGTTAAACGAACGACATTCTTCCGGCTGCTCATCACCATGAAACTGCAAGCAATCAATCGGCACCTGCTGTAAAACCTGCTCAATGAATGCTTTATCCGCATCCACAAATAAAGCTACCACGCTAACAAAAGCCGGCAAGGCTTTAGCTATTTTTGCTGCGGTTTCAATGCTTACATAGCGAGGGCTGGGGGGGTAAAACACCAAACCAATCGCATCAACCCCCAAATATGCCGCTTCAAGTGCATCGTCAACCTGAGTAAAGCCGCAAATTTTAACGCGGGTACGCATTGTTTAGTCCCTTAAAAAAAGTCGCGTAGGATACCACAGCAAGCTCAAATATTTTTCTGACAATCAATCAGCATGTGCTTCATCAGCTTCGTCATGGTTGTGATCATGTTCATGCGCGGCATTAATTTCAGATTGTTCGCTAGCAACCGCTTCGACTGCAACCCCGTATTTGTAAACCATTAAGCCGCCTAAATCAGCAGCAAACAGAATAAAAATCGACAATAAACCGGCAAGCAACAAAAACACGGCATTAGCAGCACCCTGCAAAGCAGATTTAAAGAAAAACCGCCAAATTGACAGACCACTTGCCAAACCAAATATCGTAATCCCTAAATGTTCATGGGTTTCCATAATTTCATGAACATCATCACCATGAGCTACAGAAGATGCGGCAATTAGGCCGGTCGCAATTGTAACGGCGGCAAATACAGTGCCCAGATATAAAAACCAATCAGCCACTTTATGTAAACCAGGGTTTTTACCCAGCGTTGCTAACACATCAATCACAAAAAACAGTGTTAACAAAACAATTGGAAAATGCACAAATAGCGGATGCAGATTTTGCAATGCTGCAACGCCTGGCAATATTTCTAGCGATGCTTGTTTAGGTGACAAACTGGCCAAATGCTCGACCCTAGTCAAAAAATGTCCTAATAGGTCGATGATTCCAACAATGGCATCGCCGCCTCCATGAACCGAAAACAATAGGTTTCCACCTAAATCCAATAGCATATTTCTCCCCGAATAATGTCTGTCAATTTATTGAATGGCTAGATTAGTTGCCGTATTTAATGCTTCGCTATGAGTTTCTAAAAACTCACTGCCACGTTGACGAATAAAAATCGCATTGATTTTTTCGGCATTAGCCAGCTTAATGCCATCTTGTTGCCCTAAACACATTAAGGTGGTTGACCAAGCATCGGCTACCGCTGGATTTTCATGTAGCACTGTCACAGCAACTAAATCATGCGTCACAGGCTTACCTGTGCGAGCGTCTAGGATATGACTGTAACGCTGGCCATTTTGTTCATAGTAATGACGATAAGTACCCGAAGCCATCACTGACATCGGTGCGTCTTTCGGCATAGTGACCACTTTATGTATTTTACGTTCGCCAGGCAGCGGTTTTTCAACAGCCACCCGCCAAGCTAGACCATCCGGCTTATGGCCATTGGTTTTTAATTCACCACCAATTTCAACCAGATAGTTAGTAATACCATGTTGCTCTAAAGCCTCACTGACTTTACCAACCGTATAGCCCTGCCCTACAGCTGATAAATCAACCCGCACATCAGCTTGGGTTTTCAGCAAATGGCTGTCATCGACTATTTCAATTTTATTCATGCCAACTTGCGCTAGGGTTTGTTGTAAAGCCTCAGTGCTAGGAATGGTTAATGCTTCGCCTTTAAAGCCCCACAAGTCAAACAAGGGTTTAACGGTTAAATCAAAACAACCGCTACTTAATTGATGAACCGATTGCGCTAAGCGGACTAACCCAATAATTTCGCTGCCTACTTCTTGGCTTTTAGTCGATTGATTGGCATTGAATGTTTCGATCACTGAATCAGGACGGTAATTGGATAAATTTTTATCAATATCCTCGAAAGTCGTTTTGATTGCCGCATCAATAACCTGGCTATCAACTGCTTCATTTGACCAATAAGTAATGTGATAGGTCGTACCTTGAGCCATCCCTTCCAATTTTTGCGTTTGTGGCTGCGTGGGCGAACAGCCCATTAGAAAACCACAAAATAGCACGACCGCCTTAACCCGCATTGTTTAACTCCAAAATTCTGACCATCAAATATCTAAAACCAAATGCCTTAAGCATGTTTCATAATCCGCGCTTTATCCCGCTGCCAATCTTTATCTTTAGCCGTGGCGCGTTTGTCATGCAGTTTTTTACCTTTTGCCAAACCAATTTTCAGTTTAGCCCGACCTTTAATCCAATACATCGACAATGGGATTAAAGTAAAACCTTTACGTTCCACCGAACCAATCAATTTGCTCAATTCGCGGCGATGCAATAATAATTTTTTCCGACGCACTGCATCAGGATTAACGTGAGTCGAAGCCGATAGCAACGCTGAAATATGTGCGCCACACAGCCACGCTTCACCACGGCGAATATCGACATAACTTTCTTTTAATTGAATCCGTCCATCGCGCAAACTCTTTACTTCCCAGCCTTCTAAGACTAGGCCAGCTTCAAATTGTTCTTCGATGAAATATTCGTGAGTTGCCTGCCGATTAACCGCAATGGTGTTATCGCCTGCTTTGTTGGCTTTACTGGATTTTTTCGATGCCATGTGGTCTTGAAGATTTTTTTAGACTGACTGAATACGTGATTTTTGATATTTTACCCGTACACCCACTAAATAACGACTTAAAAAACACATAAGGCTCAAGACATGACCGATAAAACCCCATCCATTCACGGCCAGTGGTCTTCCCGCTTCGCCTTTATTCTGGCTGCAACAGGGTCAGCCGTTGGCTTGGGTAATATTTGGAAATTCCCCTACATCACTGGCGAAAACGGCGGTGGTGCCTTTGTGCTGGTGTATTTAATCTGTGTTTTATTGATAGGCATCCCGATTATGATTGCTGAAATCATGCTCGGACGCCGTGGTCAAAAAAACCCAATCGACACCATGCAAACCCTAGCCAGCCAATCCAAAGCGGATCCTCGCTGGCAATATTTAGGCTGGATGGGCATCATCGCAGGCTTTTTAATTCTGGCTTATTACAGCGTTATTGCTGGCTGGTCTATGGCCTACGTCACAAAAGGCTTTTTCGGCAGTTTTTCCGGTGCCGACGCCACCGCTATCAAATCCTTATTCGATGGTTTAATGGCTAGCCCAATCCAGCAAATTTTCTGGCATAGTGCTTTTATGGTGATCACCATGCAAGTGGTGATGCGCGGTGTTCAAGGCGGTTTGGAGAAAACCGTGCGCTTTTTAATGCCTGCTTTATTTGTGATTTTATTTTTATTGATTGCCTACGCCATGTCATCCGGTGCTTATCAGCAAGGCATCCACTTTTTATTCAATCCTGATTTCAGCAAAATTAACAGTAGCGCAGTACTAACCGCCATGGGGCACGCATTTTTCACCCTCAGCTTAGGTATGGGTGCGATTATGGTTTATGGCTCTTATTTACCAAAAGACGTTTCTATCGCTAAAACCACGTTTATCATCGCTGGTGCCGACACCCTTGTCGCCTTATTGGCTGGCATCGCTATTTTCCCATTAGTATTTGCCAATAATTTAGAAGCCAGCGCAGGGCCAGGTTTAATTTTCCAAACCCTACCGTTAGCATTCGGCCACATGACCGGTGGTTGGTTGTTTGGCTTCTTATTTTTTATCTTGTTGTTTTTCGCCGCTCTCACCTCTTCAATTTCATTAATAGAACCCGCTGTCGCTTGGTTAATTGAAAATAAAAACATCGACAGAAAACAAGCTTGCATTTGGTCGGGTTCGGCTTGCTGGGCATTGGGTGTGGGCGTCGTGTTGTCGTTTAATGCTTGGTCTGGTTTCAAGCTATTCGGTAAAAACTTGTTTGAATTGCTTGATTACTTAACCGCGAATTTAATGCTGCCGTTGGGCGGTTTAGGTTTAGCGGTTTTTGCCGGTTGGGTTTTAAGTCAAAAAGAAGCTCAACAAGAATTGGCTTTGCCTGAACAAGGCTTTCAAGCGTGGCAGTTATTGATTAAATACGTTGCACCTGGCGCAGTTTTCCTAGTGTTCTTGCACGTTGTAGGAGTGCTTTAATGATGACTGTGGTTCAAAAAAGCGCCTTGGTTAAGTTTTCAGCACAACAAATGTTCGACATTGTTGATGACATTGAAGCCTATCCTCAATTCTTACCTTGGTGCGCTGGTAGTCGGATATTGAAACGTGAAGGCGACATTGTTGAAGGTGAAATTCAAATTGCTAAAGCCGGTTTTCATAAATCATTCGCTACCCGTAATCGCATCGACAACGGCGGCAAAATTTATATGAGTTTGCTTGATGGCCCCTTTTCTTCGTTGGAAGGGGTTTGGACTTTTATGCCGTTACGTGAAGATGCCAGCAAAATATCGCTAGATTTGGAATTTGAAATTGCCGGTACTTTGGCGTCATTAGCATTCGGGCCAGTTTTTAACCAAATCTGCAACACCATGGTCACTTCATTTACCCAACGGGCAAAATCGCTTTATGGCAGCTGAATTGATTGAGATTGAAGTGGCTTATGCAACAGCCAATCAACAAACTGTGTTGCGCTTGCAAATAGCTAATAGCAGTACAGTTGAACAAGCGATTATCGAATCAGGCATCTTGCAACAATGGCCGGAAATCGATTTACAAAAAAACAAGGTGGGAATTTTTGGACAGCTTTGTGAGTTGGATAAGATTTTGAATGCAGGCGATAGAGTTGAAATTTACCGCCCACTTCAAAAAGATCCGATGGATGCTCGCCGACAAAAAGCGAAAATCAAACGTTAAAACCAATCAGGCGCTTCAATAACCCGAAGCGCCTGTTTTTAAAAGTTAATCTTTTTTACGCTTTACCGATGTTGAACTCATCCGTTTTTTTGTTTTATCTTTTTTAACCAAGCTTGCATCAAATTTAGAAATATTCAGCGGCTTACCGACAACACGGACTTTTTTCAAGGCTTGAAATAAGTCTTTCGGCATACCCGCTGGCAATTCAACCGTGCTGTAGTTTTCTTCAATTTTGATCCGTGCAATGTGATCGCCATCAATACCGGTTTCGTTAGCAATCGCACCAACGATATTACCCGGTTTTACACCATCACTGTGTCCGACTTCGATACGGAACATTTCCATTTCAACCGATGATGCGCGACCTTTTTCACGTTTTGGACCACGATCCCTTTCACCGCCACGTCTACTATCATCGCTACGTTCACGATCACTATCTTTACGCGGCTTTTTGCTAGGCTCTTTTAACAATAACGGAGTATCACCTTGCATCAATTTCGCTAAAGCTGCAGCAATATCCAGCGCAGGCACATCGTGTTCAACTTGATACTGATTGATTAACTGGCTATAAAAGCTTAATTCTTCTGCCGCTAAGGTATCGGTAATCCGTTGTTTAAATTTATTGATACGCGTGTTGTTGATGAACTCGGTTGAAGGCAATTGCATTTCTTCAACTTTTTGTTTGGTGGCTTGCTCGATATTGGCTAACAAACGTTTTTCGCGTGGCGAAACAAACAAAATCGCATCACCGGTACGACCGGCACGGCCAGTACGACCAATACGGTGTACATAAGATTCGGTATCGTAAGGAATATCGAAGTTAACAACGTGAGTAATACGATCAACGTCCAAACCACGCGCAGCAACATCCGTCGCAATCAAAATATCTAACTTACCATTTTTTAGATTTTCGATAGCACGTTCACGCAAGGCTTGCGACATATCACCATTAATCGCTGAAGCCGAGAAGCCGCGGGCTTCCAGCTTTTCGGCAACTTCAATCGTGGCAGTTTTAGTCCTAACGAAAATAATCATGCCGTCAAAGTTTTCCGCTTCCAAAATGCGGGTCAACGCGTCCATTTTGTGTACACCGCTGACAAACCAATAACGCTGGCGAATATTCGCTGCAGTAGTAGTTTTAACTTTGATGGTGACTTGTTCAGGATTGCTTAAATATTTTTGCGCAATTTTGCGAATTTCGGTCGGCATAGTCGCCGAGAATAATGCAGTTTGGCGAGTGTCTGGCGTTTGTTCCAAAATCCATTCAACATCGTCAATAAAACCCATACGCAACATTTCGTCGGCTTCATCGAGAATCAGGGTTTTTAACTGATCCAATTTCAAAGTACCGCGACGCATATGATCCATCACTCGACCTGGCGTACCCACGACAACATGAGCACCGCGATTAAGCTGTCTTAACTGAGTGGTGTAATCTTGACCGCCATAAATAGGCAGTACATGGAAACCTTTAATGTGTGAGGCATAACGCTGAAACGCTTCAGCCACCTGAATCGCCAACTCACGAGTTGGTGCTAATACCAATGCTTGCGGGTCTTTTTGCTTAACATCGATATTTGATAAAACGGGTAATGCGAACGCAGCAGTTTTTCCAGTGCCGGTTTGAGCCTGTCCTAATACATCGCGACCGGCCATCACGAAAGGAATAATTTGAGCCTGAATTGGCGAAGGAGTTTCGTAGCCGACGCTTTCCAGAGCTTTTAACACCGGTTCTGACAGTGCTAAATCTTTAAAAGAAGGCGTGATGGCGGGGGTGTCGGACATGGGTAATACCTGTAGATAAAAAAGAGATGAGCTAGCGCGAATGGCTAGCAACAATCTCTATTGTAGCTTAATTCGACCCTAGCTTGCTTAACTGATTGATAAATCCGGTAAATTAGCTGACTTGACTCAGTGAATAGCGACGGCAAATGAAGATAAAAAATTGTGCGCCAAAAATTAAATTGGCCATCAACAGATGAATCGGTTGGGCAAGCGCTGGAAATCCTAGCCTATCTAAACTAACCCCCGCCAAAATCGCTGTCACCACCAAACCAACTAACACATAAGCCATCCGCAACAACAGATTGTTTTTTTCCGCCTGTTGATAAATTTTCCAGCCCAACCAAAGATTGGTAAACAAAATCAACGAAGAAAACGAGCGATGCACATAAAAAATAATCGGAAAACTATCGCGCCAGTATTCACGATCGATATAACTATGTTCATGAGCGATAAAATCCACCGCTTCCCTCACCTGCGTCCCCATCACTACTTGCAACAAAGTCATCAACATGGCGATTTTCAAGACCACGTCAAAACGCGGCGTTAGCCAGTCACTGTGAACAGCTTGCAATAAAGGCTTTTGCGAGCGAGCTATCGCATAAATCAACAAAGCGACAATAAACAAAGCCAGCAACATATGCAGGGTAATCATCAAAGGCTTCAAATTACTAGCAACCACCGCCGAACCGAGCCAACCTTGAAATCCCACCAATAAAAACACCGAAACCGCTAAATAAAAAATCGCTTTATCGGCTTTTAGATAAATCCGTGATGACCAAGCGGTTAAAAAAATCAAAAAGCCAATCGTCACGCCCACTAAGCGATTGGTGTATTCAGTCCAAGTTTTGACTGGATTAAACTCAGTATTTTGATAACCCCGAGCCGCATAAATTTCATGATAATTAGCTGGCAACTCGGCTTCGCTGGTCGGTGGCACCCATTGCCCAAAACAAGTTGGCCAATCTGGACAGCCCATGCCTGCACCCGAAGCGCGGACAATACCACCGACTAAAATCACAAAATACACAGCAAAAATAGTCAATGTACCTAAACGGCGAAAACGACTAGCGGCTAATGAATCAATCATGGTTTAACTCACTGGCAATAAGAGTAATAACAGAGTGCTGTTGGTCATCTAAAACCAAACTTGGCGAATCAACATCGGCTACTTGCAAGACAATTAATAAATAAGTCTGTTGCTGATAATGCTGAGCAGTTAAGACATGACCGACTGTTTGTTGGGTTTGACTATCAAACACCGAGCAACCATCACAAGGCAAAGCTAACAATTGATTGCTTTGTGCTGCGAATAAACTACGCTTGGCTTTTCCCAGATAATGAGTTCTGGCAACGATTTCTTGGCCGGTATAACAGCCTTTGGTAAAGCTAATCCCGCCCAATTGATCGATGTTTAACATTTGCGGCGTGTATTGTTCTGATTGCTCAAATTCAAACCAAGGCAAGCCATCGACAATATCTTGATAACGCCAAGCGTCATCAGAAGTTTGATTGACAGTCACTGGCGATTGAATCGGCTTAATCATCAAGTAACGCGATAATGCTGATGGCAATTTGATGGTAATAAAATCTGCTTGATTAACAGAAAATGCCGACTGCTCTGGATTTGCAGACTGTTGAGTTTGCAAACCATAAACCGCCCATTGCTGACGTTGATCAACCAACTTAACCGCCGAACGTAAAACATACATTTGCAGTTTTTTTAAAACCTTCTCCAGCAAACTAGCGGGCAACAGCAAACAAAAACCGTCTGCGGTTTTGATAATAATTAAGCTACTGATCACGCGGCCTTTAGCCGTACAAAACGCGGCAATACTGGCTTGGGAATCGGATAAGTCATTAACATTACAAGTTAATTGACCTTGCAAAAACTTAGCACTATCTGCACCGCTCACTTCGATAACGGCCAGATAATTTAAGTGAAAAATACGAGAGTTAATTGAAGAATCCAAAACGCTAATCCATAAACAATAAGGTCGGCCATTATAGCCGCTCAACCACAGCGAACCAAAACCATGGCAAAAAACTCAGCACCAACATTAAATTTGTTAATTAAGGCATCAAGTTACCAACTTATCTTGGTGCAAACATTACATAGCATCGCCTTCGCGGCTTGCTGGTTGAATAATTTACCATTGCTGATGAAAATTGCTTTATCAACACTGGTCATCGCCAGCGGGGTTTATCAGTACAAACAACCGCAATCGGATTTTTATCTGCGCTATAGCAACAAAAACCAATGGTCGGCAGCATTTAATAATCAACCGTTTCAACCGATTACCATCCTAAGCACAACCGTCATCAGTCAATGGCTGGTGATACTGCATTTTGAAATTCAACAACGCTCATTGACTCGCCTGATTTTTAGGGACTCGCTATCACGCAACGACTATCGACGTTTAATCGTTGAGCTCAAAATTAACCATTAACCATTAACCAGCAATCAGAGATACCTAGCAAGTTGATATTTAAGCCCCCCACTGTATAATCCGCCCACCTAACCCCCTGTCCTTTGGGACTTTCCTTACCCAATCTCATTCTAAAATTATGGCTCTTTACTGCGGAATCGTCGGCTTACCCAATGTTGGCAAATCAACACTTTTTAACGCACTTACCAAAGCAACCATCGCCGCCGAAAACTACCCTTTTTGCACTATCGATCCCAACGTTGGCGTGGTTCCAGTTCCCGATTTACGCTTGGATAAATTAGCTGAAATCGTTAAACCTGAACGCATCCTGCCAACCACTATCGAATTCGTTGACATTGCAGGCTTAGTCGCTGGCGCATCAAAAGGCGAAGGCTTGGGCAACCAATTTTTAGGCAATATTCGCGAAACGGATGCGATTGTCCACGTAGTACGCTGCTTTGAAGATGACAATGTGATTCACGTTGCCGGCAAAGTTGATCCCGTTAACGATATTGAAGTGATCAACACCGAATTAGCCCTAGCTGACATGGCATCGGTAGAAAAAGCCATCCAAAAATCAGCCAAAGCCTCAAAATCCGGCAATAAAGACGATCTAGCCAGAAAACAAGTATTGGAAAAAGTTTTAGAGCATCTAAACATTGGCGAACCTGTTCGTTCATTAGGCTTAGATGAAGATGAAGTTAAATTGATTAAAGATTTATGCTTAATCACCTTAAAACCAACCTTATATATTGCCAATGTCCAAGACGATGGTTTTGAACAAAATCCTATGCTCGACAAAGTTCGCGCCTTTGCTGATAAAGATGGCTCAAAAGTGGTACCGGTTTGCGCTGCAATTGAAGCTGAAATTGTGCAACTTGACGAAGACGAGAAAAAAGAATTTTTACTGGATTTAGGACTGGAAGAACCAGGGCTAAATCGTGTGGTTCGTGCTGGCTACGAGTTATTGAATTTATCGACTTATTTCACCGCTGGCGTTAAAGAAGTTCGCGCTTGGACTATTCCTGTTAATGCTACCGCTCCGCAATCCGCTGGCGTAATCCACTCGGATTTTGAAAAAGGTTTTATTCGCGCTGAAGTTATCGCCTATGAAGATTTTGTAAATTACAAAGGCGAACAAGGCGCTAAAGATGCCGGCAAATGGCGTTTAGAAGGTAAAGAATACAAAGTCCAAGATGGCGATGTTATGCATTTCAGGTTTAATGTTTGACAACTTATCCTCAAACTCACTATAATGTGCGGATATTCAAGGCGATATAGCTCAACTGGTTAGAGCGCGGGATTCATAACCCCGAGGTTCCAGGTTCGATTCCCGGTATCGCCACCAAATAAAACAAGGACTTACGAGAAATCGAAGTCCTTTTTTTATGCTTAAAAATTCTCCAAGGCGCACTTAAGGCGCACTTCAAAATAATGCAGCGCAACATTTGCCGAATGCCAGACAAAAAAACGAATTAAAATGAGTCCTTCGGACGTTGATTTTGATTTGAATTTTGCCGAAGGTTATTGCCGGTACTTTACCGGCAGTGGCGATAGCGGCTCAGAGGACATTGAAAAAACCGGTCTTTGAGGGTGCGGTTGATATCTATCAACCGCCACAGCCCTAGCCGCAAACAAAATAGTGAACACCGGAAAGCGGCGGTATATTTTTTTAATTTTGAAGCCATCAATGCTGGAAGACCAAAGGCCCAGCTGCGTTGCGCTTGCTGGAGCTAAGTTATCGCCCCCAAAAGCCGCCAAGAAAAAAGGGGCTTTCGCCCCTTGTTTTCTAACTAAAACTTGCTCTGTTCCTCAAAATCCCTTTGAAGCCAACTGGCGCAGCGCACCCTTGACTTGTTCGCGACTCGCTATAATCATTTTTTTGATAGTGAGATGACTACTTTTGTTCGCGTCTCGCGCGGCCAGCACCGTTTTTTTCACAGAAATGACCTTAGATAACTTATCTGATGGCTAATATTGGCTTTTAAATATTGCCATGGCTCACCTAATATCAGTCCCCCGTAAACTCATCAATGTATTGCTGTAAAATCTCATTAACCAGCTTGTAACGCGGCAAATCTTTTGCGTTAGCGATAATGTCGATTGAATCAACAATATCACGCTGCAAAAATAATTTAACCCTATCGTATCCATCGGCCTTCATTCGGGCCTCGTGAGCCTTGACAACATCCTTGGCCGCTTGCTTTTTCTTTTCAATCACCGAATAAACCCTGTTTTAATTAAAAAATAAGGGTACAATTATTGGTTTAAAAAATCAATGCCCCTATGAGCGATACAGACACTAACGAATTAATTAAAGCACTCAAGCTTTTAGATACGCCCGAGTTAAAGCGCGTGTTCGCTGTGATAGAAATAGAATTGCTAAAGCGGATTCGCTCTGACCAAAGCGCCAATGTTGAGGAACTGAGAACAAAAGCGGATAGTATTGGCTACTCTGTTGTTCTGCAAAAAACAGTCGCAAAAAAAACAGTAGGACGAAAACCCGGGGTAAAAAAATATCGCGCTAAATACCGTAACCCCGAAACTGGCGAAACCTGGTCAGGCATTGGCAGAAAACCGTTTTGGATAGAAAATATCATCAATTCCAATCGAAATTTGGATGATTTTTTAAATGTACCCAATAAACGAAAACCCATCTGATACAATTGCCCTATTAAAATCAAGGGGGGATTTATGCAATCACTTATTGTTGAAACAACTACTTACCAAAAAACCAATATGCGCAGCAAACAACAAAGGGATGCACTACTAATTAGAGCAAAAATTCTTGATACCAACGGTCACTATGTCGAGAAGTTTTTCTCTGCAGAAACCATACAAAAAGACATTGAGCATCGCCAAGGAAAATAAGTTGTACTCTTCACGATCTTCTTATGTTCTCGGCTTTCACGGTTTAGATGAAGCGATTGGCAAAAAAATTCTAAATGGTAACGAAACCCTACGTCATAGCAACAATGACTACGATTGGCTTGGTGACGGCGTTTATTTTTGGGAACACAGCTTAGAGCGTGCTAAACAATATGCGATTCAAGACAGTAAACGCCCTAATTCAAAAATTACAACGCCATTTGTTTTAGGTGCGGTAATTGATTTAGGTCGTTGCTTAGATCTTCTCGATAAAAGATGGCTAGATTTCACCAAACAAGCCTATGACGAGATGGTACAGACATTAAGTGAAGAGTCCCACGTACTACCAACAAATTCAGCATTTAATGACAACGACTTTGATTTAAAAAAACGATATCTTGATTGTGCTGTTATTCGTTATGCAATTCAAGCCGCTAAAGATGACGGTATCGAATTCGATTCTGTCAGAGCTGTTTTTTGGGAAGGCAAACCGCTATATCCTGGCGCGGGATTTAACACCCATAATCATATTCAACTTTCAATAATAAACGCTGACTGCATTAAGGGAATATTCCTTCCTAAGTGAAAAAGAATTGTTCTACATTGAAACCTCAATCACCCGCTCTTCCTGTTGTTTTGTCTCAATCACATAATCAAACGTATTTTCCTTTTCAACCGTTTGCCCCATACGATCTAACAAATCGCCGATTTCACGCCGCCACCGATCCTTGCTCGTTTCAGGTGTGCCATTAATTGAAAAATCCGCATGTTCGTTGAGATAATTTCTAGTTTCCAAGAAATTCATGGCATTCAGTGATTCCAAGTCATGGCCTTTACTCTCAGCGATTTTTGCCGCCAACTCATGCATTTTTTTTGTCGGCTCAACAGCAACCATCAATCGCTCAATTTCGTTTTTCGGTAACACAAAATCAACATCATGCCGAACCCGACTAAGCTGCACATAGGTTTGATTTAAACTCTGCATAAACCCACCACCCAGAATAGCGGCATGATCAACCGTAATCCCTTGGCTCTTGTGCGTAGTAATCGCGTAGGCATGCGATAGATTGTTATACGTTGTTATGTCACACACCACATGCTGACCATTATCTAACTGAATTTTTAACGCTGTGCCGTTAATCGCCAGAATTCGCCCGGTTTGGCCGTTTTTAACGGATTGCTTTTGCTGGCCTTCGCCGAAGGTCGTATTTTTTAAAAACACAATGCGATCATTGGCTAAAAATTCCTTTTTGCCTAAACTAATACCATCGCGATCCGATACTTCAATTTCAGAACCAATGCCCTTCAAAGCGCCAACCTGCTTCAAATAAGCCCTCGCAAAGCCATTCAGTTTTTCAACATCAATATTGGTATTCGCTAACATCACCGACGTTTCAGCCGCTCGCGGTGAATTGTGATCATAATGGCGTTTCCAACTATCGATCACTTGAGTAACGCCAGCCTGTTTATCGTCAACTAGATGCAATCCGCCTTTTCGATCCAGCAAATCCAAGGATTGAGCAATATCGCCGGTTCTTGAGTTTGCGACAACATTTTTAATATCGTCGTTTTTTTGGCGCTGAACAGACGTTAAAGCCGAATCCAAACCGACTTTTTCAATTAAAGCCCGTAACGCCCCACCTGCTGCCACCGATTGTAATTGTTTGCGATCCCCCATCAGCACGACCTTAGCCCCAACGGCTTGCGCGGCTTCCAATACCGCTTTCATATCGCGCGTGCCGACCATGCCGGCCTCGTCCATGACAATCACATCATGGCTCGTCAATGGCTTGGTCGGTTGGTGCCAAACGCCTTGATCATCCTGCCAGCTTTTGTTTTGCAATAGCAATTTTGCAATCGTGACACTATCGATGCCAACCTCTAACAAACCATTCGCCGCTTTGCCGGATGGCGCACAACCAATCACATTTAAACCCGCTTCACGCCAAGCATTCGCGGCCACTTCAATGGCTGTGGTTTTGCCCGTCCCCGCATGACCTTCAATAATGGTTAAATTGGATTGTGTCGTTGCCATTTCAAGCGAAACGATTTGATCAGCCGTTAGTTCAAAGCCTTTTCGGGCTTGATACGCTAATCGCTGTTTAGTCACTAATTCGCGATCAATCGCATGAGTAGTAGCGGATTTCAAGGCTTTAGCCTCAGCAATCATGGCATTATCTAAATCGACCATTGTTTGCGTGGTAAAGGCGTTTTTAACCACTAATTGACCATCTTCACCCAATGATGTTCTGTAGCATTTAATTAACGTGGGGCTTTTTAAAAGGCCCTGATACTGGGTTTCGATTTCATCAACACTTAAAACCCCAACGGCTTGATTCACAAACGTTTCGCGCAAGGTTTTTTCGCTAAATACCGAATTCATCGCCGTCACTTTTTCTAAAATCGCATTAGCATCAATTTCAGGTTTTTCAGGTTTATTCGTCAATTTGGACTGCAACAGTTGATCGATATGGGATTGATCAAACCCCATCCCTTTTAATTCTTCATGCCACTGCTTTTTAATATCCTCAATCGATATGGCCTCTTTGTCGTGCCGAGTATCGAGCGCAACCCATTCAGCGGCACGGGCGCGTGATACGCCGTATTTTTCCATGGCCGCTTTGATTTGCTCTTCGCTCGCCTCAATTTCAGTACGCCGTTTTGAATAAAATTTTTCGATTTCTTTAGGACTGCCAGCAATCCGCATAAACTCATTTTCGTGGCCATGTTTTTCAACGGTAAAGCCAATCGTCGCCATTTGTCTCGCCAACTCAGCCCGATAAATCGCCCCAAACTCTTTTTGACGATTCATCAAATCGCGGGCATTTAATGACATGATTTTGCCGTCTTCGCGTTGTACAAAATTGGCTAATACAACATGGGTATGCAAATCAGGATCACCCGCGCGTGAGGTGGCGTGATTATGCCCTGAAGCAAATAATTTGCTTTTACAACGATCTTTGCCGCCTTTACCGACGTTGGCCGTTAGTGAGTTTTCCTCAATGTATCGAACGGTTCTCGCAACCGCTTGATTTTGAGCATCAATGATTTTTTGTTTTGTGGCTTCATCGCCAGCAGCAAACACCACCGATACCGATTTATCGGCACTAAAGGTCAAATCATAGCCTGGTACGCGCTTGGAATTGCCTTCAATATCCACCATGCCTTTAATCAGTTGCTCACCAGATTGAGGATCATATCCATCCAAAACCGCTTGGATTCGTTGAGCGCTGTAATCGGTGGCACTTAAACCGTATTTGTCCCAACCTGAACCCAATAAGGTGCCGCCGGCTTGACCGTGTTCAGTGTAGTAATCTTCGCGCTTGTTAGGCCCCAACTCGCCATTTTCAACATATTGAGCAATATCCGCAGCGCTTGTGCCGGGTTTAAATGCGGTGAGCGACATCATTTAAATATCCCCCAACGTATGCATATCGGCTTTAGATTCAGCTTTAGATGATGCTGTACCAGTAGATGATGACGGTTTTGAAAACCCATCAACCGCTTTTGACAATCCACCACTGATTTTATGTTGGGTTTGACTCATGGCCGCAACAATCATCCCACCGGATTTATCGTCATGACCTAATGAAGGCGTATTGCCACCCGCCCAGCGCAAAATGTTGTCCGGCAGCCAAGTAATCAAATTAAACACTTTATGAATTGACACAACCGCAATTGAGGCGCCAATGACAAGGGTTGCTAACCAACTAATCGCTTGAGCCGGTAAGCCATACGGCGCAGCATCGCCATTGGTGACAGCGGTAAATGTTTGGTAGGTATTACCAATGAAATGCCCAACAGTATTGACAATGGCAAAGGCCATGAAAAAACCGATCACATGTAAAGCCGGTCTAAACAAAATGCCGAAGAACATCATGTAACCCTGTTTGCCGTGCTGGCCGGCCATACCTTCACCTTCGGGTATGGCATGCATCGCCGCCCAAATCGGCGCGGCAACCATCATCTCCATCGTTAACACTAACCAGCCAACAATAGCGGATACCCAAATAATAAACGGCAATGCAGGCACATAGTAGGCAAAACAGATTCCGGCAAACATTAGGGCTAATACAACAGGTACCAACAACGCCATTGCCATGCCGATCAATTTACCCATTGTATCATCAGCGCCTAAAATCGATGCAGCCATCCCCGCCAATCGGCCACTCGGGAAAATATCGACCGCTGATTTTGCAATCATCGCCCCGCCCATCCCCGTTAACAAAACCGAACTGGTATTAATGAGTTTATGCCCTAGCTCCTGCAAATTTAAGACAGGATCACCGGTTGACAAAACACCTGCAACAATATCACCCGCGCCTTGTTGAGATGAGGCTTCACAGAACGAACTCATCAATGCATCAGCAAAAAAACTGCTCGCTAACCGGCCAATACCCATTTCGTCATTCGGTTGACCAGCACTGGCAATTTGCGATTCTAATCCGGCTTGTTCTGTATCAAGGAAAGTTTTTAATTGCGTGATCGACGCTTCAAATTCCTTGCCGGCATTTTTGCCCGCTAAATCTAAGCGCATGGGTTTAGCGACGGAAGCTCTGGATTCGGTGGCGGCATGTGCAGCGGCGTTTTGCTGCAACATGGCCGAATAATAAGCCCCCAACCAGGTCCAGCCATTATTGCTAATCGCGTTAGTGAATTTACTGAGCTGAACCTGTTTTTGATCCGATATAAGGCCTAGCGCATTGGTTGCCGCAATTTGTGATTGTGTTGCATAGGCTTTAATGGCCTGATTGTAATAAATGGATAATGAGCCAATCGATGAATTTTCACCATCCTGAGCCATGCCAAACTCACGCGCCAAAGGGCGCAGTGTTGTGATTAATTGTCTGACTAGAGCGATTTCACTATCGCAGACACTTTGTTGGTTTTGGGTGCAACTGACGCTAATTGATCCCATATCGGATCGATTAATAACACCAGGCACGCCATAATTTGGGGCTGAAAAAATGATTGATTTTGTCAACGATTCATTATCAGAACCACCGCTAGTTTCTACAAAACCATCCCCTGGAAAGCCGACTTGCTCTTGTTGTGAAAAATATTCTTGAACAGTTAAATTTTTCAAAATTTCGGCAGCAATCCCTTCGCCCTGGATTGTCGGGGCAGCGGCCAAGGTCATGGCTCCGCCTTGCTTAGCCATCATGTCAACAGTTTGACTAGCTAGATATGAAGCGCCGCTGATACTAAAAAAGATAAATTTCAAGACTAACGCTTGAAGTAACGACAATTTAACCCACGGCAAAGGCATCAAAAAGCTAATCGCTAACGCCGATCTGATTGGTGTCCAAAGGGTTGAATACCGTTTGCCCAATGCCTCGCCTTCGTGAGCCGTGCCGACCACACCCGCTGAAATGACATAAAACAAGAGTACAGCAACCCCCGCCAAAACAATGGCATTGAAGCTGTAGAACATTTCGATCAACACGTTGCCGAATTCACCAGCCGGTGTCCCACCGGTCAAAGCATTTTCCCAACCGGACCCAAAAATATCGTTTATAAAACCGATCGATCGATCGGTTGACTTTGCTGTATCTAATATAGATGAGTCCATTTTGTGCCTCGCTGATTATTTTTGAATTTCCACGGTCACTTTGCCGTTTTTGATAGCCGCATTGGCCGCAAACGCTTTACCCGTCGCTGAGGTGAAATGCAGCAATAGCGTTTCACCGGCCAACAGCGATAATGCTTCAGACTCTGAAATATCGCGGCCCAAGAGTTTAGGGTAAACAATGGCATGGCAATTTTCGCAACCAAAAAGATTGTTTTTGATCTGGATTTTGCCGCCGCATTGACAGTGGTTTTTTTTCAATTTTGTGCTGTTTGATTCCATCGTTAATCCTCTAAATTTTGGGGCTTTGTTCTTCGTCGCTATCGGTACCATCGACCGGATTAATCGGCGCGGCAGGGCCAAAAATATCAATCTCAACATTGCCACCGGCGGGTTTTTGAATGGCATCGATGATAAAGCCAACGCCATGCGTATCGATTCCCAAATCAGTAGCATCCAGCATCACATCAGCGGCGGATTCGTTAACACTTTCAGTCAGTTTGTCGTCTGAGTTTTCGGGGATTTGGTCGTTTTCATTTTCAGTAGCCTTTTCTTCTTCATTTTTTTGCTCCTCTCGCGCTCGATGTTCTGGAATTTGAATGATTTCGTCTGGATCAATCTCAGGCTCAGTGCGAACCACGTCTACCAGCACTTTCTCATTTTTTTGGGCGGTCAAATTCAGGCCACCACTACCTGTAGCGGCTGATTGATTTTGATTGGCTGGGTTTGGATTGGCGCGTAATCGACTGATATAACCCGGCTGTGTCCAGTCAGCCGGTATTTTTGAGCGATCGCTGGTTTGCCACGCGGTGATAGGCCAACTTAACAAGCCAATATGCTCAAATCCGGTTAGAAAAAACGCGCGGATCTCGTATTTTTCCATCGCTCCGCCCAAAAATCCCCATTTTGGAATAGGGAACTTGCCGCAGTCCGAACCGAATCGGTGAGCAGGGACCGCTTGCCGACGATCAATTTGTTTGGAATACGCCGCTGAGCCACCGCCTTGAGTCGTCAAAGACTTGGTCGTTGTTGTTGAATTACGACTATATTCAGCTTTACCAGCAATTTTTGAGTAGTAATCGGCACTATCACCCGTCAATTTGCCAACGATTTTGTTGGCGCAGCTCGCGTAAATTGAGTTCCAAAGGTCTCGACCGTAAATATCAATCAACCTGCCCGGGTCTTGGCTGGCAAAAACCAACCTAACGCCTTTACCACGGCCAACTGCTGGGAATTGCTCAAGTTTGGCAATTCTGCCCAGCTCCTGAAGCTCGTCCAAGAATAACCAAATTCGGTTATCGATCGCTTCAAGTTGGTAATCGCCCAGCGTGGAAGCGATCACAGCAATAATGGAATTAATATAAGTCTTTGATTGCTCGCTATATCGCGAATTGCCTTGCAAAATAATCACTTTTTTGGGGTATTTTTTGGCATTTAGAATGAATTGACGAATTGAAATTTTTTCGCCTTCGCCATTCCAAGCCTCTGCTAAATCAAGCATGCCACCCATAGCTGCCGCTAAACTCGATTTAACATTATTGGTGGTTTCAGAATCCGATTTTGCCAAGTATTGCGCGGCCTGTGGGTAATGAATTTGCAAAATTTGATACTGTTCTGGGGTTTGCAAAATCATCAATTTGCCAATGTCGCCGATTGTCCAATCAGCACCTTTTGTTGATTGGAGGTACAAAATGAATCCTGTTAAAACATCCCGAGCGGAATTGACGAAAAAAGGGTTTTTGTCGTTCTCGGGGATTAAAGAAGCGGCAAAAGTTTTGGCGTCCTGAGAATTGACGATATCGCTGGCAATATCCCATTCTGTCGTTCCCGCCAACCATGGCGCAAACAAATAAGATTGATTTGAAGGGTATTTATCGGTCTCGTCGCCTTTGAAGTCGTAAATTATTACTCTATCGCCTCGCTTAATCGCTTGCTTAATGATTGGCGTGATGATCTGACTTTTGCCTTGGCCGCTTTCGGCGATCATTGCAAAATGTTGGCGTTCCCGCGTGATTGAAATTGGCAATCCTTCCGCAATTTGAATACCGTCAGGCCTGCCTTCAGACTTTAAATCGCGGGCAATTTCTTTTAAATTTTTGGTGATGTGACGACCCTCTTTCTTGATGGGGTCGTTCGATAAAGGCGATGTTAAAAACCAGCCGATTACCCCGCCAACGGTGGCGGCAGCGAGCGAAAAATTGTCGATTTGGGCATTAAAAAAGTTGTGCCACGAATAATAAATAGCTTGTTCAATGTTAAATCCAGCCAAACCCCATTCACCAACGCTGGCTAGGAAATAAAAAAGGATGGCTAATCCGATACAGGCGGCCAGCGTGTCATTCAAATCTCTAAAATCTTCCATTTCTTTTACCTCAAAAATTTAACCAAATTTAACTTGATTTTTACTAACTTTTATAATTAGCGGCTTAAAAATAATGGGTTCCAAAAACCAAAAAATAGCCCATCCAAAATTAGAACGCGAGGCCAATAATGAAATTGGCCGATAACTTTTTTTTAAAATTTTTTTATACAATTTCATTTTTCAATTTCCAAATTATCTACTTTAATGAATTGCGAAATGTGAGCTTCGATCCATTCTTTTTTTCCTGTCCAAATTAGTTCGTTTAACGAAAAGTCTTCTTTGCTGCAAGTTGATTTTTTCCTTGCCTCCTCAAAAATCCATTGCGGGCAATATTTGTTCCGTCCTATTTTTAAAAATAGCGAACTAGGAAGATAGAATCTAATCATTTGGGATCCATAGTCCAAACTATTTTGTACCTCTACACCAACCCGAAATGATTTTTCACTGTGTTTTCTGCATTCTGATAGTTGGATGTGGCCTTTTTTGAAAGTCACAATTTTTTCTTCAATTTTATTTGCAACCTTTTCAAAGGCCAACCTTTCTTTGCCTTTTTCAACCGAAGATAAATAATCCCTTTTAAATGAGTTTAAGATTGAATCAATGTCTTTTTTTTGGTTATCAAAAAGATTGATTTCTGGAATTGAAATATTTATTTCAACGGATTCTTTTTTTGGAACTTTAGACTCTGAATTAAATTCTGATTTGTATTTTTCAATTTCTTTTCTTTGAGCCTTTAATAATTCAAGTCCAGCTAAAGTTAAACCAGTGAAAGCCTCATCAAACGACATTCCATGATCACAACCAATTTCAGTAATTCTTTTTTTCAACATCGGCTGTATGAAGCATTCCTTCCTATCAACAATGCAGCCAACGGGAATTGAAACAGGAGCCAGATTTTTCTTTATCGACAAGGAAATTATCCTGATGTACGTATCTTTTGTTTTCAAGCCACGAAAAATATCGTTTGGCAATTCAATGTCAATGAATGGATAGGTAATAGCAGTCACTTTAAAATCTCCAATAAAATAAAAAATTTTAATCGAAAATTTTTTTACTCATTTTCGTTAATAAATTCTTCGTCGCGCTTCACCACTTTTTTATTAATCATTTCCATGTTCCAACTTAATCCATCAACCAGGCCCTCATAAATTCTGTCCATTTCAGAATTGAGCAACTCGGAACCTGCAAAGCCAAGCACAATTGATCGACCAGCAATTAAGCCGGCCAAATGAAATGGCGCGGGGAATTCGTCTCTGTCGGCAGGAATGTCTTCATTGTTAACTGACTTCAAAAGCTCAGTCGCCAGGCTAACATTTTCATTATCCAACGCAGACAAAATGTCACAAATTTTTCTTTGATACTCAATTTCTAAGTCGCTCATTTTTATTTCTCCAGTTGTTATTTGACGGAGATAATTTTAAATCTTTTTTCAACCAAAAACAAGCAAATTTTTTATATTTCTTAATTGTACCCTTAGATTATGGTATCATAGTAATTACTTAATTTTTATAGCTTTAGTGTGTCACGAAATTAACACTACTGTCATAGCATAATCGTGGTTTTAACGGCTTTTCACCCATCCGAAAGGAAGGGTTAAGGGGTGTGTATTAAATAATTTAACTTATTTTTGTGTGTTGTTGTTTACGTCTTGTGAATTGTGTTTATTGCTAGTTATAATTACATAAAAACTTTTTATTAAATTTATCTTGCCTATTTTTTAGTTTACTGAGTAAGATATTAAAAACGATAACCCGACTGGAGAAAACATGGAAAAAAGCAACGAAATAAGTATCGCAATCCAAAAAGCCAATGCCGAGTTAAACCATAAAAGAAAATCATTAATCAAGAGAGTTGGTGAGCAACTCGATGAAATAGAAGAATACAGAACTAATGGCGGAACAATCCGTTTGCTATCTAAACAATTAGGCGTTGATGAAAAAGTTTTAGCGTCGGCAATTAACTACGCCAAAAAACAACGGGCTAAAAAGATTGAGAGAGGAGAATTAAAAAATAGCAATCAAAACCTGTCGATTAAAAAAGAAAAAACCGCTGGATTAAAAAACAAAGTTGAAAACGAAAATGACACTGACGTTGATTTCCAGCTTTTAATCAGATCTAAAACAGCAAGCGCTTTTGGAAATACTGATTTACCATTCTTAAACAAATAATTGAGGAAACATTGACAATGAAATTACATATTAGCGATGGCGGTAAAGGCGGCGTTGGTAAATCAAACACCGCGTTGGCGCTGATTAATTTTTTATCTGCAAACAATAAAAAAGTATTGGTGGTTGAAACAGACACGCGCAATCCAGACGTAATTCGATGTATTAAAAATTCAAAGCGAAAATTAACAGGCAGTTACGCTGATTTGAGAAGCGAAGAAGGTTGGAATGATTTGTTAGAACTAATTGAAGCCAACGCCAACAAGTTCGATCATGCGGTAATGAGTCTGCCAGGTTCTGATTTATCAATAAGCAAATACGCTGAATTGACAAGAGAAGTTTGCGCAAACAAGTCCGTTGAAATTAATCATTACTTCACCATCAATCGCCAGCCTGATTCATTAAACCAATTGGCACAATCAATTGATTCTGAGTTCGGATCAATTTCGAATAGAAGAATAGTTGTTTTAAACGGCCTATTCGGTGCGCGAGAAAAGTTTGATCGTTTTGATGATTCAGGCATCAAACAAAATTCAAGTTTAATTGAAATTTTTATTCCTGAACTTTTTTGGAAAATGCAAGATGCTTTTTGGACTAGCGGTTTAACTCATGCTGAATTTGCTGATTCTGCTAATTCAGCATTGATCAAGTCGCGGATAAATCAATGGGCAAATTTTGTTAATTCTGAGTTTGAAAAGATATTTGTAGGGGAAGAATAATGGATTTTGATCAATTGAAAAAACAAGACTTAATTGATTCTGAAAAATTACGCGATTTGAAAGAAAAAATAAACCTTTCGGGCGATGATCCGATTTGGGCTTACATTTATGTTCTGGAAAACTACCATAGAATCTATGAGGAAATGCCTGCAAAATTGGGGGAATTGGCGGTTGCCGAAGCAAAATTAATTGCGGCTGCGTCGATTTCAGAAATAAAAAAAGGGGCTGCAGAGGCGGCCCGCGAAGCAATTTTAGAGCGATCGGAATTTGAAAAAAATATGAGTTTGATCAAAGGCGGCCTTTTTTTTCTTTTTTTAACAGCCGCCGCTGTGGCGCTAGGTGACGTTTTGAGCGCCCCTAGTAGGGTTATTGCGGGCGGGTGGCTTTCGCTGCTTAAATCTCTTTATTTTGCGCCGGTCGGGCCTATTTTACTGGTTGGTTGGGTTGGTGCTGCGGCGGTGGCTGGGTGGAAACTGGCTGCTGAGATGCGGGGGGCGAGAAGAGACAAGGTCATTTGAGGGATTTGGGGGGGGATAACTTAGCTCCAGCAAGCGCAACGCAGCTGGGCCTCTGGCCCAGCCCCATTGATGGCTTCAAAATAAAAAAATCTACCGCGGCTTGCCGGTGTTCCCCCTGTCGTTTGCGGCTTGGGCTTTGGCGGGTTGATAGATATCAACCGCACTCACTCAAGACCGGTTTTTGAAGCTTTCGATGAGTCACTATCGCCACTGCCGGTAAAGTACCGGTAATCGTTTCGGGCAAAATTCAAATCAAAAAAACGTCCGAAGGACTCATTTTAATTCGTTTTTTTCTTATTTTTAGATTAAATGTTAGGTTCTTTTTATTTTCTTCTTTTAGGTTCAGTATCCCGTTTATGGGACTGGGGATTGTCCAAAAACGGCACGCCTGTCGCTGTTTTTTGGGACTGGGTGGGGGCCGTTTATGGGTGGTGCTGTTTTAGTGACCTGTCCCATTTTTGACAATACATTATCTTCGCATAGCTTCCGTGGACTCGCATCGCAGGTTTTCTCTTCGATTTTTGAAAGTTTTGAAAGCTCCATTTGCCTGTGGATTTCAAATGATTGGCGCTCTTTCTCTCTTTTCCGAATGCCATCTTTTTCTGTGGATCTCAAAATCTCGCGAATCCTCACCTTGCACGTAGAAGCGGATTGATTTGTTTTTTCGAAAGCCATATCAATAAGCTTAGAAGCTGAAATATTTTGACCTAATACCAAATCAGGGTGTGAGTAGTCAGATGGCAATCGACCAAGTTGTTTCGCCTTTTCAATTGCGGGCAATCGCTTGTCTTTGTCCGCCCCCAGGCTAACTTTCCAGCTTACTGGCTCGCCAGAATCTTTAATAATCCTGCGATACGAGTCTTTAAACGTCATCCGCGCGCTAATCTTGTCGCCATCAGCCCAAATGGGTAACGATATGGCTCGAGCAGCCTCTATCTCCTTAGTTATAACGACAGTTTCAGATTCGTCAAACGAAGTGAGGGCAATTGCCCACGCCTCATCGCCGCCAATGTGTAAAAACGATGGAATTCCAGCAATAATCTGCGATGGAAGCGGAAAAAACTTCTCTTCTTTATTTTTAATGTGAGAATTAATTCCTGATTTAACATCGGCAATGGAATAACCTTTGAGAAATTCCCAATAGCCTTTCAATTTAATTTCTGTTAGCTGTTTGTCGTAAATAGCGGCAATAACATTAATCAATTTTACAAATTCTTCTTTTTCTTCATCAATCACGCTATATCTCCTAAAAATTTCATGCTCGCATTAATGTTGTTATCAATTATGTCTTGGCCTTTTGTTGTGGGCACATTGGCTATATTTTGCGTATTTTTAATAACCCACTCAGCTTTAAACCCTCGCCACCCTCGCTCAATCGAAATCCGTATCGCGTCGCTAATAGAAATTCCAGCGGCGTCGGCTTCTCTTTGAAATCCATCGATCACCGTTTTTGATATTGCCGCCCTTTGGTTTTTGCGATAATTAATGAAATCTTTTGCCAAATCTTGATCAATTCCGAAGTTAGCCAAAATTTCCTTATCTTTATTAACTTTTACGTTCTTTTTAGGCTCTTCCTTATCGCTAGATTTTTGATTATCTACGCTTATTAATTTGTACTTATTTCGAACACCTTGAACGCGAACAACCTTTAAGATTCCATCATTCTCCATCGATTGAATTGCTGACATTATCGTCTTTCGATCCAGTCCCGTATCACCCTCAATTCGAGCCACTGAAGGCCAACACACATTATCTTTATTTGCGCGGTCAGCAAGCGCTAATAAAACTAATTTTTTGCTTGATTTTATTTGCTGTAGCCATGCCCATCTGGTTGCGTCAACGCTCATAACCTACTCCTTGCAACCTTGACCATCATGAGATTCAATCCAGTTGAAAAACTTCTGTTCATCAATCAATATTTTGCGACCTAGCCGTACGATAGCCCGAGATTGAGCTAAGCCGTTCGTGTGCTCGTTAAAAATCAACGCTCGCAACCCGCCTTGAGTGAATGCGGCGTATTTGTCACATAATTGTCGGACGGTTAAATAAATTTGATCTGTCATAGTAATTGCCCCTTTGTTTTGTTGTTTCGCCGTCTTTCTTCGCGGCTTGTTGGCAATTCTATTTTTTTGAATTTAAGATGCAATGATGCGAAATATGTGAATTTTAAGCATCGCACCTTTCGCACTATTTCCAGACCGCAGATAATCTAGCGGGCATAAAAAAGGCGGCTTAAGCCGCCTTTGTTAAATTCACATATTTATCTCTTTGTTGGCTTTGGCTTGCGTCCACCGAGGGTGTCCTAGATTTTGTGTAAACGGGATTTAAATTATCGGCTCACCATCCGATCCTCAAATTGAATAGTAAACCGATTTAGAGCGGCTTTCCAGTCACGCAATGGCATAGTCCATTGCTTACTAATATTCATCAACG
>CAIXED010000070.1 GCA_903918375.1 uncultured Pseudomonadota bacterium | reverse complement strand
GGTGTTTTTCGCAACGCCGAACGGTACCGCGATGACCATGGCGGCTGAATTGCTGGATCGCGGAATTAAGGTGATTGATTTATCGGCTGATTTTCGGATTAAAGACGTTAAAGAATGGGAAAAATGGTACGGCATGGAGCACGCCAGTCCTGATTTAATCGCTGAGGCGGTTTATGGCTTACCAGAAATTAATCGTGAGGCGATTAAACAAGCGCGTTTGATTGCTTGTCCAGGGTGTTATCCGACCGCTGTGCAGTTGGGCTTTTTGCCGTTGATCGAAATTGGTGCGATTGAAATGGGCAGTTTGATTGCTGATGTTAAATCCGGTGTCAGCGGGGCAGGGCGTAAAGCGGAATTGTCATCGTTAATGAGCGAAACAGGTGAAAGTTTTAAGGCTTATGGCGTTAGTGGGCATCGGCATTTGCCAGAGATTAAACAAGGCTTACAAATTGTCGCCGATGGCAATGTGGGCTTGACCTTTGTGCCACATTTGACGCCAATGATTCGTGGTATTCACGCCACTTTGTATGGGCGTTTGAAGCAATCGGTCGATTTACAAGCTTTGTTTGAGCAGCGTTATCAAGATGAACGCTTTGTTGATGTCTTGCCAGCCGGTAGTCATGCCGATACCCGTAATGTGCGAGGCAGTAATCGTTGCCAAATAGCCATTCATCAGCCACAAGGCGGTGATATGGTGGTGATTTTATCGGTGATTGATAACTTGATTAAAGGCGCTTCTGGGCAAGCGGTGCAGGCGATGAATTTGCTGTTTAGTTTGCCAGAAAGCCAAGGCTTGGAAACGGTGGCTTTGTATCCTTAGTTGTTGTTAACAAAAGCAGCTTATTTTGGTGCGAATGAGCTGCTTTTTGGTGCGTTTTGTGAGAGTGGACCTGCTGAAATTTCAACACAGAGCCAACAGGTGGTGTTTGAAAATCAGCAGTGTAGATATTTTTTCAGCCGCTTAGTAAAAGTGTTAAAGCAATAGCCGCTATTTCTGACGCATTTTTTATGCTTGCCCCCAACTTTTTTCCGCATTATTTCCCCTGCTCACTTTAAAAAAACCTCAAAACTGCGTCATATGCCACAGTTTTTTTATATAAGTGTGGCATATGACATAGTTTAATTAAATCAGTTGCTTATGATTTTCTCCCGCGACAATTAGCCGCATTCTGTAAAAGCTGAAAAGCGGTTAATCTTTATGCCGATCTTAGCGCCAAAATAAAAGCTTTAATCGTGTGATGGCCTCTCTACCCCTGATTTTTTGCTAAGCGATTAAGATTGCGAAATGAACAATTTTTATGAAATTTGACTAGCATCAAAAATATGGCGCATATGTTGCTCTATGATTGTTATGGTTTTTTCATTTCGTAAACAAATTGCCATAAAACGTAAGTAGCTGTATTGGAGGCTTAGCTGGGATGCTAAGCAGCAGCTACGCAAAAACTTAAACAGTGAGGTTGGTCATGAAAGCTTTAATCGCTAAAAAATATGTTTTATTTGTCGTTTTTTTAATTATTGCGAGTACATACTCATTATTATCATCCTCTGTCATTGCATCCCCTGTTTTAAAACTTAATACTGTCGTTATCAGTAACTTTGTAATAGATAGTCCGATTAAGAGTGAAGTTACGTCTAGTTTTAATAATCAAACACCAATAGATAAATTCGAAATTTCTGCGGAGATCAGTGATTTCGGCACCCTCCTTGCGATTGCGCTTTCAATTTTATATTTAACGCTTCCTAATATTGCTTCAGATAGTCAATTCTTTCGACGTAAGCGTTGATTTCTAGTTATTGTATTTTATTTTAAAGCTCATTATTCAATAATGTAATGAGCTTTTCTATTTTGATAGTTGTTTTTACATTCTATTATCAATAAATGATGGTATATAAGAATTTTAGATTTATATATCTTTTATAAGTAATGTAATTTTTTCACTATAAAATTGTTCAATAGATAAATTCTTGCCTCTATGATTTAATTTTTTCCTTAAAAATCATTATCTTATGTTTTTTCTGATTGTCATGTATTCAGCTAAGAAGAAATCGATATTTACCTATCTATACATTGATTGCTAGAAAATAATGTAATGATTTTATCTATCTAGTCTGCTTTTATTTGGCCGTTAGCTTGTTATTTAAAAAGCACATCTTTCAAAACTGACTAATCAAAAAATGGCATGGAGATTGCTTTATTTATATTATTCTTTTTTTAAAGAAATGTAACGAGATTGTCATATTAGGTTGGTAGATTGTATTTGAACCTAATTTGGGTTCAAACCTATAGCTTGAGTTACTCCATTGATAATTGACCAAGGAGTTTTGTTATGAGTACATGCGCTAAAAAACATGTTTTATCTGGGAATAAGTTAGTCGTTGCGAAATACGTAGGTATGGCATCGACAGATTTAGAACCCTTTAAGTTCGATGTTTCAGCTGAAATCGAACGTGCTTTAGAATCAGTTCATTTACTGGTATTTTTAATATTGTTCCTATCCTTTCCCCGCATCACTTTTTACAAACCTCACTTTCGACGAAAGCGATTGAGATTGTTGTATCTGTAAGTCTTCTGCTCCGAGAGCGCTAAATGCTTGTGAGTTCAATGTGTATGGTAATTTTGTAAAAAAAGATAAAAATAAGTTTACACGTTTTTACATTTTAATGTACTATTGACCTCAAGTAGTTGGAAGTGTTGGCAACTTGCTGATTAGCTCTCCATATTTTTAAGTTGAAATCAATTTGCGCTGCTTTGAATTAGGTTGTGTGTTTTTTACGTTGCCATCCAAAAGCAGATTTCAAAAGTTAGATGAGGTTCATCATGAAAACATTGACAAAAAAACGTGTTGTATTGGCTCTGGTTTTAATCGCTTCTGTTGCATATTCAGTTTTACCTTCAACAGTCATTGCGTCACCTGCTTTAAGGCTTAACAGTGCTGTCGTGACTAATATTGTTGATAGTTTAAAGCTAGATAGTTCTATTTCTTCTGGCCAAGTAGAGACTGTGTCTGTTGGTCAAATTCAGCCGACTAAGTTTGAAATTTCTTCTGAAATCACTGATTTCAGCATCATGTTGGCAATCATGCTTTCAGTCTTACATCTACTGCTTCCATCTGTTGTTGGTAATCAAAATTTTCGACATAAACATTAGGCGCAGTTGATTCTTGGTGTGTTGTTTTTCTAGTGGTTTTTAAGTTGGTTTTAACGGTAAAAAAAAGTAAAATTATTTACACATTTTTACTTTTATGATGTAAGATTAAGACGTTTTTACACTGTTTGTCGAATTATCTTAGCTGTTATTTTGGGCGATAAGTTGTAATTACTCTTCAGTTTTTGTGCAGATCTCGATAGTTTCAAATTTTTTAATTAGCGAGATAAATTTTTGATCTAACCTTTATAAGGTGGTTATTATGAAAAAGTTGACTACAATTTTGGCTTTTGCCTTGCTTACAACTTCAAATATTGCTAATGCTGGCAATTCTCTCACTCGAATGATAGATGTAAATATCAGTAGAAACGGGGATACCATTATGAGTGAAATGGTTAAATCGTTTGATAAAGTGCCACTTAGCTTGGAAAAGATAGGCTCTGATGGTGATTTAAGAAATCAATATTCGCTATTAATTACTGCTGAAGTTCAAGAAAATGGATTAATTAGAACCGAAGTCTATACCAAAATTATCAACCATTCTGGTAATGACACAATAGTGACAGCCCCACAAGATGTTGCTAAAACATTTTTATTAACTGCCGAAAAGCCTGCTCAATATAAAATTGGTCCTTATTGGGTTAAGTTGGTGATTAAAGGTGATATGGTTGCATCTGCATCTGCATCTGATGTTTTAAGTGCTAGCAATTGAGTATAAGGGATTTTATGATGATAGAACCTTCAGTCCTAAGTGAAAGAGATCCGCGTTAGTTAAGCGTCAATCTCTTATCATTTAGGTGGTGTTTGAAAATTCAGACATGTCTTAAGCATTAAAATACAATTTATTTTTTTCATCTGTTTTACTCGGTTTTTAAAGCCAATATTGCAATGGGTTTAAAATGTCGAGTGTCAATAATATCATTTCAAAAAAATCATTATTTGCTGTCGGTTAAAAATAACCAAGCTTTAAATCTAAACAACAATGATTTTTATTCAATAATTAGGCTTTAGTCTAATCTCTATAGTTAGCAAAATAAGTTAAATTTTCTTTTCTTTGTTAGTATCTAGTTCGGCATTTGTTTTTTACTGAGTTGAATTAATTTCGACAAGCTGGGAGTGTTGAGTTTCTGCATTACCTGCATCTTATATTGTTTAATAGTTGGTAATGAAACATTAAGCTCTTCCATTAGTTCTTGATTGTTAAATCCTTTGATAAGTAAGTTGTATACTTGTAGTTCTCGGTTAGTTAGTAAGCTTAATTTTTCTGAGAGTATTTTTTGATTTTCTAGTCGTTCAACAAGTTTCTCTTCATTCTTTAATCCATTTTTAATTGCCTTTATTAAGGCTTTTATCCCAAAAGGTTTTGGTAGAAAATCGATTGCACCTTGTTTCATTGCAAGGATTATTTGCTCGGTTGTACTATCACCGGAAATAAATATGATGGGCGGGGTGTTGTTTTGTTTTAATAATTCAATTTGAAGATATATTCCAGTAATATCCGGTAGTATCATATCCAAAATGATAATGGCTGGGCGTTCAATATCTATTTTCAAAAAATCTGTTGGGTTTGAGAATGACTTAACGTTATAACTCATTGCAGTTAAAATCGATTCTAATGTGGTTCGCATTGAGTCGTCATCATCTATGATATATATGTTTGCAATTAAATTTTTCATTTTGATTATGATTTTTTTGTAAGGGATTTATATTGATCTGTTATAGCTATAGGAAGCTTAATTAAAAACTCGGTCTTTTCGGGGGCTGTTGTGTAGCTTATTTCACCATTATGTCTTTCAATAATATGTTTTGTTAGCCATAGTCCTAAGCCCATTCCGCTATCTTTACTGGTTTTCATTAGTGAAAATAAGTTGTTCTTGAGTTTTTCAGGAATTCCCTTTCCATTATCAGAAACTCTGAGCTCTAAGTGGTCTTTTATATCTAATGTTTGAATAGTTATTTTTTTTTCTAACAACGATAAGTCTATTAATGCCTCTATTGCATTATTAATTAGGTTTAATATTACCTGTTGGAATTCGTTGCTATTGATCATGGTTATGGATTTTGATCTTAAATCAATATCTATTTTTATGCTGTTGTTTTTTGCTCTTAGTTGTATTATCGGGATTAGCGACTCAATTAGTTCATTGATATTTGTAGGAGCGGTTTGAATTTCTTTGTTTTTGAAGATGTCTTTTAATGCATTAATGATTTTGGATGCGCGTTGATTATCGCGACTAATGTTTTTAATAAAATCAGATAGATTTGAGTTGTTTAATGTGTTTGACTCAAGTTGCATTTGTATGAATTCGGTATTAAGTTGGATTGCTCCAATAGGTTGGTTTAGTTCGTGAGCTATTGAGGCGGATAGGGCGCCTGTTACCGAATTCTTATTGGCTAATACTAATGACTCAATCAGTGTTTCTCTTTCTTTGAGTAATACTGTGATTTCTTTGTTTTCATGTGTCTTTTGGTTTAATTTAGATTGTTTTATTTTTAATTTTTCTGCTGTTGATATTTCTTTGATTAACAGTTGTTCGTAGAAAAAGTTACCAATGAATATAAATAATAGTAAAAATGATGATGACCAGATAATTCTGAGTGCTAAGCCATATTCATTTTCTTGATAGATATTTTTTGCAGGAGTGAATTCTGGTGTGTTGATACTATTCAGTCTAAGAAGTGCCATTAATAGTTGTATGGCTAATATTGTTATTATTAGTGTTAGATGAATGGATTTGTTTTTTTTTATGAATCTTAGTATTTCTGTTACTTGCCATGCAATGATTGTTGCAAGTGTTATGATTGTAAAATATGATCTTATAATAAAATCATCTTTAATTCTTATGTATTCAAAAAATATTGAATATATTATTGTTGTTAAGATTATCTTGGTAATTTTTTGTGTTGTTTTCTGATTCCAAGATTTAAAAAGAAAGGCAATGCAAAGTGAAGACGTAAAGGTAAGTGAATTTGCAACTGTAAGGAGAGAGTAACTGATTTTTGGCGCAAGGATATATGAGATGCTTGATATTATTAGTGAAAGAATAGCCAGAATCCAGTAAAAGTCTGAGTAGTAGTTTTGTTTGAATTTTTTTATCTGTAGATAGGCGTTGATAACTAATGAAAATAGAAAAACGCTGAGAATTGAATAATAAAATTGATTGGCCTGTTCCATGAGTCGTTTCAATGGTCAAATCAGATTGTTAAAAACACGGCACACTGTAACACGTTATCTAGAAGACGTCATGAGTCGATCCTTCGAGCAAAAGAAGCGTTTTGTCTTATATGTCACCCCAAATCTAACGCATTTTTGTAAGCACTATTAATCTTATTAGTAGTAGAATCTCCTGAAACTTCAAATCTGTATGCCGCAGATTTCTCCTGAAGTCAACGGATTTTTGTCGGTGATTTGCGTCTTCATTCTTGTATGGTCGATGGACGGTGATACTGGATTGTAATGAGTCTTTGATAGGCAGGGTTTAAGTGCAAATATCCTTCGATCGAAGGATTTTCAAGGGTAAGGCATCGTGGAACAATAGGGTTTAACGATTTTTAACAAATTAGTGTTTCATTGGGGCTTAAGTCGATTGCTTCGATTGGAATGGTTGTATTTGTTAGGGGATTTTAGGTCAAGTAGCTCAAAGCCATTTCAACCTCGAAGCGGAAGAAAGTTCTATTTGCTTGGCCTCTAAAGTCGAATCAAGTTCTAACAAAAGGTTTATAGGAAAGATAGGCTGCCTGTAGGCCTTAGAGCGCTTCTGGTCAGTTGCGTTAAGAAAAATCCTGCTTTGCATTTGGTAAACACGGTTCCCAATAGTTGTTATTGTTTTAAAAATCATGATGCCTAGTCATCAAGAGTAATTAATAATCTGAGATCAAATATGTCTGCATATAAAGTGTTGGTAAATAATTCTAAGCTTACAGAAGCGACTTACAAAGTTAGCGATACTAGAGCTAAAACACTACGCATTAAAGCTCAAGATAAGGTTAATTATCAGTTGATTGATGAAGCAACCGGCAATGCACCGCAAAATATGACTGTAAAGCGGGTAGGGAAAAATTTACAGATTGCTTTTGAAGGTAAAGACATTGCCAGTCCAGATCTTGTTATCGAAAATTATTATGATTTCCCTAATAGTCATTTAGTCGCGCAAAGCGCTACTGGTGAATTTTATGAATTTGAACCCAGTAATCAAAGTGATGCCGCTAAGATTGCTAATTTATCGAGTGGCATGGCGGCAACTCAGGTTTTAGGTAAGACAGCTATTGAGACACCGCTTTGGTCTGATTCTATTTTGAACAGTCTGACTGAGTCGGCTGCTGGTAAGTCCTATGGATTGGAGGATCTAGCTTCTTTAGGGGCGAGCGCTATTGGTTTTGGTGTTGCTGGATTAGCATTTTCGACAAAAGATAATGGTTCAAGTAAAGATAAAGGTAATTCCAGTCCCACTGCATTTGATGCGAATCTCACAACATCAGAAGATGTTCCATTAACAGGTAGTCTGCCAACTGCAATTGATAAAGAAGGCGATAGAGTCGTTTACTCAGCGGGTAGCCTGGCGCCAACACACGGCAGTGTTACTATCAATGCTAATGGTAGTTATGTTTATACGCCAGATGCTCACTATAACGGTAACGATAGCTTTAGCTACACAGTCAGTGATAGTCAAGGTGCTAGTAATAGTTACACAATCAGCGTCAAGGTTAATGCGGTTAATAATGCGCCACTAGATTCTAATGTAACAGTGGTCACAGATGAAGGCTTAGCAATTTCTGATAGCTTGCCAACTGCAACTGATGCAGATAATGACGCTATTAGCTATAGTTTGAATACTGGTAGTGCTCATGGCAATGTGACATTGAATGGTAGTCGTTACACCTATACGCCAAATGCTAACTATAGCGGTTCTGACAGCTTTACTTACAAAGTGACTGATGGTAAAGGTGGGGAAAACATCTACACCGTTAATGTTGTGGTTAATTCAGTTAACACCGCGCCTACTGCTTCAGATGCCAGTATCACTACTTTAGAAGATACCGCTTTTAGAGGTAGTTTGCCCACTGCGATTGATCGTGATGGTGATCAGGTAACTTATGCAGTCGGTACTGAATTGCCAATTAACGGTACTGTTACTATCAATGGCGATGGCTCTTATCTATATACGCCAAATGCTAATTTTAATGGCAGTGATAGCTTTAGTTATGTTGTGACAGATAGTCAAGGTGCAAGTAATACTTACTCAATAACTGTTGATGTTACTTCAGTTGTTGATGCACCTATTGCATCTAATCTTGCTATGAATATCATTGAGGGCGAACTTTACGAGGGCTTTTTGCCAGTTGCAACTGATCCTGAAGCAACTCCTGTAGTTACGCCTCAGTTGGCATTGTTTGATAGTCCAATGCCTACGCTTTTTGCAGCCGCTCCATTAGCGGCTAGTTCGAGCAATATTATTTATACGATTGAGACAGTGGCGAGTCATGGGACGGTTATTATCACTGACCCTGCGACAGGTGCTTATAGCTATATGCCTGATAAGCACTATAACGGTGTTGATCGTTTTACCTATAAAGTTTCAGATGCTCAAGGCCTAGGAAATGTTTATAGCGTCAGTTTGAATATTTCCGCAGTCAATGATGCGCCAGATGCTTCTAATGGTGCAATTATCGCAATGGAAGATACTGCTTATATTGGTAGTTTGCCATCTACTAGCGATGCTGAAGGTGATGTAATCACTTATACCGTCAGCACAGTTGCTAGTCATGGTGTGGTCACTATTACCAATGCGGTGACAGGCGCTTTCGTCTATACTCCTAATAGTAACTACAATGGTGCCGATAGCTTTAGCTACACAGTTACCGATAGTCTAGGTGCAAGTAATACCTATACGATGAATGTTACGGTTAACGCTTTAAATGATGCACCGTTAGCAGATAGCGCAGTGATAAACCTCACTGAGGATCAAAGTTACACAGGCAATTTACCTAGTGCGACAGATGCAGATGGTGACATTATCACCTATGTTGTTAGTGTCGTACCGAGTCATGGAACAGTGACTATTACTGATGCAGCAACTGGTGCCTATACCTATGTGCCTGATGGCAACTATAAGGGTGCAGATAGCTTTACCTACAAAGTAAGAGATAGTCATGGTGGCGAAAATGCTTATACCGTGAATGTAAATATTATCGCCTTTAACGATGCACCAATTGCTGCAGACGGCAGCATAGTGACTACCGAAGATAACGCTTTTATCGGTAGCTTGCCTACTGCTGCAGATGCGGAAGGTGATGCCATTATCTACAGTGTAAGCACAGCGGCTAGTCATGGTGTTGTTACTATCACCAATACATCGACAGGTGCTTACATCTACACACCTAACGCTAACTATAATGGTAGCGATAGCTTCAGTTATACCGTTACCGATAGCCATAATGGTAGTCGCACCTATAACATGAGTGTGACTGTTGGTGCGGTGAATGATGCGCCTGTAGCTGCTGATTCAACAGTGATAACCGATGAAGATACTCTCCTGACAGGTGCTTTGCCTATCGCGACTGATAGCGATGGGGATGTAGTCAGTTATAGTTTGCATACAGGTGCTACTCATGGCACGGTGACTTTGACAGCTAGTAACTTTAGCTATATGCCTGCGGCTAACTATCACGGTACTGATAGTTTTAGCTATAAAGTTAGCGATGGTAAAGGTGGTGAGAATATTTACACCATCAATGTCGTAGTCAATGCGGTTAATGATTTACCGACAGCAACTAACTCTAACGCTACTGCCATAGAAGATACTGCGTTAAGCGGTAATCTACCGGCTTCTGCTGATCTGGATGGTGATAGCGTTAGCTACGCGCTTGGTGCTACGGCCCCTAGCCACGGTAGCGTTAGCATCAACGCCAACGGCAGCTATGTTTACACGCCCAACGCCAATTACAACGGTAGCGATAGCTTTAGCTACACCGTGACCGACAGCCAAGGTGGCAGCAATACTTACACCATGAGCGTCAGCGTCAGTTCGGTGAACGATGCGCCCGTGGCCGAAGGTGCGGTGATTAACCTAAGCGAAGATCAAACCTATACTGGCAGTTTGCCAGTTGCGAGCGAT
>CAIXED010000069.1 GCA_903918375.1 uncultured Pseudomonadota bacterium | reverse complement strand
GTCTTCGGGTTTTTTATAACCTGACAATAAGGCGTCTATCAGGTCGGTCGGGATTGATTTTGTGTCGGTCATTTCTATTCCTCGCAAAGTAACGACAGTTTCCTGCCAAGTGACCGTTTACACAAAATTATTTATACCCTCTGTTAAACAAGCAATTTCTGACCCAAACCGGGCATTCAGAAGTCAACAGCGAAGGTCGGAAATTGGCCGTTTTGAGCCTCAGAAAGTGTATATAAACTGGTAAATCTATGGTGACAAGCTAGATCTAGCTTTCCAGTATAAAGATAAAGCTTTTGCTGCATTACAAAAAACTGCAGGGCTAACAGAGTGCTTTGGGGTCTACTTTGCGATATTCCTAACCGGTTTTAGTAGCCGCCCGATCTATCGCCTTTTGATTGCGCGCCAATTTTAGTGGCGTGATAATGCGATACGCGTCAATTAGCCGACAAAAGAATGTCTAACACTAAACTCACCTGCCATGATTAACTGCCATTGATTCACGCTATCCAGTAAAATGGCCGCTTTTTTGCCAGCCTAATCCCATGCGAATTCAAGCGTTACCGACACAATTAGTCAATCAAATCGCCGCTGGTGAGGTGGTCGAAAGACCGGCTTCGGTGGTCAAGGAATTGGTGGAAAACTGTTTTGATGCTGGCGCTACCCAGATTCAAATCGATATTGAACAGGGCGGGGTGCGGCAGATTAAGATTCGCGATAACGGTTGTGGGATTGATAAAGAGGATTTGGCCTTGGCTTTGTCGCGCCATGCCACTAGCAAAATCAGTTCCTTAGATGATTTAGAGCATGTGATGAGCATGGGCTTTCGCGGTGAGGCTTTGCCGAGTATTAGTTCGGTGGCGCGTTTGACTTTGATTTCGCGGGTTGCTGAGGCGGATTGTGCTTGGTTGGTTAGCGCTGATGGCACCGAGCAGAACTTTAATCCCCAGCCCGATCCGCATCCACAAGGCACCACGGTCGATGTCCGTGATTTGTTTTACAACACCCCCGCCCGACGCAAATTTCTAAAAGCCGAAAAAACCGAATTTGCTCATATTGAAAGTTTGATTCAAAAACTGGCTTTGGCGCGAAGCGATGTTGGTTTTCTGTTAAATCACAATCAGCGCGAGGTGCTGAATTTAAAACCAACCCAAAGCGAGCAAGATCAACTGAAACGGATTGCAGCGATTTGTGGTGAAGGCTTTGTCGAAAATGCGATCAAAATTGATTACACCGCTTCGGGTTTGCATTTATACGGCTGGGTTGGCAAGCCGACGTTTTCCCGTAGCCAGCAGGATATGCAGTTTTTTTATGTCAATGGCCGTTTGATTAAAGATCGGTTGGTGGCTCATGCGGTGAAACAGGCTTATCAAGATGTGTTGTATCACGGTCGCCATCCGGTGTTTGTTTTGTATTTAGAGCTTGATCCGGCTTTGGTTGATGTTAATGCTCACCCGACTAAATTAGAAGTGCGGTTTAGGGAAGGGCGGATGGTGCATGACTTTTTGTTTCAGGCTTTGCATCGTAGTTTGGCTGAGCAAAGGCCAGGTAGTTTGGCTGAGCAAAGGCCAGGCCAGCCAGCGCTGGTGGTGGAAACCATTGATGTTCAGCTAGATGAAGTTGAGCCGCGGCCAGTCGTCAGCCAGCAAACCGCGTTGCCTATGGCACATGTTGCCGATAATCAGGTTAACGATGTTTCGGCTTATAAAGTCAGTAGCGGTCGAAGTGTCGGTAGTTATCAACCTAGCCCTAGGCCGAGTCCGAGCTTTTTGGCGAATCAGGTTGATGCATACACTCGATTGATGCCCGAAAAATCAACGCCAGCACCGGTTGAGCCTGAGTCGGCGATGCCGCCGTTGGGGTTTGCGTTAGCGCATATTCACAATATTTATATTCTCGCCGAAACTGCGAATGGGGTGATTTTGGTTGATGCGCATGCCGCACATGAACGGGTGACTTATGAGCGTTTGAAAAATCATTATCACAGTCGCGCAATCGTTTCTCAGCCGTTGTTATTGCCGATTAAGTTGCAAGTTAGCGCGGCGGAAGCGGATTTGGCTGAGCAGGAACAAGCCTTGTTTATGGATTTAGGTTTTGAGTTAAATCGTTCTGGGCCGCAAGCCTTGGTGCTGCGTTCAACACCGGCTTTGTTAAGCAAAACCGATGTTGATCAATTGGTTAGGGATATTTTGGCCGATATGTTGACCCACGGTACTAGCCAAAAAGCCCAGGAAACCATTAATTCTGTGTTGGCGACCATGGCGTGTCATAGTTCGGTGCGAGCTAAGCGGCGTTTGAGTATTGAAGAAATGAATGCCTTGTTACGTGACATGGAAAAAACTGAGCGGATTGGTCAATGTAATCACGGCAGACCGACTTGGGTGGCGTTGAGTCATCAAGAGTTGGACAAATTTTTTATGCGGGGTCAGTGATGACAGACAGCAAACCAGCGGCGATTTTGCTGATGGGGCCGACGGCTTCGGGTAAAACCGCATTGTCGGTGGCGATGGCGAAAGCGATCAATGCTGAGATTATCAGTGTGGATTCGGCTTTGGTATTTAAGGGAATGGATATTGGTACTGCGAAACCGACTGAGGCTGAGCGAGGCGGCATTGTGCATCATTTAATTGATATTCTTGATCCTAGTGAAGCGTTTTCGACGGGCCAGTTTCGTAATCGGGCTTTGGAGCTGATGGCCGATATTACCGCACGAGGCAAATTGCCGATTTTAGCCGGTGGTACGATGTTGTATTTCAGCGCTTTAACTCAAGGTTTGGCGCAGTTGCCGGAAGCCGATCCTGAAGTTAGGCAGCGTTTAGATCAACAATTACAAGAACTTGGCAAACAGGCGATGCATCAGCGCTTGGCGGCGATTGATCCAGTGGCGGCGGCGCGGATTCATATGAATGATCCGCAACGGGTGCAACGGGCTTTGGAAGTTTATGAAATTAGCGGTAAGCCGTTGACCAGTTTTTTCCAAGCTGATGAGGGCGAAGATTTGCCGTATGCCTATACAAAAATCGTCATCGAACCCAGACAGCGACACACTTTACACGACAAAATTGCCGAACGCTTTAAGTTGATGTTGGTGCAGGGTTTGATTGATGAGGTTGATGCTTTGCGGCAGCGTGGCGATTTGGATGAGTCTATGCCGTCGATTCGTTGCGTGGGTTATCGGCAGGTTTGGTCGTATTTGCAGGGCGAATATGATTTTGCCGACATGCAGGAAAAAGGCATTGCCGCGACTCGGCAGTTGGCTAAGCGGCAATTGACTTGGTTGCGTAAAGAGCAACCAGACTTACGTTTGTTTAGCGAAGATGGCGATTTATTGGCGCAGGTGTTGAATTATTGTCGGCAGCAGGCAAATGGATTTTGAAGCAGTAAAAACCAGTCCGGCTTATGTGTTTGATCAAGATGCGATTTTGGACAATCTGAAACCGCTTGAAAGCTTACGCGAGGCGACGGGTTGTAAAATCATTTATTCGATTAAAGCTTTGCCATTGCTGGCGGTATTAGAACTTTTGAAAGGGCGGGTTGATGGTTTTTCGGTCAGTTCTTTATTTGAAGCGCGTTTGGCTAGGGAAGTGTTAGGCGAGCAGGGCGGTAGTGTGCATTTGACGACACCGGGGTTGCGAACTGACGAGTTTGCCGAGATTAGCCAGCTTTGTAGTCATATCAGTTTTAATAGTTTGTCACAGCAAGTGCGGTTGTTTGAGGCTGAGCATAGGCATTATTCAGCGGGTTTGCGGGTCAATCCTAAGTTATCGTTTGTTGATGATGATCGCTACAATCCTTGTCGTCAGCATTCTAAGCTGGGGGTGGATTGGCAGTTATTGGCGCAAGGTTTGCCGCAAGGTGTTGAGGGATTGCATTTTCATACGGTTTTTAGCCGCGAAGATTTTGTACCTTTGTTGGCTACCGTCAAAAAATTACTACCCTTGCTTAAACAACATCCTTTGAAATGGCTTAATTTAGGCGGTGGTTATCTTTATAATCGAATCCAAGATCAGCAGGCCTTAATCAACTTAATCCTTGAATTACAACAAAATTTTGGGCTTGAGGTTTATTTAGAGCCAGGTAAAGCCTTAGTCGGCAATGCCGGTTATCTATTGACGACTGTTTTGGATCGATTTGTTAGTGATGGCAAAATCATTTTGGTGTTAGATACTTCTGTTAATCATCATCCAGAAGTGTTTGAATATCAGCGTCAGCCGAGTTTACATGTTACAGAGGTCGGGCAAGAAAAAGCGATTTTAGCTGGGTCGAGCTGTCTTGCTGGTGATGTGTTTGGTGAATATTCATTTGCTATGCTGCCCGATGTTGGGAGTCAATTGGTGTTTGCTAATGTTGGTGCTTACGCTATGGTCAAAGCAAGTCGTTTTAATGGCTATAATTTGCCTGATGTGTACCTAAATTATCAAGGTTGTGTTGACTTGAATAAACGCTATTTTTATCAGGAATATCGGCAGCAGTTATGCAAATGAATGTGTGCTTATAGTTTGAAATGATGAAATACATGCTAAGATTAACCATATTTAACTATTTTTGACTTTTATGCATATCGCTGTTCTTGAAGATGAAGAAATCCTTTCAGAATATCTCCGGTCTTTGTTGATCAAAGCTGGACATGAAGTGACTGTATTTGAAGATGGGATGCAAATAACAAAAGCACTTAATAAACAACGGTTTGATCTGTTTGTCTTAGATTGGAATGTGCCTAAGTTGACAGGATTGGATGTTCTAAAATACATCCGAATTGATTTAGCTAGTAGTCATCCTGTGATTTTTTTAACATCAAATCAAGATGAGATTGATGTGGTGGCAGCCTTGCAATCGGGGGCTGATGATTATTGTGTAAAGCCTGTTCGTCCACAAGAGTTGCTGGCTAGAATCAATGCGTTAGCAAGACGAGCTTATCCTGAAGTCATACATACCTTTCCGCATGAGATTAAAGGTTATGTATTTGATGACTCTTCACGCAGTGTTCGATTTGAAGACAATATTGTTGTTTTATCAGAGAAAGAATTCGATTTAGCTTATTTTTTATTTTGTAATTTTGATTCACCATTATCAAGAAAACAAATATTAATTAAAGTTTGGGGTAAAGAAAACCAAGATTTTGGTCGTGAATCAACCAGAACTTTAGATGTTCATGTGACATTTATTCGGCGTAAATTGAAAGTGGGTGCTGATTCTGAAAAAATCAGATTAGTTTCTATACACGGTTTTGGTTATCGATTAGTTGAAATTGTGTAGTATATTTTTAGGATGTTTTTATGAAAAAGACTGCTGTCATTTTGCTTTTTTTAGGGCTTGATTCTTCAGTATTTGCTTTAGAATCAGTTAACAATAATGTTGATTATGTAACATATAGTATTAAGCAAGGCGAGAACTTTTCTTTTTTAGCATCGAAATATCTTGAAGGTAAAGACGCCTTGGCTCAGTTGTTAAAACTTAATCACGAAGATAAGCCTAATGCAATTCCTGTCGGGAAGGATATTTTATTCCCGCGAGAGTTAGTCAAATATAGATTATCAACAGCAACAGTTTCTAGCTTGAGTTGTAATAATGCTGTTTTAGTCAACGATAGCACTAAAACCCTTGAAATTGGTTCTGTAATTAATGAAGACGATATTCTTAAAGTCCCAGCTAGCTGCCAAATTGGAGTGACCTTAGAAGAAGGTACCAATATTAACTTGGTTTCTGGCACTATACTTAAAGTTAAAACATTACGTAAAAGTGAGTTAGAAAAGTCTCCGAAAGTCGATTTTGAATTAATGAATGGTCGTGTTGATGTTGAGGTTGTGAAGCGACCTAAAGGTGATGCGGCGTTTGAAATTCATACGCCTAAAGCGCTAGCGGGAGTTAGGGGCACAAAGTTCCGTGTTGGTTATGATGAGCAAAAAAATACCAGCCAAGTTGAGGTTAAAACAGGTATTGTTGCTGCTAAAGGACAGGCAAGTCATGATGCGGGAGCTGCATTGACTGAAAATCAAGGTATGCCTATTTCTGAAGATGGTGTTGCTGGCGCAGTCGAAACCTTACCATCATCTCCAAGCTTTTTAGCAGTTGAAAAACAAACTAATCCATCTGAATTTAAAGTTAAATTCCAAGCCGACCAAAATGCAGAACGTCATATTTTGCGTCATTCACCGGATGCTACGTTTAGTAAAATTACTGATGATCACTTAGTCGATATTCCTCAAATCGAATTAAATCAATTAAGTAATAATGCTGTTTTTTATCAGTGGATTGCTTTAACTAAAAGTGGATTGCAAGGAAGTTCTAGTGAGTATGCAATTTGTAAATCAGATGCATCGGAGCTCGCAGAACGTTGCAACGTTAGCTTTAATATGCATGGTTTTCAACAAATTACTATGAGAGTGCAAAAGTTTGATACTGCCGCTAATAGCTATCAAGACATAGTAAAAACTGGGCTTAACATTGCTCAAAGGGATCAATTTATTCTCAAAAATCTACCCGCCGGAAAATATCAGTGGCAAATTAATTACATGGTTGGTACTGATTCAAAAGTAGAAAGAAAAGGTGGTTTTGATTTGATTGTTGTTAATTAAATAATAGTTTTTAATGACTTTGATTGGCGAGGTTGAATTTGGCTGACGATTCAGCAAAAAATCCCTATAAAGCTAAGTTTGTTTTAGAGTGGTTGATTGCAATTGCTCTGACCTTGTTGTTAATGAGCTTGATCATTGTATCTAATGTTACGAAACCAATAGGTAATAGTATCTATGATCAAGTTCAGTCATTATTTAATGATACGCCAAGTAATGATATTGTTATTGTTGCAATAGACGATAGAACTATTGAGCAGTTAGGCGGTTGGCCGATTTCAAGGATGCATTACGCCCAATTACTCAAAGACTTAATTGAGACCGACAATAAACCTAAAGCGATTGGTTTTGATATTCTGTTTTTTGATCAAACTAAAAATGATTTAGCCTTGATCGAACAAATGAAAAGGCATCGAGTTGTTTTGCCTATTGAAGTTTTGTCTAATGCTACACAATCACAGTCTGCTCAAGTCCATAAACCCTACGAAAGCATAGCATCAGCTGCCTCTGCTTTTGGTCATATTGAAGTAGTATTTGATATTGATGGTCTTGTTAGACAATCGCATTTAATTTCAAATGGCATACCTCATCTTATGCTTTCAATGGCCGGCATCGAAAAAGCTGAGCTATCTGGTAATGAATATAGACGTTTTAAGATAGTTAATCCAGAAACTGGTTTTCCGACCCTGTCTTTGGTGGATTTGATTTCCAATCCACATCAGCTTTCAATACTTAAAAATACTTATGTATTGATTGGTGTAACATCAATTAGTCTCGGTGATAGATATCCGACAAGTTATTCGGTAAAAGCAGAAACAGGTACACCGGGTATTGAAATTAATGCGAGTTTGTTGAAAGCAATTGTTGAAAAAAAATTAATAAAAGATGCGCCTAGTTTTGCGATCTGGCTGATTAGTTTTATTAGTATTGTGATGGTTTTTATAAGATTATGGTTTTTAACGCCAGCTAAAGAACTATTGTTTTCGATTGTCGCTATAATTTTTTTGCTTTTATTTAGCACTGTTGTTCTAAAGTTTTGGTCTATCTGGATTGATCCAGCCCCCGCTATTTTTTCTATTATCTTTATCAAGCCAATTTGGGCTTGGCGAAGAATGGAAATGATTACTCATTTTATGCGCGATAAAGTGGATGAATTATCAATTGAGCAACGTAAAGAAAGCGGTTTAATTTCAAAAAGTCAATCATTTGTGCAAGCCTCGGGTTTGTTAGATACTGCTATACATGCTGCAACTGAGCGAATTAAATTTCTATCGATTGCTATTAACGAAATACCACAAGCTGTATTAGTTATAGATCAATCAAATCGTATCGTTGTATTTAATCAAAAAGTAGGGCAAATATTTGGTGATGCTGTCAGTCATGATTTAGATATTAATTTATTTTTTGGTCAGTTATATGAGGCCGATAAATCGGAGTTAGAACTAGCATTAGCTGTACCTTATCCTGCTAAAAGGCTATCTGTTTTAGACAAAAATCAGCAAGCCATACAATTGGATATAAGGGTTGTGCCATTAAATCTAAATCACCATGAGCAATGGCGTTTATTGCTGATGGTGGACATGACAGAATATATTAATGCTCAAAAGTTACGTGATCGCAATTTGGCAACCTTAAGTCACGATATGAGAACCCCAGTCGCTTCTATTTTTGCTTTATGTGAAGATAAAAGCACTTCAACAGTTTTTGGTAATATTGAGCAGCATTGTCATCAGATTTTAACAATGCTTGATGATTTTATTCTCAATATAAAAGCCGAATATTCTGATTATCGCTTCGAAGAAATATTGTTTGAAAGTTTGCTTGATGATGCAATTTATCAAGTTAAAGATTTAATGACGGCTCAAGGAATGAAAGTCATACAACATTCCGATGATATTCCTGCTTTCATTAAAGCCGATAATCGATTGTTAGTCAGAGTGTTTGTGAATTTATTTGTCAATGCGATTCGCTATGGTCAATTTGGTAGTCAGATTGAAATAAACATGAAGGTTTTAGATTCTGTTGAGCAAAAATTAGTGGTTTCTATGAGCAACGTCATAGCCAATAACGTTGATACAGACGAGAAGCCTAAAATTACCGGTTTTGGTATTGGTATGTATTTTATTGACATGGTTATTGCCAAACACGGTGGACAAGTGGCTTACGACATCCCCAATATTCCTGGTGAAATAGCCAAGGTTACTGTGACACTGCCTTGTATTGAGGAATAAAAGCAGTAATAACTTTCTAAAAAGTCGAAAATATTCAAGTGTTTATAAAATTACTCCCGTTAGCTTGCCAGTTTTTTGTAGAATTAAAAGTTTTTCCAAAGCAGGATAGAAGACGTGAGTGTTAATGATCGCCCTAGAATTGTAGGCTACAGGCAACTGAAAAAGCTGCGAACAGCATTGGCAATTTTACAAGGCATCAAATTGTTATCTGAACTTGAGCGTGAGCAGGAAAGCACTGTTTCCCACGATCAAACCAAACGTGTCACCTACTTAACCGCCTTGTTTACTCGAATTCATCGTGAAATGTATTGCGATTGGAAAGAGCAAATTACAGTTAATCATCGCCCCGGCACCATGCTCGATGCTGACAAACGTAAGCAATTTCGGGTTGCAATTGAGCGCTTGGTTTTAGACGATGATGATAAAAATCGTGGTACAGCAATCTTCGATAATAACGGCTTCGTGATACGCTCTGAAGACATTGCTGACCGCTTAGCGGGGTTCTATCGTGCGATGCGGGCAATCCGGCCTTTTTCTTATGGTAATCGCCTGACACTTGACCTATTTATGACTGCTTTAGGTAATTTGCCAGCTTTTAAAGCGGTTTATGAATCGGGCATTGATTTTCGTCGTTTAAGTGCAGTCGACTCACAAATGTTACATAGTCTTGAAAGTCAGCCGCGCCAGCTGGCGACTGTATTTCGTCATTCCCTTGATGCTTCGCGTGGTAAAAGTCTAAATAATAAAGCCAATGCTTATGGCAAATGGCCTGAGAACAAAAAATTTCTGTTGGGCATCCCATTTTTGTCGCATACCACGGAAGATGGTATTGAATGTTTGGTTACCGTCAATGGTGGTCTGGTGCCGTTCGATAGCATTAAAGTTGAGCATTTAATTGCCGGTCAACATTTTGCCGACAATCCGCTTAGTGCGTCTGAAACGGTGATTGCTTATTTGCCGGGTACGGAAAGTCTCAGGGCGCCAGGAAAAACCAGTATTGACGCGATTCCGATTCGAGAGGATGGGGTTGCGCCTTTATTTGGTTTAGATGTCAACGTGCAAACCGGCTTGCGGCCATCCAGTCATGCTGAGTTAATGGATTTATTGCGCCAATGTGCAGGTGAAAAGGCGACTCTTTTCAGTTTGGCTGATAATTTACGCTTAAAAAATCGCATGCTAATGATGACTGATGGTGAAGTTCGTTTAGCGCGTACCGTTGAAATTGCCTATGCTCGACTAAGCCAAGTCAACCAGGCTTTATTATCAGCGTTAGAAAACTTATTTGTTGGTAAAACCCCTGATCCACAACCTAAATTATTTATGGCGATGGGCGGAGCGGGGTCTGGTAAAACCGCTGTTGAAGAAATGGCTAGAGCTTTATGTGGCGAGAATTTTGTGACGGCTTCGTTGGACGAGTTTCGTAAACTTAGTGATTTATACCAAGTGATGACCGCTGCAAATCACCATAGTGATGATTATGTTTACATCGAACCATTTGCCAATCGGCTGCGCGATTTAGTAGCGCAAAAAGCCCGCGAAACTGGGGTGAATATTCTCTATGACGGCACTGCGATTCCTTATCATCCACGCTACTCCACCATTATTCAGCAATTCAAAGCGGCTGGATTCAACACTAATATTACTGCTGTTGATGCTTTTTTAGTAAAACCGGCTGGACGTGAAAGCGAATTGTCGAGAGCGGGAGTGATTGGTAGCGTCAAGTCACGCTTTGAAGTAACTGGTCGAGCTTTGCCTTGGGTAGTTACCATCGATAAGCACATTAGGGTGCCTAGAGCATTTTTGAATGCTTTAGAGGATTTCTCCTTGGATAAATTATCCTTATTTGCCAACGACGGTGATCGCGACAAGCACTATTTAGTGGCAGAAAGCTTTTTGTTCTCTGATGACGAATTGCTAAATCTACAGGAACATCAGGCCCAAGGGCAATTGGCACAGTATTTAATGCAATTGATCAATCATCGCGATGATTCGGTATTAAGGCATTTAGCAGCTAATAACCCAGTGCTAATTGAAGATTGGGTAGCTCGCAATCCGGCAATGACCGAAGACAATGTTGGCTACCAAATTTATCGTGGTAGTGAGGTTAATCGAGTTCTGTTAATTTACAACGTCAAGCGAATGGCGGATTTTATTGAAAAATCACAGCTAAATCCCAATGCATCAGGTAAAGAAGGCTTGTTACATAAACCGATGGCCTTGGCATTTCATGTTGATCCATATGCAAAAGACGCCTCAATCACTCGATTACAAGGTTCGATGGAATAGGTGAAAAAACCTATCGGAAAAAACATAGATAGATACTTTTAAATAAACTACTAACCGACAATCGAATGCTAATTCATCTTCACTGATGGATTGGCCTTTTTTGGGGTCTAAAGAAAAAATGAACTAGTACCTGCGTTAGAAAGAGGGTATGCATCAATATAAAGGTAAATGGATTACAAATTTTATAAGTTGGTTGCTTTTTTGTTAGAGTCTGCGGTGGGTAAAGTCCAATAAGATATTGATTATTTGATTAAAATGGCTTTTATTCATACGAACGTATGATTGCTAATGATTTTTAAAATTGTAAAATTAAGTTAAATTTTACAATTCTTTGCACATTAGTTGCGCAGTTAGGATCAGTGTATTCATGAACGCAGGTATCTACAAGCTTATTTTTTCAAAAAGACTCAACGCCTTGGTTGTCGTAGGGGAAATTTGTAGTTCGCAAGGAAAAGCCCCTGGCACGACACGGGCATTAAAGCGTTCATTAAAAGGCGCGATTCAAGTCATACAAATTCTAGCGATGTTCAGTAGTGGCGCCTTGCTAATCTCCTCGGCTTGGGCAACGCCTGCCGTCGATGCATTACCCACTGGCGGTCAAGTCGCTCAAGGTTCAGCGAGTATCAGCCAAAGCGGCGCACAGATGGACATTAATCAAGCCAGCCAACGCGCCATTATTAACTGGCAAAGTTTTGATGTGGGTGCTAATGCCAAAGTCCACATTGTTCAACCCAACGAAGCGGCGGCTTTGTTAAATCGAGTGGTCACCAATAAACCCAGCGAAATTTTCGGCCAAATCGAAGCCAATGGTCAGGTGGTTTTAGTTAATCCTAACGGTATCGTCTTTGGTCAAGACGGCAGTGCTTCAGCGTCTAGTTTTACAGCATCAACCTTAGATATTAATGATGATGATTTCATGGCCGGCAATAACCGCTTCAATAGTAATGGTAGCCAAGGCGAAGTCGTCAACCACGGTACTATTGAAGCCAAGAATGGCGGCTATGTTGCCTTGTTAGGGGCTAAAGTCAGCAATGACGGCAAAATCGTTACTCATAACGGCACAGTGGCTTTAGGCGCAGCGGATAGCATCGCTATCCCAATGACCTCAAGCGGCAAAATCAAAATGGAG
>CAIXED010000068.1 GCA_903918375.1 uncultured Pseudomonadota bacterium | reverse complement strand
GCCTACAGATTTTAGAAACTTATAACGATACTGTTGATGCCAAAATCAGCGGCTCTTTATCTGCGCTGGGCTTAATGGGATTAAGTGCTACGCCAATGCGTTCCTTATTCCAAGGCGATGTGCGGATCGAAGGCGACACCCAAGTAGCCCATAAATTCCAAAGCTTGTTTGCCAAACTCGATATTAATCTCGAAGCCAAACTCGCCCGCTACACCGGTGAAAGTTTCGCTCAACAATTTGGCAGCTTATTCCGCAGTAGTCGTGATTGGAGCCAACAAAGTTTGACCAGCTTCAAGCTCAATCTGCAAGAATTTTTGCAAGAAGAAACCCGCGACCTACCCGCAAAACCTGAAGCTGACGAACTATTTCAACAAATCGACGCCAGCCGTAGCGATTTTGACCGACTCAATGCCCGCATTGATAGACTACAAAACAACTTAAATTCATCTTCCGAGCCCAATACCTAAGGACACCTTGTGATTCGCCCAAAAATTTTGCTGCGCCTCATCCATATTAACTGGGTGATGATGTTTCATGGCCTTGATGAAATTATTTTAAAAACTCACCTGTTCCGGCCGATTCGCTTTGTAGCGATTTTCTCGCCCAATTACTGGCTCAGAAAACCGACTGAAGCGCGCGGAGTTAGGATTCGTAAAACTCTGGAAGATTTAGGACCAATTTACGTCAAATTTGGCCAAACCTTATCGACCCGCAAAGATTTATTACCCGAAGACATCGCCGAAGAGCTGGTTAAGCTGCAAGATAAAGTGCCACCGTTTGGTTTTGAGTTGGCGAAGCAAATTATCGAGCAACAACTCGGCCAAACCTTAGAACAAGCCTTTGCCGAATTCGACCCAGTGCCACTAGCCTCAGCCTCAGTCGCTCAAGTTCACACCGCTACTTTACACAGCGGCGAAAAAGTCATCGTCAAAGTATTGCGCCCTGACATCGAAGGTAAAATTCATTCAGACGTTGGCTTACTGTATGAATTAGCAAAAATCGCTGAAAGCTTCTCAAGTGACGCCCGCCGCTTACGCGCAACCGAAGTAGTGGCAGAATTCGAGAAAACCATCCTCGACGAACTCGACTTAGTGCGTGAAGCCGCCAATGCCAGCGCCATCCGTGCCAAGTTTAAAGATTCGGAAATGCTTTATATCCCAGAGGTGCATTGGCCGATGACCCATCGTAAAGTGATGGTGATGGAGCGGATTTACGGGATTCCCGTCGGTGATATTGACGCCCTGCGTGCTGGCAATGCCGATTTCAAAAAACTAGCTGAACGCGGCGTAGAAATCTTTTTCACGCAAGTCTTCCGCGACAATTTTTTCCATGCCGACATGCACCCTGGCAATATTTTCGTGCAATTACCTGACAAATATCTGGCGGTGGATTTTGGTATCGTCGGTAGCTTATCGGATAGCGATCAACGCTATTTGGCTGAAAACTTTTTAGCCTTCTTTAATCACGACTACCGCCGCGTTGCCCAAATGCACATCGAATCCGGCTGGGTGCCAAGCACCACGCGTATCGAAGAATTTGAAGCGGCGATTCGTAGTGTTTGCGAACCGATTTTTGACAAGCCTTTAAAAGACATTTCCTTCGGTTTGCTGCTATTGCGTTTATTCCAAACCGCTCGCCGTTTTGACATGGTGGTACAACCACAATTAGTGTTGTTACAAAAAACCTTATTGAATATCGAAGGTTTAGGTCGTCAGCTTTATCCCGAATTGGATTTATGGCAAACCGCCAAACCATTTTTAGAAGACTGGTTTAAACAACGCATGGGGCCAGCGGCCAAAATCAAAGAACTGTTCAGCAAATTCCCAGAAATTACCGAACAACTACCTGAAGTACCGACTTTGGTGTTTCAGGCGCTGCAAAGCAACGCCATGATGCTGCATCAAATGCAGCAACATAATCAAGAAATGGCGCAACTTCGCAGACAATTGCAAAGCAACAACAACCGCACCTTCTGGACCATTATCACCAGCAGTTTGTTGATTGGTGCGGCAGTGTTGTTACCTTCGATTTTTAATTAATCACTGATTTTATAAGGTGAGAGTGGTTGTTTTCCCGTCTGCCGCGCCGAGCACCAAAGCTTTTGTTGGGAATAGCCCGTCAGGGTTGCCGCATGGATGCGGCAAGTTGGCAAAGGGGCAGGAAGCCCCTTTTGCCAACCCCCAACAAAAGCTTTGGAGCGCAGGAAGCAAGCGGCGGTCGGGTGGCCTTTTCTTTGGTTACTTTCTTTTGGCCATGCAAAAGAAAGTAACTCGCTTGTCGGTGCGAGAACCGACATCAAAACAGCTTCGCAACGCGAAACCTTATTTATAAGCAACTGAATTCACTCGATACCGAAGACGTTGCGTAACATCAATTAACTTAACTATATTTTTCACCCACAGGAGCATTTAATGTCTATCAAAAGAATGGTTGATCTCGATTTAGCCGGTAAACGGGTTCTAATTCGTCAAGATTTAAACGTGCCAGTAAAAGACGGCGTTGTTACTAGCGACTTGCGTATCCAAGCCAGCGTACCAACCGTTGAAGCCGCTTTGGCACAAGGCGCCGCAGTGATCTTGATGTCACACTTAGGTCGTCCAACCGAAGGCGAATATGACGAAGCATCAAGCTTAAAACCAGTTGCTGAGCGTTTTTCTAAATTACTGGGCCAACCAGTCCGTTTAGTGAAAGACTGGATTGATGGCGTTGAAGTGAAACGTGGCGAAGTTGTATTGTGCGAAAACGTCCGTTTCAACAAAGGCGAAAAGAAAAACAGCGCTGAATTAGGCGAAAAAATGGCGGCTTTATGCGACGTATTCGTGATGGATGCTTTCGGCACCGCACACCGAGCAGAAGCGTCAACTCACAGCGTTGCTCAACACGCAGCTATCGCTTGTGCAGGCCCATTGTTAGCGGCTGAATTAGACGCTTTAGGCAAAGCCCTTGAGCACCCACAACGTCCTTTAGTGGCGATTGTTGGTGGTTCAAAAGTTTCAACCAAATTAACTGTGTTGGAATCATTGTCTAGCAAAGTTGACCAGTTAATCGTTGGTGGCGGTATCGCTAACACCTTTATCGCGGCAGCCGGTTACCCAGTGGGTAAATCACTTTACGAAGCTGATTTGTTAGACGAAGCTAGACGTTTAATCGCTTCAGCTAAAGAACGTGGTGCAGATATTCCTGTGCCAGTTGACGTAGTTTGCGCGAAAGAATTTTCAGACACCGCAGAAGCCACCATCAAAAACGTCGCTGATGTTGCTGAAGACGATTTAATTTTGGACATCGGGCCAGAAACGGCTAAGCAATATGCGAAAATTTTGGAAACTGCTGGCACCATCGTTTGGAACGGTCCAGTCGGCGTATTTGAAATTGACCAATTTGGCGAAGGCACTAAAGCCATGTCTATGGCAATTGCCAACAGCCCAGCTTTCTCAATCGCAGGTGGCGGTGATACTTTGGCGGCAATCGACAAATACGGCATTGCTGACAAAGTCTCTTACACCTCAACCGGTGGCGGTGCTTTCTTAGAATTCTTAGAAGGTAAAGAATTACCAGCGGTTGCGGTTTTACAAGCCCGTTCTTAAGCTTCAAAAACTTGTAGGCGCTAAGATAATTTAGCGCCTACACCCCTCTCTGATACGCTCAACAAAATCAAAGATAAAAATTAATTGAACTATGTTTAATTTATATTTATAGTGCCTCCTGTTTTTGACTGCGCCCTACCCACAAGCGCCACCCAAGGAGAATTTTGATGTTAAAGATTTTGTTACGCTTACTGCTAACTGCGTTGTATCGAGTGAAAGTAGTGGGCTTGGAAAATTATCGACAAGCCGGTGATCGGGTGTTGATTATCGCCAATCACAATTCCTTTCTCGACCCCCTAATTCTCGGCGTCTTTCTACCCGATGACATCACCTTTGCCATCAATACCCATATTTCTCAACGCTGGTGGCTTAAACCGTTTTTAAGCCTATCCAAAGTGTTTCCGATGGACCCTACCCATCCCATCTCATTAAAAGCCTTAATTCATCATCTACAAAACGACACCAAAACCGTGATTTTCCCCGAAGGTCGGATTACCATCACCGGCTCGTTGATGAAAGTCTATGACGGCACTGGCATGGTGGCCGATAAATCCGGCGCAACGATTCTGCCGATCAGAATTGACGGCACCGAATACACACCGTTTTCTAAATTACGCAATATTGTGCGTTTGCGTTGGTTTCCGAAAATCACTTTGCACATTTTGCCACCGACCTTAATCGAAACTCACGGCGATGTCACAGGCAAAGCCCGCCGCAAACACAGCGGCCATATCCTCACCGACATCATGACCGAAATGATGTTTGCCACTAGCCATTATCGACAAACCATTTTTTCGGCCCTGCTCGAAGCGCGTCGTATTCATGGTGGCAAACACACGATTGCCGAAGACTTGGAACGCCAACCGATGAGCTATGACAGCTTAATCACTCGCAGTATCATCGTCGGCAAATTGATTAACCGCATCACCACCAGCGGCGAAAATGTTGGCGTGCTATTACCGAATAGCTGCAAAACTTTGAATGTCGTAATTGGTTTGCAACTTTATCAACGGGTACCGGCAATGCTGAACTTTTCGATAGGCGCAGCCGGCATGGCTTCTGCTTGCCGCACTGGAAAAATCAACACGGTTTTAACCTCACGCAAATTCATCGAACTAGCCAAATTAGAAGATGAAGCCAATGCTTTAGCTAAAGCAGTCAATTTGGTTTATTTAGAAGATTTAGCCGAATCATTGACCGGCTTGGACAAAGTCATCGGCTTGTTACAAGCTAAAACCGCTGATTATTGGTACAAAAGCCACGACTATGATGCTGATGATGCCGCCGTGGTGTTGTTTACCTCAGGCTCAGAAGGCTCACCCAAAGGCGTAGTGTTATCCCACGCTAATGTGCTGGCCAACCACAAGCAAATCAAAGCCCGCATCGACTTTAATCCCACCGATGTGGTGTTAAATTTCTTGCCGATGTTCCATTCCTTTGGCTTTACCGTTGGCACTTTGCTACCGGTACTGAATGGCATGACCAGCTTTTTCTATCCCTCGCCACTACACTACGCCATCATTCCTGAAATGGCTTATGAAATCGGCGCAACGATTATGTTTGGCACCAATACCTTCTTGGCCGCTTATGCCAAAAAAGCCCATCCTTATGACTTTTTCAAACTGCGTTATGTGGTGGCCGGTGCAGAAAAATTACAGGAAAACACTCGCACGACTTGGTTTGATAAATTCGGGATTCGGATTTTAGAAGGCTACGGGGCAACCGAAACTGCGCCTGTCACTTCGGTCAACACACCGATGGATTACAAAGCCGGCAGTGTTGGTCGTTTCTTACCGGATATGCTGTTTCACTTAGAACCCGTTGAAGGCATAGAAGATGCGGGGAAACTGCACGTTGCAGGCCCCAACATTATGAAAGGCTATTTATTACCCGATAATCCCGGTGTGTTAGTCCCGCCCTGCTCTGAACCTTACGGTGAAGGCTGGTATGACACCGGTGACATTGTCCATGTCGATGAAGAAGGTTTTATTCACATCAAAGGCCGCAGCAAACGCTTTGCCAAAATCGGCGGTGAAATGGTGTCATTAACCGCAGTTGAGCAATTAGCCATCCAAGCCTGGCCTGATGCTCATCATGCCGTCGTCAGCTTGCCTGATCCGAAAAAAGGCGAACAACTGATTTTGCTTACCACTCAGCACGAGGCAACAGCGAAACAAATTGCCGAAGCATCTGAAGGCGTAGCGGCGATTAATCTGCCGAAAAAAGTCTTTGTTATCGAAAAACTGCCAGTATTGGCTACTGGAAAAACTGATTATGCTGGTGCCACAGAATTGGCAATGCAATTACTAAGCACCGACCTTTAATTCAATTGGGTGCATAAAATGCACCCAACTCCTTGCTGATTTTTAATTTATGAATAAACAAATCTATCCCTTATTAGTTGCTCAATTCCTCTCGGCCTTTGCTGATAATGCGATTCTCTTTGCCGTGATTGCGATGGTGATGCAAGCCACGCAACCGGCAAGCTGGTATGTACCCGCCTTGCAAAGCGTATTCTTGGTAGCTTTTGTAGTGTTAGCGCCTTGGGTTGGTGCCTTTGCTGATCAATTTGCGAAAGCCCGAGTATTGATTGTGGCGAATTTAATTAAAGCCACTGGCGCCGGCTTACTGTTATTGAATCTGGAACCTTTAATAGCTTACAGCTTGGTTGGGGTTGGTGCGGCTTTATACAGTCCGGCTAAATACGGTATTTTGCCGGAGCTGGCAGGACATAATCAGTTGGTAAAAGCCAATAGCTGGATAGAAGGCTCAACAATTTTGGCAATTCTTAGCGGTATGGTAGTTGGTGCAAAAGTGGCTGATTATTCAATTAGTTTGGCACTGGCTGGAACTGTGGTGTTATTTCTAATTTCGGCTTTAACGACTTGGTTTTTGCCAAAAACCGTCAGCAAACCCAATTTATCCGGTGCGAAAATTCCACTGTTTTATCGCGAAGTACGCAGTTTCTTAAACTCACCGCGTTCACGGTTTGCGGTGTTAGGGGCATCGTTATTCTGGGCGGCTGCGGCTTGTGTGAGAGTGGTTTTGGTGGCTTGGGCACCGTTGGTATTAATGACCCACAATGCCAGCGACATTGCTAATCTGACGCTGTTTTTAGCGTTAGGCATCATTGTAGGCTCTGCTCTCGCACCACACTTAATCCCATTGAATCATCTACGCCGCGCCAGACTGCCGGCCTACTTAATGGCGTTGATGATTATTGGCTTAGGCTTTAGTGGCGATGAATTAACCGCGCGTTGCGTGTTATTGATCATGGGCACAGCGGGTGGTTTGTTTATTGTGCCAATCAATGCATCTTTGCAGGAATTAGGCCAACAAAGCATTGGTAGCGGTGGTGCAGTGGCGATGCAAAATTTCTTTCAAAATGCCGCGATGTTGTTATCCGTGGGGGCTTATACCTTTTCAGCTTCGCTACAAATCAGCCCTATCAACACCTTGTTTGCTTTAGGTGGATTACTGATGCTGGCTACTTTTGCGGTGGTATTGCGTTTGCCGGATATTACGCCGCCTGTTGCCAACCACGAATAACCGTATCAACCAATAACTTAACGGCAGACTCGGCATTTTCGACACCGACCCGGCCTAGGCTGCCGTTAAGATACAACACGCAAATCCCGTGAACACCGCTCCACAATGCTCTGGCGATCAAATTCACTTGTTCGGCTGAGGCTTGCGGCTTTAATTGCTGAAACAAGCCTTCCAACGGTAAAAATAGCTGCTCAATTTTATTTTGATAGGTTTCCGGCAACTCAATTTTATTGTCCAAATTGGTTTCAAACATAATCTGCCAACGATTGAAATGCTGTTGTGCAAATGCCAAATAATGATTTGCCAAGCTTTGAATTTGTTGTTCAGCGCTATCTGAGGCCTCAACTGTCAATTGCTCAGTCAATTGATCCAAAGTCCGCAATTTAATATGCATAATCAAGTCCTGCATATTGGCGAACACCATATAAATACTGCCTACGGTGTAACCAATCTCTACCGCTACTTTGCGGACTGTCAGGGCATTAACGCCTTTTTCAATCACAATGGCTTCGGCTGCATTCAGAACCATCTCCCTGATTTGTTCCTGACTATGCTCACTTCTTCTGGCCATATTCCCTCTGCTAGATTTGAAAAAAACGCTACCATACACGACCTTGCCATTGGAATCGAGAGCAAAATGCAGACTGAATACCTTGATGTGGTTGACGAGCAAGACCAAATCATCAGCCAACGTCCCAGAGCCGAAATCCACACCTCCGGCTTACGCCACCGCGCTGTGCATATTTTGGTATTTAATGACCAAAATCAATTGTTTTTACAGAAACGCTCGATGAAAAAAGACTTGAACAAAGGCTTGTGGGATACCTCCGCCGCCGGTCATGTCGATGCGGGTGAAAACTATGACGGCTGTGCGCCACGAGAATTATCGGAAGAACTCGGCATCAGCGCCGCTCTGGAAAGTTTATTCAAACTATCGCCTACGCCAGACTCAGGCATGGAATTTATCCAAGTCTATCGCTGCCAACACAATGGCCCATTTATCTTCGCTGAAGATGAAATTGATGAAGGTGCTTGGTTAGATTTACAACAAGTAAGCGAGTGGGTTGAAAAAAACGATGGTCGTTTGACCGAGACATTTAGGATTATTTGGACTTTCTACCAACAGCAATTAGCTTAGTCTACCGCGACTAATAATATACAAACATTACTAAGCTGTACTGATTGCCCATCATCCAAAATGTCTCTGCTAATAACCCACTCACCGCAAAAGTTGCAAAGCACTAACCCGGCGGCCACTGCATCGCTCTACCGGCCAGTAAATGCAGATGTAAATGATGCACGGTTTGACCACCGTCATCATTGCAGTTAATCACGGTGCGATAGCCGCTGTCTGCATAGCCGTGTTGCTCGGCAAGCTTGGCAGCGGTTTGTAGCAATTGCCCACCAAGCACCGCATCATCTAAGCCATTCAAATTGGCAATGTGACGTTTAGGGATAATCAGTAAATGCAACGGTGCTTGCGGGTGAATGTCGCGAAACGCCAGTAAATTATCATCTTCGTAAACCACATCCGGCTTAATCTCACCCGCCGCCATTTTGCAAAACAAGCAATCTGTCATTGTTAACTCCTAAAAATTAAATCAATCGCGCCCATAAATCGTATTCATCGGCTTCTTCGATTTCGACTTGCACGAAATCACCGACTTTTAAATGCGTTGCACCATCGATGAAGACTTGTCCATCGATTTCTGGTGCATCGCTTTGGCTACGAGCCACTGCACCCTCTTCCACCACTTCATCAATCAAAACCGTTTCGATTCGACCGACACGACGCTGTAAACGCGCAGCGCTAATCCCTGCTTGATGCTCCATGAAACGCGCTAATCGTTCTTGCTTGACTGCTTCTGGCACTGAATCTGGTAAATCATTAGCAGCCGCGCCTTTCACTGGTGAATAAGCGAAACAGCCGACTCGATCCATTTGCGCTTCAGTTAGGAAGTCTAATAACTCTTGGAATTCTTCTTCAGTTTCACCAGGGAAGCCAACGATAAAGGTGCTGCGTATGGTTAAATCGGGGCAGATTTTGCGCCAAGCGCGAATTCGTTCCAGATTGTTTTCAGCCGCTGCCGGACGCTTCATCAGCTTTAAAATCCGACTGTTAGCGTGTTGGAAAGGAATATCCAAATACGGCAAAATCTTACCCGCCGCCATTAAGGGCAACACCTCATCGACGTGGGGATAAGGGTAAACGTAATGCATTCGCACCCAAATTCCCAATTCACCCAAGGCTTGCGCCAAATCATAAAAACGCGTGCTAATGTCCTGACCTTGCCACGGACGGGTTTGATATTTCAAATCCAGACCATAAGCGCTGGTATCTTGAGAAACAATCAGCAATTCTTTAACCCCAGCATCCGCCAAACGTTGCGCCTCGGCCATCACATCGTCAATAGGACGACTGACTAAATCACCACGCATCGATGGAATGATGCAGAAAGTACAACGGTGGTTACAACCTTCGGAGATTTTCAGATAGGCATAATGTTGTGGGGTGAGCTTAATCCCTTGTGGCGGCAATAAATCCATAAACGGATTGTGTGCTGGCGGTAAATGTTCGTGAACCGCGTCTACCACTTCATCAGTGGCATGAGCGCCGGTGATTTTTAACACTTGCGGATGACGGGCCAAAATTTCATCCTGACGCGCACCCAAGCAACCGGTGACAATCACCCGACCATTTTCGGCCAAGGCTTCACCAATGCTATCTAAAGATTCCTCCACAGCTGCATCAATAAAGCCGCAAGTGTTGACTATGACCAAATCGGAATCTTTGTAATTCGGTGACACTTGATAGCCTTCCGAACGCAAGCGAGTCAAAATTTGTTCGCTATCGACAAGGGCTTTCGGGCAGCCTAGGCTGATAAATCCAACGCGCGGGTTACTCATTACACATTCTCTAAATTTTTATAAACAGGTTGGTGGCTTGGGTAAGCCAGCGATTTTACAGGCGTATTTTAACGGCCCTTGGGGAAATAATTTTTGCAGGTAGCGGCTGTTGCCTTTGTCTTCGCCAAATTGTTTGCGAATCGCAGCCACGAACATACGGGCATTGGGTAAGTGTTTGTATTGTTGATAATAATCACGGATGAACAACAAAATTTCCCAATGCGCTTCAGTGAGTTCTAATTGTTCTCTTTCCGCCAATGCCAATGCGACTGAGCGTTGCCAGTGGGTGAAATCGCGTAAGAAACCTTGATCAGTGGTTTCTAAACTGACGCCATCGACGACTAATTCCATGTATGAATCACCGGATTTTTAACCGTTAACGCCACCCATTCGGCGTAATCAATCAACTCTACGCCAGCGATTATCCGTTCCGGTTCAATGCCGTTGACTTGCAAAGCCTCTTTTAAAGCATACAACTGACAAGACTTACTTTGCAGCGCCAGCAATTTGGCATTGTCGGCATGGCCTTTCAGCAGCGCCCACAAACAGCCATACTGTAATAGCACATCATCACCAGCACCGATGCGATCAATCAAGGCATCGTTTAAATTGGCTAACGCTAATTGATGCAGCATTTATTCAACATCGCTGAGTTTTAAACCGACAATGCCGATGATAATCAGCAAGATAGACGACAGGCGATTCCAATCAGCAGGTTCTTTGAATAAAAATAAACCAATAATCGCCACGCCCACCGCACCAATCCCAGTCCAAACCGCGTAAGCAGTACCCAATGGCAAAGTTTTCAGCGCCAGCATCAGCAAATAAAAACTACCTAAACCAGAAAAACAGGTCACGACACTAGGCCATAACTTGGTGAAGCCTTCGTTAAATTTCAGACTTAAAGCAAAAATAATTTCCGAAAAACCTGCCGCTAACAACAGCAACCAACCTAAATTCATCAAGATACCTAACTGTAATGCAAAAAATGGCGGCTATTTTACCGACATAAAACTGGGAATGCGGAAAATAGACTAGTTGCTAAGGTCATAATTATCAGCAATCACTAACTCCAAGCCCTCTACACGCTTAAAATGCTTAATATTGCCGGTAGCCAACTTGAGCTTATTTGCTAATGAGGTAGCTGCTATTAACAAATCTTCGGCTTCAATCAACAAGCCTCTATTTTTTAAATCTTGATAAATTTTCGCTGCTTGTTCTGCACATTGACTATCAAAATCCAACACGGTCATATTGCTAAACATCGCCTGCCAATAGATGTCTTCATCTTGATTATCACCGCGCAATAATTCATAAACGGTAATACTTGATACAGCAAAGCGATAAGGCTTAGTCGCTAATTGATATAAAAAGCTTTTATCTTTATCATTTTTTTTGGCTCGTTTATGAGCAATCAAAACATTAGTATCAAGACAAATCATTTCCATTGCTGTAAATGCCTTCTTTTTTCTTCAATCGCTGCATATTCATCATCAGACATTTCAGGACTATCAAGCAAAAATCGTTGAAAATTCGATAGCGGCGCTGGCTCATCGTCCAAAGGCACAATCGTTAACTCAACACGCTTCGCATCGAAATTTTTAGGTAATTGGATGTGAATAACACCATTAATCACATCGGCATATTGTTTTACCGGATTCAGATTCATAGCTGCCTCGCCTTTAGTTATTCGACACAGGATGATGACTAATATAAGACCTCGCCAACTTCCGTAAGCCATTAGCGGAAATTTCCAATCCCAACGGTGCACCAATCGATTCGATTTCGTACATCACATCGGTCGCGGCGATCAAGGTTAAATAACGCAAACTTTCTGCACCGGGCAATTGTTTAGATGCTGTCCGCAACACTGGCCCTAACTTATCCCAAGATTGATTAAAAAACCCTCTAACGGGGTCATTTTTACCGATTTCAGCTTGGGTTAAACCTTCTTCAAAGGCAACGCTGGCTTCTTGCATCAATTCCTGCAAAGTGGCTTTGGTTTCTGCCGATTGTGCGTCTAGTGGCGGTTGATCCAAGCTTTTTTCTAAAGTTAATTGCCAGCCCAACCAAGCTGATTGCCATTGTTGCAACTCGTCTGGGGAAAAAGCTGCTACTGGGGTTTTTGAGGCTTTCTTGGTTTTTAAGCCGTTAAAACCAATCGATAACTGCAAGGCTTTGTCATTGGCTTCGACTTTTTTAAAGCGCAAACTGTTGACCACTTCGTTCAATTTATCGGTGTCGTCGGCATCAATATAGGACGTTAAAGTTTTGATAATCTCAGGCCGCGATTCATTCAAATCAATTTTTAAATTCGCCAACATAGGCTGTACGGCCTTATTGATTAAATCTTGCAACTGACCGATGTTGAGGGCTTGGCCGTTGTTATCAAAAGCATTGATTTGGGTGACCGGAAAACTCAAGACATTACCGCTGGCATCCAAAGTTGGCTTTTGAAAGGTTTGCAATACCCCGCTCCATTCAACCGCTGGAATACATTTACCACCCAGCGTCATGCCGATACGCGCGTGAAGATTGTTGTCAATTTTGACTTGGCCTTGTTCGCCATCAATTTTCGGATTGGATAAATCCAAAAAGCTACATTGCTTACCGTCTTTCCAAACCCGCGCTGTGCCGCCTTCGCCGGTATAAAGCTGGCTCATCAAGACATTACGAATCAAACCGTAATCCATTGGCACCGAAAGCTTGGTTTCGGCAGCATGGCTGCTGGCTGCTAGGGTTAAACCAGCAGCGAGGAATAAACTGCGAAAAATGGCCATATAAATCTCCTGATTAATTAAGCTCGGCAATCCCACGATAGCCAGATGAAATAGGATAACGACGATCACGGCCAAAAGCCCGTGGCGTAATGCGAATCCCCGGCGGCGATTGCCGACGCTTGTATTCGTTACGATCAACCAAACTAATCGCCCGTACTACCGCCTCTTGCGGATAGCCCAAAGCGATAATCTCACTGGCCGATTTATCTTGCTCGATATACAAGGCCAAAATCGGGTCCAAAATTGGGTAAGGCGGCAAGGAATCTTCGTCTTTTTGATCCGGTGCTAATTCGGCTGACGGTGGACGAGTAATCACTCGTTCTGGAATCGCTGGCGACAAGGTATTGCGGTATTCCGCCAATTGATAAACCAGCAATTTTGAAACGTCTTTCAATGGCGCAAAACCACCGGCCATATCGCCGTACAAAGTCGCATAACCAACGCTCATTTCGCTTTTATTACCGGTGGTTAACAGCAATTTGCCTTGTTTATTCGACATCGCCATCAACAATACACCACGGCAACGCGCTTGGATATTTTCTTCGGTAGTATCTTTTTTGCTGCCAGCGAATAAGGGTTCCAGCATTTGATTAAACGCCAACACCGCAGGTTCGATGGCAATGGTGTGATGCTTAACCCTTAGCCACTCGGCTTCTAAGCGCGCATCTTCATTACTCATATCTTGGGTGTAACGCGATGGCATTAACACTGCTTCGACCTTATCCGCCCCCAAAGCGTCAACAGCCAAAGCCAACACCAAAGCCGAATCAATCCCACCCGACAAGCCTAAAATCGCGCCTTGAAAACCATTTTTACGCACATAGTCTTTAATGCCCAGCACCAAGGCTTTGTATTCACTCGCCACCGCTTGGTAATGCGGTGCAATGCTGGCAGGTTGTGGTTGCTTATCAACAAATTCGACCACAGCAAACTGTTCGGCAAATTCGTCAGCACGGAAACTGACTTCGCCGTGTTGATCCAGCACGAACGAAGCACCATCAAAAATCAGCTCATCTTGTCCGCCGACTTGGTTGACATACACCAACGGCAAACCGGCTTGTTTGACCTGTTCGCCAATAATTTCTTCACGTTGATGTACTTTGCCAGCATGGAACGGCGAAGCATTCAGCGCCAAAATAATTTCAGCACCGGCTTCACGGTTGCGGGCAATAATCCCAGCTTGCCAAATATCTTCACAAATTGTCAGCGCCAGCTGGGTGTTTTTCACCTCAATCAAGCACAGTTGATGACCCGCATTGAAATAGCGCTGTTCATCAAATACACCGTAATTCGGCAAGGCTTGTTTGTGATATTCCGCTATCACTTGGCCGTTGGACAATGCCAATGCGCTGTTATACAAGCGTTTGCCGTGTTGTAGCGGACAACCAATCACCGCCACTATGCCGTCTGTATGCAGCTTGATTTGATCCACTGCAGCTTGAGCTTGGCGAATAAAATCAGGCCGCAACAGCAAATCTTCCGGTGGATAGCCGGTGACCGATAATTCGGGAAACACCACCAAATCAGCTTGCTGCTGTTTCGCCTCGGCGATGGCGGCAATGATTTTGGCGGTGTTGGTTTTTATATCGGCAACCGTGAAATTCAGCTGCGCTAAAGCAATTTTGATCGACATGGTTTTATTTTAAAAACAAGCACGCATCGCTGCGCCAATATCGGAAGGTGAGCTAACCATTTGTACACCAGCAGCTTGCATGGCGGCGATTTTACCGGCCGCGGTGCCTGCGCCACCGGTGACAATCGCGCCAGCGTGACCCATGCGTTTGCCAGCTGGTGCGGTTTGTCCGGCAATATAGCCAACCACCGGTTTAGTAACATGAGCTTTGATAAATTCTGCCGCTAACTCTTCGTCATTACCGCCAATTTCACCGACCATCACAATCCCTTGAGTTTGCTCGTCAGCTTGAAAGCGACTTAAAACATCAATGAAATTCATGCCATGAATCGGATCACCGCCAATCCCCACGCAATTGCTTTGCCCTAAACCTTGTTGGGTGGTTTGATGCACCGCTTCGTAAGTTAAAGTGCCAGAACGCGAGACAATACCAATTTTGCCAGGTAAATGAATATGGCCTGGCATGATGCCGATTTTGCATTGGCCGGGGGTAATCACACCGGGGCAATTAGGGCCAACTAATAAGGATTGAGTGCCTTGCATCGCGGCTTTTACCCGCAACATTTGCAACACCGGAATACCTTCGGTAATACAAACGATTAATTCAATCCCCGCATCAACTGCTTCTAAAATCGCATCAGCAGCAAAAAACGGTGGTACATAAATCATGGTCGCCGTTGCACCGGTCGCTTGTACCGCTTGTTGTACGGTGTCAAAAACCGGTAAATCTAAATGACTAGAATCGCCACGCCCCGGGGTAACACCGCCGACTAATTGCGTACCATAAGCCAAGGCTTGTTGGGAATGGAAAGTGCCTTGTTTGCCGGTAAAACCTTGGCAAATTACCCGAGTATTTTTATCAATCAAAATGCTCATGCCACTGCCTCCGCTAAAGCGACTACTTGTGCCGCTGCGCTGTTCAAATCTTCGGCAGCCACTAAACCTAAACCGGATTGGTTCAACATCGCTCTACCCTGTTCTGCATTAGTGCCTTCCAGACGCACCACCACCGGAATCGTCAATTGCATTTCTTCCACCGCTGCCAAAATCCCTGCCGCAATCACGTCGCATTGCACAATGCCGCCAAAAATATTGACCAACACCGCTTTGACCGTACCATCGGCAATAATCAATTTAAACGCTTCTTTAACTTTGTCTTTATTGGTACCGCCACCGACATCCAAAAAGTTAGCCGGCGCACCGCCTTTCAATTTCACCATGTCCATGGTCGCCATCGCCAAGCCTGCACCGTTAACCATACAGCCGATGTTGCCGCCCAAAGTGATGTAATTCAGATCGAATTGCTTAGCTTGTACTTCTTTAGCGTCTTCTTGCGCGGTATCTCGCAAGGCAGCTATCGCGGGATGCAAAGCCAAGGCATTGTCATCAAAATTAATTTTGGCATCCAAGGCGACTAATTGGCCTTGAGTAGTGCTGATTAAAGGATTGATTTCGATTTGACTGGCGTCTTTGGCTAAAAACAGCTGATAGATGCCGTTCAAAATCGGCAACAACTGTTTTTGTTGGTCTTTATCCAAACCTAAAGCTGCGCCAATTTGACGGGCTTGATACGCTTGTAAACCCGCTGCTGGATGCACAGGCACCCGCACAATTTTTTCCGGTGTTTCAGCAGCAACCGCTTCAATATCCATGCCACCGGCCGCCGAAGCAATAAACATCAAACGCTCGGTTTCGCGATCCACCAATAAACTCAGATAAAACTCGTCTTTAATCGCTGAGACTTCTTCAACCAAAACACTGTTGACTGGCAAACCAGCGCTGTCGGTTTGATGAGTGACTAACTGGGTGCCCAACATTTCCTGAGCGATGCTTTTGACTTGCTCAAAACTATCGGCAACTTTAACGCCACCGGCTTTACCACGAGCGCCTGCATGAATTTGGGCTTTGATTACCCAACTAGCGGCGGCAATCGATTCAGCTGCATGCATCGCTTGTTGAGCAGATTCGGCCACCGCACCGCGTGGCACAGGGATAGCAAAATCCCTAAACAATTGTTTGGCTTGATATTCGTGAATGTTCATTTAATTAATGCGCCCAAAGGCGTTGTTAGCAATTAAAGCGGTCGACGATGGCTTGTATCAAAGCGACCTGTAAACGGTAATGGTTAAAAATGGAGCCTATAAATCTTTTTGCTACCTAAGCCGTTCGTGCTGAGATTGTCGAAGCATGATCGGCGATTTGCTGGTACACCCTCGGCTTTCCGGTTCATCCTTCGACAAGCTCAGGACGAACGGGAAAGCCTTAACTGACTAGCAACACAGAATAAGTCTGTTAATTTTCAATTTAAGGCTAGAAGGTTGAAAGCAAGATTTGCTTAGATAGCAAGAGGCGACAACTATCGCCTCTCGCAAAATCGCTTAATGGTATTTAGCCATTTGTTTTAACTGTTCGATAGCCACCTGAATTTTGGCATTGGCTTCATTATCTAGTTCATTATTTTTATAAATTTTATCTAGCAAACCCTCTTCCACTAAAGCATCTTTCACCCAACGTTTTGCAAAGGCATAGCTGTTAGGAATTTTGACAACTTCGCCAGTTTTAGGATTTTTCAAGCTATCGCTAGGCACTTCGGTGCTTGCTACTGGTGCAGCTGCAGCGGCTTTAGGTTTGGCGACTGCTTTCGGTTTCGCTACTTTTGCTGCGGGTTTTGCCGCCGCTGGTTTGGCTGTAGCGGGTTTCGCTTTGGCTGGGGCTGGTTTTTCAGCTTTTGGTTCGACTTTAACTTCAACCGGCTCAACAACCACCGCTGGTTTAGCCGCTTCAGTTTTATTTGGTTCTGATTTAGTTTTTTTATCGTCAGTGACAGTGAATATCACATACGCGACAAAAATGGTGGTTGCTATAAAAAACAGCTCTGCCATAACCCTCTCCTTTTTTTAATTATTTTTATAAAACAATACGATAACAGACTAAATACTGCGGCGAATATACCAGAGCCAGCCAAACCGGTAAACCAAACCGCCGATTATTCTCAATCGATTAAAAACTGATTCAAACCCTGTGATAATAAGCCCTGCTCAAGCGCCAAGGCTTTATCAGCCTCGGTGTTGTAACCCCATAAGGCAAAAATCAACTTAACACTGGCCAATTCCGGCTGTTTAGCCACGTTTAATAAGGTTGGCAAACGGTCTTCAACAAAATAAATAGTTTGCTCGGCGGGTTGATTTAATAGATTTTTCAACACATCCACTTTGCTTAAATTGCGATCCAAACCATAAATATCTTGGTCGGCTAATTCAATCGCATTGGCTTGCAAAATCTGCTTCACAAATCGTTCTTGTTTGGTGGTGATAATCAACCACGGATGCTTTTGGCTTAATTGCTGTAACTTCTCGGCAACCCCAGGAAATAAAGGATTCATCGCTACCCAATCCGCTAAATCATCGGCAATCCAAGTATCACGGGTTTGGCCGAACAATTTTTTCAAATCATCAGTAGTGACTTGCGCTTGGGCTAATAAAGCTTGAGTTTTATCAGCATAGCTACTGTAAATACTGTCCACGCTATTGCCCAAATGCAATAAACGCATCGCTAAAATCGCTTCATAACCGGTTTCGATAATCGGTCTTAACAAACGAAATTGCTCGATTAATGCCGAAGGCGCGGAGCCTTGCATATCCGACCAAATCTGGCTGGCGGCTTTCCAACCAGTCATACCGGTTTCCACCGCGCTATCGCAAATCACACCATCGAAATCCAGCGCATACAAAATTGATTGAGTCATAGTTAAACATTTAAAAGACGATTGAAATTAGGCCGCATTGTATCGAACTACACCACCAACATCACTTCAGCAGCGCAACTGGTAGAATAGCGAGCTTCCTAAACTTGAATCGATCGAACAAATGGATGTTATTCAACGCATTGCCCAAGAATTAGCCGTTAACCCTCTGCAAGTCACCGCAGCGGTGGCTTTGTTAGACGAAGGTGCTACCGTACCGTTTATCGCCCGTTACCGAAAAGAAGTCACCGGCGGACTGGATGACACGCAATTACGGCATTTAGAAGAACGATTGGTTTATCTACGCGAACTCAATGCCCGCCGCGAAACCATTTTGGATAGCATCCGTAGCCAAGGCAAGTTAAGCCCAGAATTGGAACTGGCGATTATCGATGCCGACACCAAAACCTTGCTGGAAGATTTATACCTACCTTACAAACCCAAACGTCGTACTAAAGCGCAAATCGCTCGCGAAGCCGGTTTAGAGCCGTTGGCCGATGCTTTATTGGAAAACCGTGATTTGATTCCCGAACAAGCGGCGCTGGCTTATATCGATGCTGATAAAGGCGTGGCTGATGTCGCAGCGGCATTGGATGGTGCGCGGCAAATCATCATGGAACGCATTTCTGAAGATGCCGAATTACTTAACGAATTACGGGAACGGGTCTGGAATAAAGGCATTTTGCAAGCCAGCTTAGTGAGTGGCAAAGAAGCCGAAGCGGCTAAATTTAAAGATTATTTTGAATACAGCGAAGCGATTAACAAAATCCCGTCTCATCGTGCGTTGGCCTTATTCCGTGGCCGCAATGAAGATTTGCTAAGTTTGAGTTTAAAACCGGCTGAGCAAGATCAAGACGAACATCAACTTTGCGCTCAATTTGTTTGCCAACGCTTACAAATCAATAGCACTAGCAGCAAGGCGGCTGAAATTTGGTTAGCAGAAACCGCGCGCTTTGCTTGGAAAATCAAGCTATTTACCCGCATCGACATGGACTTAAAACTGCGCTTGCGTGAAGCGGCTGAACTGGAAGCGATTCGCGTGTTTGCCAGCAATTTGCGCGATTTATTATTAGCCGCACCTGCCGGTCACAAAGCAACAATGGGGCTTGATCCGGGGATTCGTACTGGGGTTAAAGTCGCGGTCGTCGATGCCACCGGCAAAGTATTAGCTACCGACACGGTTTACCCGCATCAGCCTAAAAACCAATGGGATCAATCGATTGCGACTTTGGCGAAATTGATTAAGCAACATCAAGTGTCATTGATCAGTATCGGCAACGGCACCGCCTCAAGAGAAACTGATCAATTAGTCGCTGATTTAATGAAACAGCATAAAGACTTACCGATTCAAAAAATCATGGTTTCCGAAGCGGGTGCTTCTGTGTATTCAGCTTCCGAATTGGCGGCCAAAGAATTTCCCAATCTGGATGTATCGTTGCGTGGCGCGGTATCGATTGCTCGCCGCTTACAAGACCCATTGGCGGAACTGGTGAAAATTGATCCTAAATCCATCGGCGTTGGCCAATATCAACATGACGTTAACCAAGTGCAACTGGCGCGAATGCTAAACACCGTGGTTGAGGATTGCGTGAATGCGGTCGGGGTTGATGTCAATACGGCTTCGGTGGAATTGCTGAAACAGGTATCCGGTTTAAGTAGCAGCATCAGTCAAAACATCGTTGATTTTCGCGATGCCAACGGCCCGTTTGCTAATCGCAGCCAGTTGAAAAAAGTCCCACGTTTAGGCGAAAAAGCCTTTGAACAAGCAGCGGGATTTTTACGGATTATGAATGGTGATAATCCACTCGATGCTTCATCGGTGCATCCTGAGGCTTATCCGGTGGTGAATGCGATTCTCGAGGATACCGGCAAATCGATTCGCGACTTAATTGGCCAAAGTAGCTTTTTGCGCGGCTTAAATCCGGCTAATTACACCAATGACAATTTTGGTTTACCGACTGTTAGCGACATTTTGCAGGAATTAGAAAAACCCGGTCGCGACCCGCGTCCTGAGTTTAAAAGTGTGCAATTTAAAGAAGGTGTGGAAAAAATCACCGACTTAGAACCTGGCATGACTTTAGAAGGCGTAGTAACTAACGTGGCTAACTTTGGTGCCTTTGTTGATATTGGTGTTCACCAAGATGGTTTGGTGCATATTTCGCATTTGTCCGACGAATTTGTTAAAGACCCATTTAGCGTGGTGAAAACCGGTGAAATGGTGAAAGTGCGGGTGCTGGAAGTGGATGCCGAGCGAAAACGGATTTCGCTAAGTATGAAGAAGAATGTCGATAGTAGCGATATTGTCCGTAGCGAGAAACCGCAAAAGACTGTTAACAAACCCAAGCCACAACCGGCTTTGCAAAACAGTATGAGTAACGCCTTTGCTAAGGCTCTAAAGAAGTAAAACCAAACTTGGCGGATACCGTGAGGGTATCCGCCAAATTCAAAAACAATTATTTCAAAGCATCGGCCAATTTAGCCGCTAATAATTGTTCGTAATGACGTTTCAAGCTTGAGTCAGTTGGTTTTGCTGGCAAAGAAGCCGCAACATCAGCGCTCAATTGGCTCAAATAATGTCTTCTTAATGCAGAATCTTCTGGGATTGCTGATTTTTGTGCTGGTTTAGCCACTTCAACCGCTGGAACAACTTCTGCAACTTCAACCGCTTCAACTGCTTTAGGAGCTTCAACGACTTTTGGAGTTTCTAAAACTGCTGGTTGAGCAACTGCTTGTTCTGCCGCTTGTTTTGCTTGCAGATAATGACGTCTTAAAGTCGAATCTTCTGGAATTTGCTCGCCAGTTGCAGATGGTTTTGATTCACCAACTACCACTTTGCCTAAAGTTGGCTTGATACCAGGATGACGAAAAGAACTGGTTTCGCTGGATTCGGTTTCAGCTTTTGGCTTGTTTAAACTAGCGATCAATTGATTATAAAGCTCAGGATGTTTTTCCTTTAAAAACCAAGCTGCACCCGCCAATACAACTATCGCCAACACTAATTCCATAAATAATCCCCCGTTTTTTTAAGTATAAATTTAGATTTCAACAACGCGCATTTGCCTGCCCGTCTGTAAAACAGATTGTGGCTAAGCTAAACCCATCGCAATCTTGGGGGAGAATCGTAGCATTGACGACGAGTTACACCAAATTTAAGTCTGTAATAAATCTTAAACCAAGAAAATCGAGTTCTATAGTTGTTCTTAATAAAAAGACATGGTATCTTTTATTAGAACCAATTAGGAACAAACATGACAACCCTAACGCGCAAACAAACTGAAATTCTGGATTTTTTAATCGCTAATCAGAGCGACTTTCTTCATCCTCCCACCTTAGATGAATTATGTGCAGCAATGGGCTTAAAGTCGCGTGGTTCCATGCATCATCAGATTAAAGCCTTAATTACCGCTGGATTGATTGAGCCACCAGAACGTAAACAGCGCGGCATCCGACTTACCGATAAGGCAAAGGTGACAACAATTGAAGCCAGCAATGACAACCAATTACCTTTTGTCGGCGTAATTGCCGCTGGCCGTCCAATCGAAGCGTTGGAAAACGTCAGCTATATGACTATCCCAGACCAAATCAAAACTGATCACCCTTGCTATGTACTGAAAGTCAAAGGCGAGTCAATGCAAGAAGAAGGCATTTTTGACGGTGATTGGGTCATTATCGAACAACGCAGCTATGCCAGAAATGGCGAAATTGTAGTGGCCTTGATTGATAAATCCGACGCCACTTTAAAGTTTATTGAGCAATACCCACACGAAATCTTATTAATCCCCGCTAATTCTTCGATGCAAACCATGCGCTACTTGCCGCATCAAGTCGAAATACAAGGGGTTTTAGTAGGACAAATGCGTAGTTACACCCACCATTAACCGGAGAAAGACCATGATTCGTCAAACCGTTCATATGCGCGACCAAAAAGCCAATCAAGTTGCTATGGCAATCAAAGCCAATCGCGACGCTGCACTTAATTTAGCCGAAGAAATCACCATGATTTTAGTGTTATGGGGCATGGTATTTCTGACGATGGCAAACTAACTCGGCATGTATAAACTGTGTTTTTACGTGCCAGCTAGTCATTTAGAACTGGTCAAAAGCGCCCTGTTTACAATCGGTGCCGGTCAGTTTAATCATTATGATCAATGCTGTTGGCAAGTGCTCGGCGAAAGCCAATTTAGACCACTCGCCAACAGCCAAGCTTTTATTGGTGAAGTCGACCAATTACAGATCGTGCCAGAATATAAAGTCGAAATGATTTGTAGCGATGAGCTAATAAAACCAGCACTACAAGCTTTGTTAGCCAACCATCCTTATCAACAACCTGCTTATGATGTAAGCAAGATTCTCACGGCTGCAGATTTTTAAACCATTCCCAAATAGACATAAAAAAACCCAACAAGAACAAGCCTTACTGGGTTTGCTTAACTGTTAAGCGTTCAATTTAGAACGGAATATCATCATCAAAATCGTCAAAAGAAGCTGGGGCAGATTGTGGGCCTGCGGCTGGTGCAGATGGACGGTTTTCATAGCTACTGGCTGGTGGCGTATTGTTATCGCCATAGTTAGCTGTGCCACCGCTACGCGCATCTAACATGTGCATTTCATCAGCGACAATCTCAGTGGTGAAACGATCCTGACCATCCTGACCTTGCCATTTTTGGGTACGGATACGGCCTTCAACATACGCTTGGCTGCCTTTTTTCAAATACTCGCCAGCAATTTTTGCCAATCCTCCAAAAAACACCACGCGATGCCATTCGGTTTCTTCTTTGCGTTCGTTAGTATTTCTATCTCTCCAACGACGACTGGTTGCCAAACGAATAGTGGTGATTGCATCACCGCTTGGCATATAACGTACTTCTGGATCAGCGCCTAAACGACCAATCAACATCACTTTGTTCAACATGCATATCTCCTTATTAAAGTTAGCAATGGCCTGAGTTTACTGGACTAAAGCAGTAAATAACTACCACTGCTTTAAAAATAAACTCAATTGATTTTTATCTAGCTTTTGATTATCGACCTTTAAATAAGCGGCCTTTTCTTCAAAATGCATCCTTACTTCTTCGATACCGTTAATCGCTAATAATTGCTTAGAAAACTCAGCCGCTTGCTCTGGTTTAACTTGTTCTAATGACAACAATAAATTGGCCACATAGCGCGGTGGCGACATAAACCAAGCGATTAAAATCCAACTGGCAGCAATCCCAGCAGAAAATACGAACACCGCTGTCGCACCCAATTCACCGTACAACCAACCGCCACTAGCACCGCCTAAAAAAGCACCGATAAACTGAGCACTGGAATAAATCCCCATGGCTGTGCCTTTTAAATCGCCTGGCGCGGTTTTAGAAATTAAAGAAGGTAAAGTCGCTTCTAGCAAGTTAAAGCCGCAGAAAAATAGCCACAAACAAGCAATCAGACCGATTAATTGACCGTGAAACAGTACAAAACCGCAGTTAGCTATAACTAATAAAGCAATCGCCCCCAAAAACACCTTTTTCATCTGGCGTTTTTTCTCGGCAATAATCACGAACGGAATGATCATCGCCATCGAAGTAATCAACACTGGCAAATACACCATCCAATGACTACCGCCCTGCAAACCGGCATCACGCATCAACAATGGCACGACGACGAAACTAGCCATCAAGATTAAATGCAGGGCAAAAATACCGTAGTTAAGACGGAGCAAATCGGGGTTTTTAATGACGGTGCCTAGTTCAGAGGGAATGTATTCGGCTTCACGATGGGTAGTAATTTTTTGCGGATTAGGCACCACAAACAGCACCACCAAAATCGCCAATGCCGCCAAAATTGCGATCATCCAAAAAATGCCGCTGATACCAAAGTGGTCAGCAATGATGGGGCCTAGCGTAATCGCGACACCAAATGAAACGCCAATACTGGCGCCAATGGTCGCCATCGCTTTGGTGCGATGCACTTCCTGAGTTAAATCCGCCAACAAGGCCATCACCGCTGCTGAAACCGCGCCACAACCTTGCAAAGCTCGACCAATCAACACACCATAAATATCAGTCGATAAAGCAGCAACCACGCTACCAAACACAAACAACACCAAACCAATAATAATGATGGACTTGCGACTAAAGCGGTCGGACAACAAACCAAACGGAATTTGCAACACGGCTTGAGTCAAACCGTAAATACCCATCGTCAAACCGACTAATTTAGGCGTAGAGCCCGGCATTTGCTCGGTAAACAACGACAGCACCGGCAACAACATGAACAAACCCAACATCCGCAAGGCGTAAATACTAGCCAGCGAAACCGTCGCCCGCTTCTCCATCGCCGTCATTGGACTGGTAATATCCTGAACCTGTGTCAAACCAAAACTCCTGAAACTGCTGAATCAAAAAAAGGTGGCTATAGTACCAGTTTATCGGTGACAGACTCCAGATTGCGTAGGATTGAAACTGACCTGAAAATCATAAGGCTCGATTTGTGTCAGCTCAGCTCTTGACTGCATCGTTAGCAGTGATTTTGTCAGATTCAGCCGAATTATTAGGTAACCATAATACAAAACAGATATGCGTTTTATCAGGCTGATAACGAATACTTCCACCCAGTATCACCGCTAAATTAGCAACTAAATAAAGCCCCTGCCCTGATCCTGACAAACGCTGATCATTATTAGCTCGATAGTATTTTTGGAAAACTTTATCTGGATCTGGCCACCCCACTTTGCCAGGCAGATTAGAAATTGCAATTTCAATACCTTCATGATTACCATGCGATGCCTTAGAAACATGAATTTCAATATTAGCGTGGGGATTACTATATTTAGTAGCATTATCAACAATATTAGACAAAATAATTTGTAAAAGTTGATCATCAACATATAAATCGATTGCACTATCACAATGAATAACAATCCTCTTATTTGCTGGACTTTGCTTTTTTAACTCATTCAACAAGCTTAATAAATTAACTTTTACCCAAACCAAAGCAATCTTACGCTCTTCGAGTTCTGCAACTTGTAAACAGCGTTCGATAATCGTATTCATATCATTAACCGCATTATTTAAATAATTGATATGTTCTGCGGTAAACTCTTTGATACCTAAAACCATTTTAATCAAAGCCAGCGGCGTTTTAAGATCATGTGCCAATATCCCTAAAAACTGGCTTTTTTCTTCTTGATGTTGCCATTCAATATCAAGCTCTTGCTGTTTAAGCTCTAATTGTGTAATAGCTAATTGACGACTTTGCTCCATTTGATTTGAACGGATTTGCAATATAGTCATTAATAATATGCCAGCAATAAATCCCTGAAAAACTCGACCATTCAACACCCATTCATCACAAGGCAAAACGCCAGCAATAGACAATAGAAACAGCAAGGAAAGAATAGAAATTAACGCGTATGAAAATATCAATATTTTATGCGGAACAAATGTTTCAACAGCACTTAATGCATTAGGTTTATAACATATTGCAATCAAAAAACTAATCAATGGTCCAAGCGCTGTAATAATCATATTTAATTGCAAAGCTCTATTTGTATATCCTGTATACATAAGCAAGAGCTCAACAGGAAAACAGCAAATCAAAAGAAGCAATAGTTTTGATCCACGCCTTTCTGATTCCAACTCTTTTAGCAAGGTATAATCAAAATAAACAGAGACAGTGCCATAGATAATGACAATAACGCTAGTTACTTTATCAAGTAAAACAGCCGGAATACTATCACCAAATATAAACCTAAAATACCCATACAATAAAACAGTTGAAGCCAAGCCAAAAACCTGCTTAATAGCAAAAGCCCCAATAATTGCTTCCCGAGAAAAAATAGAATAATATAAACTCCATATCAAAAAACATGCAAAATAAGCAATGTTAAATTCATACAAATACTCGCGTTTTTTCTCGAACTCATGGACATCACGAGGAACATAAGCCCTAATATCAATTAAATTAACACTAGTAGTCTTGAGTCTTAACCAAATATTTCTAGGCTCATACCCCCTAGAAACAACCTTATTTATATTTAAAGATTGATATTGATTATTATGATTTTTATCCACATCGATAGTATCGCCTAAAAAATAAGGCTTATTATCAGAATCCAAAGAATCATAAACTTGAATTTCATCCAGATTGGTAGGACGAATAATCATCACTAAATCATCATTCACAAGTGACGATTCTAATGACTTTTTACTAGGGTCGATTGTTAACCGCAGCCAAAAAGCTGAATCAGTATATCCCTTTGCCAAAAAACCATTGTATTCAATAAACTGCTGTTTTTTAACTTCTTCTAGCTTCAACAGATTTGATTTATCTTCAAAATAAGCCTTGCTAACTATAAAATCATCTACAGCAAAGCTCTGTCTTGCTATTGAAAACAAAATCAACAGCATAAAAACCCGAAACGATTGTTTATTTATAAGCATATTATTTAAGAAAATAAAAATCGACTCAAGATCACTACAAAATCACAATACTTTCAGTGAGTTGATAACTCTGATTCCAATCGCTTTTGATTGCAACATCATCCAACCCAACTTCCAAAAGCTTTTTATTAAGTCGAAATATACAAACAGCAAGGGCTTTTTGATTTGCCTCAGAATAAATTTTATTAATTAACTCTAACAATTCTTGATGATTTAGACGATTTTCTGTTGCATCAACCAGGCCATGTAATATTTTTGCTTGTTGTCTAGTTAACTGAACTGAGTGCTGGTTGTTTGATATTTCTCTTTTTATAAGATTAAATTTAACCTGATTACTAGGATTAACACCATAAGAAACTCGTCTTTTAATACTAAAAATAGCTGCGGACAACTCTTCAACAGAAACAGGTTTTGACAAATAAATATCAGCACCACTTTCATAACCTACAACTTTATCTTTAACCTCATGCTTAGTAGTTAACATAACGATATTAATCTCTGGATAAGCAGCCCTATAGCGCCTAGCAATACTAAAACCATCCTCCCCTGGCAAATTAATATCAAGAATCAATACATTGGCATGGTTATTTGAAAAATAATCATCTAACTCCAAGGCTGAGCCAACACCGACAGCAGAATACCCATTATTTGATAAATAATAGACAAACATATCACAAAGAGGCTTGTAATCTTCAATAACAACAATATTAATACAATTAGACATAGTTCATTTAATTAAGAAAATCACCGCTAATCCTTAAGCATGGCAATCGCTCTCAATTTTTTTAAGTTATTAGCAATAATACGATATTACACTTTTTTACATTACAAGTCATCAACTTAACTATCACCGAAACAATATCGGCATTTACATTTACGAGGTTATGTTTGCGATCTGATTAAAAGCTACATTGATATCAAAAGCCAATTGCTACCGCATACTTCCCCGGTTAGCTGATATTTTTAGCCATTATTAACCCCTGCCCTTTGCCTAATCCCCGCAAAGCCCCGTATAGTATGAGCTTCTCTTGTTGCAGGAATTTAGCTCAGTGGACACCATCAGTATTCGTGGCGCTCGTACTCACAATCTTAAAAACATCGACCTAGACCTTCCCCGCGATAGCTTGATCGTGATTACCGGTTTATCGGGGTCGGGCAAGTCGTCATTGGCGTTTGACACTATCTACGCAGAAGGCCAGCGGCGTTATGTTGAGTCTTTATCCGCTTACGCTCGGCAGTTTTTGTCGATGATGGAAAAGCCGGATGTCGATCATATTGAAGGTTTGTCACCGGCGATTTCGATTGAGCAAAAATCCACTTCGCACAATCCCCGCTCCACTGTCGGCACCATCACCGAAATTTATGATTACTTGCGTTTGCTATATGCCCGAGTCGGAATTCCCCGCTGTCCTGAACACGGGGTTTCCTTAGAAGCGCAAACCGTTAGCCAAATGGTCGATTTGGTGTTGGCGCAACCGGAAGGCGAACGCTGGATGTTGTTAGCGCCAGTGATTAACGACCGCAAAGGCGAGCACGTTTTACTGTTGGAAGATTTAAAAGCCCAAGGTTTTTTACGGGCGCGAATTGACGGCGAAATTTACGAATTAGACGAACCACCGGCACTAGATTTGAAGAAAAAACACACCATCGAGGTGATTGTTGACCGCTTCAAAATCCGCGACGACATGGCTTTGCGCTTAGCGGAATCGTTTGAAACCGCTTTGCGTTTATCCGATGGTTTGGCGATTGCCGCATCAATGGACAACGACCAGCAATTATTATTTTCCGAACGCTACGCCTGCCCACATTGCGGTTATAGCTTGAGCGAGTTGGAACCACGGATTTTCTCATTCAACAATCCCAAAGGCGCTTGCCCCAGCTGTGACGGCCTTGGCGTGCGACAAACCTTTGACCCGCAATTGGTGGTGCATAACCCTGAAATCAGCTTGGCTGGTGGCGCGGTGCGTGGCTGGGATCGACGCAATGCCTATTACTACCAAATCATCTGCGCCTTGGCAGAGCATTACGGCTTCGACCCCGAAGCGCCGTTTTCCAGTATTCCCAAGCCGGTGCAAGCAGCGATTTTGTACGGCAGCGGCGACGAAGTTATCAGCTTCCAATTCCAAATGGGTTCCGGCAAAGCTAAAACCAGCCGCCATAGTTTTGAAGGCATTATTCCTAATATGGAACGCCGTTATCACGAAAGCGATTCGCAAATGGTACGTGATGAATTGGCGAAATATTTAGCTCATCAAGTTTGCACCAGCTGCGATGGCGCACGCTTGAATTTAGGCGCTCGCAATGTGTTTGTTGCCGATTCGCCTTTACACCACGTCACCCGCTTGCCGATTAAACAAACTTTGGCATTTTTCCAACACTTGGAAATCCCCGGCCATCGCGGTGAAATTGCCGCCAAAATCAACAAAGAAATCCAGGAACGCTTAGAGTTTTTGGTCAATGTCGGCTTGGATTATTTAACCCTAGACCGTAGCGCCGACACCTTATCAGGCGGCGAAGCACAACGGATTCGACTCGCCAGCCAAATCGGTGCTGGCTTGGTCGGCGTGATGTATGTGCTCGACGAGCCATCGATCGGCTTGCATCAACGCGACAACCAACGCCTGCTCAACACCTTGTTCCGTTTGCGTGACTTGGGCAACACGGTAATTGTGGTCGAACATGACGAAGATGCGATTCGTGCCGCTGATTACATTGTTGATATTGGCCCCGGCGCTGGCGTTCACGGCGGGCAAATTGTCTCGCAAGGCACGCCGGAACAGATTTTCGCTGACCCCAATTCGCTGACCGGTCAATATTTGTCGGGGGCTTTGAGTATTGAAGTACCGGAAAAAATCACTCCGCGCGATGCCAAAAAACTGATCACCATCCGCAATGCCAGCGGCAATAATCTGAAAAACGTCGATGTCAGTTTTCCGGTTGGCTTGTTGACTTGCGTGACAGGTGTTTCCGGCTCCGGCAAATCAACCTTGATTAACGACACCTTGTACAGCCACGCCGCGCGATTAATCAACGGCGCCAGCTGTATTCCTGCGCCGTGTGAGGCGATTGAAGGCTTGGAGCAATTCGACAAAATCGTTGATATAGACCAAAGCCCGATTGGCCGAACCCCGCGCTCGAATCCAGCCACTTACACCGGAATTTTCACCCCAGTGCGGGAATTATTTTCCGCCACACCAGAAGCCCGTTCACGCGGCTACACACCGGGGCGCTTCAGTTTCAACGTCAAAGGTGGCCGCTGCGAAGCCTGTGCTGGCGATGGCGTGATTAAAGTAGAAATGCACTTTTTAGCCGACATTTTCGTGCCCTGCGATATTTGCCAAGGCAAACGCTACAACCGCGAAACCCTAGAAGTCCGCTACAAAGGCAAAACCATCCACGAAGTTTTGGAAATGACCGTTGAAGATGCCCTGCAATTTTTCAGCGCTGTACCGAGTTTGGCGCGCAAACTGCAAACCTTGATGGATGTCGGTTTGAGCTACATCACCCTCGGTCAAAACGCGGTAACGCTGTCCGGCGGTGAGGCGCAGCGGGTGAAACTGGCGAAAGAACTATCAAAACGCGACACTGGCACCACGCTGTATATTCTCGACGAACCGACTACTGGCCTGCATTTTCACGACATCAAGCAACTGCTCACCGTACTGCATAAGCTACGCGATCACGGTAACACTGTGATTATCATCGAACATAATCTAGACGTGATTAAAACCGCTGACTGGTTGGTGGATATGGGGCCAGAAGGCGGTAGCGGCGGCGGGACTTTAGTCGCGGAAGGTACGCCAAGAGAGATTGCTGATAATCCGCAGTCGCATACTGGGGTTTATTTGAAGCGGTTTTTTGAGTGAGTGATGGTTGGTTGAATACAAAGCTTGCTTACCAGCTAAGCCGTTCGTGCTGCATGAACGGCGATTGCTAGCGATATTCGGCTTTCCGGCTCATCCTTCGACAGGCAAACGGGAAAGCCTTAACTGACTGGTAAAAGTAGGCTGATGACATCCAACATCTGTGCTTTTTAACGCCAAATTATGCAACTGCTTCTGGAAATTATCCTTAGAAATTGCTGACCAACTTTTTCTTTGTCATCCCGTTAGGGATCGCTTAACTGCAAACCTATTGAATCACTTTGAGGCTAAGGGATTCCTAACGGAATGACAAAATTAAAAGCGAAACCAATTAATTAGAGAAACTGTTTTTTGAAGCTCTTTGATTTTTTAGGCCGCAGTAAAATTAGCTAAAGTTTCTAGCGTCTATGAAGCGTGGTAAAGTCGCTGCCGAATTTATAACAAGGATTAACTTTTTATGACATCACAATTGCTTAATAAGCATCTTAAACAACGGGTTACTAAACAATATCTTGATGTAAAGTTCCAGCAAGCATTAGCACCCGTGCTAACTGATCTAGCAGTTTTAAAATGGCTAGTTGGGTTTAATCTAGCATTCACGCTGGCTATGCTTTGGAAGATTTTTAGTTAAAAATCTCCCTCATACAATCCCCTCGACAATGAAACAACCACGTTTGCAAACGGTTGAAGCCTTACCAGAATACTGGCTAAAACTGACTTTTATTGATAGTGGTATTTTTACGGTATCGCTGGCTGAGGCATTTGATAAATTTCTCGGTTTGAAGCCATTGCAAAATATTGAAGAATTTAGCAATGCTGTAGTCATTGAAGGCGAAGGTTGGACAATCGAGTGGCCAGAGCTGGATATTCAAATTGGTGCTGATACTTTGTGGCTGGATGCACAAGTACAGAATGCCCCTAATAGAGAGGCTCGTAAATATGGAAAACAGATTACCGTTGATTGACGACGATGGCGAAGTCCGCGAACTCACAGAAGTTGATTTTAAACGCTTCAAGCCATTTTCTTCTCTGCCAGACGATTTACAAACCGTATTGCGCGGACGCGGCAAGCAGAAAACACCGACTAAGGTTGCTGTCACCTTGCGATACAGTCCAGAAGTGATAGATGCTTTCCGTGCAACAGGAAAAGGCTGGCAAACACGTATGGATCAAGCGTTGAAAGAGTGGTTGCGTGAGCACTCGGCGGCTTGATTGTGGTTTTGGTCAATTTACACCAAATTTCGATGGCGTTTTCGACCAAATTCGTAGGGTGAAAGGTAGGTTGATCCAGCGCTTCATAGGGCTTGATTTGAATAACAGTATCTACGGCACTACAAAAAATGGAAATTAATATATGAATAGTTTTAACTTTGAAAGATTTTTCTTACCTGGAAAAAAACATTTAATCGGCGAAAAAATAAAATACGAACTTACTTTTAATATAAATGATTTTGATGAAGTATATTTATTTGCATGGGATAATGAAGAAGATTTAATAAAATGGAAAAATACAAATATTTCAGACAATGAATATTGCGAAATAGATTTCGAAAATTTTTTTGATTTTTTTATTACCAGAAACAATAAAAGAATAAAATTTATGTTTCTAAACCCTAACCCGCAAATAAATAACTATGAGTCCGCCATACATAATAACACTAATAAAATAATGTTTTTCTCACTACATGGATGCAAAATTGTAATAGATTACTTTATAAATAAATTAGATACAGATGAAAATACAAAGTTAATGCTAATACAAGTTGCATCTGAATGCGATAATTACGATGCAAATTATTTTGTTTCACATATAGGTGAAATTATTGAATTAAAAGAAAAATACTTAAAAACACTAAAATCAAATGAAGAAAAATTCAAAGAAGACTCTAAAACATACTCACCAACTACTTTAGAAATTGAATATTTTGATGATTCAAGATTTAGCTTAACAGATAAATTTTATGATGCTAAATTATACTTTTTTGAGCATAGCTGTATTGTTAGCATTGGTAATATTAAAATAAAAGCTGTCTTTGATCCGACAAAAGAATTGGAGTTTGACGTATTTGACGATTCACTTTTTTCAGAAAATGAAGATTTTCATTATGGCACATCTCTTGGCATAGCTAGTCAAATTATTATAGAAGATGAAAATGGAGAAGTAAATGCTTTTGACCCAAACGAATTTATAATAACATTCAATACATCTTTAAAAAACATTGAATTATTAAAAGCACATTTCGATACAATAAACTCATTTATTCCACTTCTACAAGACTTCTTTCAAAACAAGATTAATAAACTCGTCTCTATACTGATGAATGAACCAGATATAGTTAACTTGACTAAAAACTTTATAGATGAATTCCCCGCATCTAACTTTCTTAACCCTGACAATATTTTATATTTAGAAAGCTTTTTACTAGTAGGCACACATAATTTAGGGCAAAATCTTTTGCTATCAGAAATTCATGCAAAAACAGCTGAAAATTTGTTAGGGAATTCACAAAACATGGAATCAATTAATTTATACAATAAGATATTAGTATTTAGAAAATTTATATTCGAATCAATAGAAGAAAAAATTGAATCCATTAGTTTTCAAATAGTACCTAGTGAGCAGATATTCGCTACTTATGTAACTATTTGCAATGTAACCATTGACTATTTTGCTGAAAAATGGAAGGGCGATTATGGATTTTACTTTGAAGACACAATTAATAAAAGCTTAGATGAAGTGCTTATAGTTTATTGTTCCTTAGAAACTATAATACATTTGAATGATGTTACCATTGGATGCTTCACATATTACCTAATAAAAAATGAAAAATTTGATAACAAAAACTATCTACTATGTCTTAATTCGATTCATTCAAAAGTCAAATCTATTTTAGATGATAAAAAAAATGATAGTTTCATAAAAAGATTAAAAAAATCAAAATCAAAATCAAAAAAATACTCCATAGATGATATTGATTTAATGAATGGCATAGAGTTTGAAAACTTTATAGCTGAGCTTTTCTCGCAACTTGGCTATGAATGTGAAATTACTAAAGCAACTGGCGATCAAGGAATTGATGTTATTGCTTTAAAAAATGAAACTAGAATTGGTATTCAAGCAAAATGTTACTCTAGCACTGTCGGCAATAGTGCAATACAAGAAGTGGCTGCCGGAAAAAATCATTATCGTTTAGATAAAGTTATCGTTATTACGAATAATTATTTTACTGAATCAGCTCAAAAACTAGCACAAACAAACTCCGTGGTTTTATGGGATAGAAATATTCTTAAAGAAAAAATTATAGCTTTATTTTAGGGTGTAGGTTGGGTTCGCTCGATAGAGCGTAACCCAACAATCGAAGGCCAACGTGTTAGGTTACGGCTGACGCCGAACCTACAGAACTTAGCCATTGCCCTTAATAAAGTAAACTATGAGGTTTTTATGGATTTAAACATTAACTCGGCTTGGAATGCTGCAAGTGCAATTCTAAGAGATTTTTCTTTTTATGATATTAAGGAAATCGTTGGCCTTGCTGGATTCGATAAAAGCCAAATATCACATCTAGTACAACAATCTGCCAGTAAAGGACAATTGGTAACCACAATTGAACAAGTTTTTTTTAAACTTCCTGAAGAAGAAAAACGACATTTTTTGAATATAGTAGTTGAAGAAATACTCGAAAGAAACTCATCTGTTGAACAAAAGTTAGAAAAATACTTATCCCGTCTTGGTTGGCAAATTATTGAAGGTTTTGTACTACCTATTGAAATATTAGATAAAAGCGATTTATATGAACTTGATGAAATGTCAAAATCAGATTTATTAAAATCTGCAAGACGTTTTAGGGATGGCGATTTGAGTGGTGCTGTTTCTGCAGCATGTGGCGCTGTCGATAGTATAACTAATAAAATATATCAATCTAAAAATCTGGGTGATTTTGGAGCCACATCATTTCAAGAACGTTGTAAAGTTTCTCTTAATAGTATTGGAGTTTTCTTAGCGATTAATAATGAGCTGAAAGATATAAATTGGAGAGATTCTGGTATTGTTCCATTCAATAAAAATTTTGAAGGAGCATTAAATCAAGCATCTTTCGTGATGCAATCACTTAGAGCAAATATGTCAGATGTACACGGAACAAAACCAGTATTAAAGCCATTAGTATTTGATACTATTAAATGGGCACAAATTCTTATTCGACTATTAAGTGAAAACTATAAAAATCCAAAGTAAATCAATAATATACAGAACATCCAACACAATCTAAATCTAAATCTAAATCTAAATCTAAATCTAAATCAACTTCATCTTCTTCACATGTATCTGGATCAATAGACAAGTACACCCAATAGCTTTAGCAGAATAAAGGCTGCTACAAATAATATTAATGGGTAAATATTTGTTAATTTAATATTATATTTATCTTTAATCATATATTAAGCAGCAGCAAAACGCTTCATCGCGAGTGGCATATTGGGATTTTCCTAATATCTACCACGCCCGAAGAAACAAGCACTTCCATACGTCATAATACGTTCCGCTATTCGGCCAACCCGCACCATTCGCAATCGGTGCCTCACCACTCACTCCCCCACCATCTCCTGCACCACCAAACTCCCAATCATATCCCCTTCAACATTGACCATCGTCCGCACCGTATCCAGCAAGCGATCAATCGGCAGCAAAATCGCCACCGCTTCCGCTGGCAAACCAACCGATTGCAAGACCATCACCATTGTCACCATGCCCGCACTAGGTATCCCCGGCGCACCGATGGCGGCGATCATAGTGGTGAAGCAAACGATCAGTTGCTGGGTGAAATCCAGTTCTATGCCAGCCAGATTTGCGACAAACAAAGCAGCGGCGGCTTCGTAAAGCGCGGTGCCGTCCATGTTGACAGTGGCGCCTAATGGCACGACAAAGCCGGCGATGCTGGGTTTAACGTGCAAATGCTGTTCGACACAGCGCAAGGTGACTGGCAATGTCGCCGAGCTGGAGCTGGTGGCGAAGGCGGTTAATAAGGCTTCGCGGCTGCCACGGAAAAAGCGTTGCGGTGAAATACGGGTGACGGCGAACAATAACAACGGCAACACCACGAAACCGTGTAACAAGGTGGTGACGATAACCACGGCGACAAATTTGGCTAAGCTGGACAGCAGTTCTGGGTTTTGGGTGGCGAGTAATTGCGCTAACAAGGCCATAATCCCCAGTGGTGCTAAGTGCATAATCCAGCCCACCAAACGCAGCATCAACTCCAAGCCTTCTTGCATCAGTTGCAAAATGTTTCGGTAACGCTCGCCACCGACCACTAAGGCCACGCCCAAAAACAAGGCGAACACCACAATCGCCAACACATTGGCTTCGGCTAAGGCTTTGAACGGGTTGACGAATAAGCCGTGTAAAAAGCTAGCTCCAAATTCGGCAAAGCTCATTTGTTTAGCGGTAAAGTTTTGACTGGCGTTGTGGAATAAATCCAAACTCAAGCCTTTGCCGGGTTCAAACAGGTTGGCGGCGCTTAATCCCAAAGCGATTGCCAACGCCATCGACAACACGAAAAAGCCCAAGGTAAACAACCAAACCCGATGCAATTGGCTGTGTAAGCGCAAATTCGCTACCCCAACCGCAATCGAGGTAAACACCAATGGCACCAAGACCATTTTCAATAAATCGATAAACAGCGTGCCGAGTAAACTAAAGCCATAAATCGCTTGCTTAACCGCTGGGGTTTCGACGCCGATTTGCGCGAATGACAAACCTAATCCCACGCCGATCAGCGCTCCTAAAAAAATTTGGCTATTTAAACTGACTCGCATCCATTACCGCCTTGCCTGATGTTGAATTGAAAGTGCTGCATGATACCGAATTTGGGTAAAATCGCCGCTATGACAACATTAATCAACTCATCCCAAGCCTGCCGGTGTGGTTCTGGCTTAACTTATCAAGCTTGCTGCGGTGTTTATCACGGCGGCGAGCAGCTTCCCAAAACCGCTGCCGATTTGATGCGTTCGCGGTTTACGGCTTATGCCTTGCGGAATACTGAGTATTTAATCGCCAGCTGGGACAGCAGCAAACGCCCTGCCAATATTGATTTTTCTAAAGAAACCGCCGAGTGGCAAAGTTTAAGCATTATTAGCACTAAAAAAGGCGGCGCCAGTGACAGCAAAGGCGTGGTGGAATTTAAAGCTTTTTACCAGCAAGACGGTGTTGACTATTTCATGCACGAAATCAGCCGCTTTGTGAAAAACGGCCAACGCTGGCAGTATTTGGACGGCGTGGTAAAAGCGGTAAATAAAGTCGGTGTTGAGACCAATACAGGCAAGAATGCGCCGTGTGCTTGTGGTAGCGGGAAGAAGTTTAAGCGGTGTTGTGGGCAGTAAAACCCAACCATTCAAATGAGGTTTATATGCATTGTTTAATTGAAGAAATTACTGAAAAAACAGCGGTATTGCCAGAAGACCTAAAAGAAGAAATTTTATTGAATGAAACCGCGCTATTGAGTGAACAAGCTCTAGCTAGAGATTGGAATAGTCCAGAAGATGAAGAGGCTTTTGCCAATTTCCAAGTTTAACCTCTCAGCAATGATCCAACACTAATCGAATAATTAAAAACCATGTTCAAAACCACCTCTCCGCAAATCATGGGCATTTTAAATGTCACGCCTGACAGCTTTTCTGACGGCGGTAAATTTACTGGCCTTGATGCCGCGATTCAGCAAGCGGAAACCATGCTCGCGGAAGGCGCGGATATGATTGATGTCGGTGGAGAATCGACTAGACCCGGTTCTGATCCAGTTTCAGCTGATGAACAAATTCGCCGCGTGGTGCCAGCAATTAAAGCCATTCGCCAGCTTAATACCGAGATTATCATCAGTATCGATACCACTTTAAGCACTGTCGCTGAAGCGGCTTTGCAAGCCGGTGCCAATTTGATTAATGATGTTTCTGGCGGTTTGGCCGATGCCAATATGCTGCATTTTGCCGCTGCTAATCAAATGCCGATTATTTTGATGCACGCGCAAGGCACGCCAAAAACTATGCAAGACCAACCGTTTTATACCGATGTGGTTACCGAGGTTAAAAGCTTGTTACAGCAACAAGTAGCAGCCGCTTTAGACGCGGGTTTGAAACCTGAGCTGATTGCGATTGATCCGGGGATTGGTTTTGGCAAGCGCAAACAGGACAATTTGGATTTGTTGGCTAATTTGGATCAATTAGTCGCCATCGGTTATCCGGTGTTATTGGGCACCAGTCGCAAGCGTTTTATGGGCAGTATTTGTAATGTCAGTGAACCCAGCCAGTTAGTCACCGCTACCGCTGTCACTACCGCTTTAGGCGTAATGGCGGGGGTGACGATGTTTCGGGTGCATGATGTTAAAGCCAATCGCCAAGCGGCAGATGTAGCTTGGGCGATTAAACAGGCGCAAGTTTGAAGTTACACCCGCGCCTACAAAGCTTGGCGCAGCAATTATCCCCCTCGCCGCTGCAGCCAATCTTTGACGCCGAATTTGCCAGCCACGGCTTAGAGCTGTGGATCAAACGCGATGATTTACTGCATCCCATCATCTCCGGCAACAAATGGCGCAAGCTTAAATACTGTCTAAACCATGCCCTATCGCTCAACGCTGATTGCATCGTCAGCATGGGCGGTGCTTATTCCAATCATTGCCATGCACTGGCGTTTGCTGGCAAAGCCTTGGGACTAAAAACCGTGGCGTATATTCGCGGCGAACAACCCACAGTTTTCAATCCAACTTTGCGCGATTTACGAGATTGGGGAATGGAATTGCGGTTTGTGTCGCGGGAAGCTTATCGACAATTGCGGCAATACAAACAGCATGACAGCTTGCCAGATTTACAAGCCGGTCAATATTGGCTGCCGGAAGGCGGGGCTAGTGAATTGGCTTTGCAAGGGGTTGGTGAAATTATTGATGAAATTGCTCTGAATTTTGATTATCTAGCGACCGCTTGCGGCACCGGCACCACATTGGCGGGTTTAATCAATCAAGCGCCAGCAACGACGCAATTATTAGGGGTTGCGGCGATTAAAAACGGCGGCTATTTAATTGATGAAATCCAACAATTAAGCAAGCGCCCTGCCGATAACTGGCAATTACTCTTGGATTACCATCACGGCGGCTTTGCTAAATCCAGCCCAGAATTACTAGCGTTTATTGAACAGTTTCAGCAACAACATGGCATAGCCTTAGAGCCTATCTATACCGGCAAATTACTGTTCGCGATTGTTGATTTGATGCGGCAAGGCTATTTTGCCAAAGGGCAAAGGCTGGTGGTTTTGCATACGGGGGGATTGCAAGGGGTTCGCTAATTCGGTGTGGCGTGCCTCGCGGGGAGCGAAGCACGCCTTATGACTCTAAGGGACTACATACTCCACTTAAAACCACCATACACGGTTATGCCATCACCCGGCATGAACTGTGAACTATCCCGACCTTTAGCATCAGCAATCACACCGGTAGTAGCGGTATAGGTTTGGTCAGTTAAATTACGACCTTCCAAAAACACATCCCAGCCTTGCTTTTTATTGGCGTAACCAACTTTGCTTCCCAGAAAGCGTAACCCTTGGCATTCAATGTATTGGCATGATCGACAGCATAGTCTGATGGCGTCCATTCCACATTAGGGCCTAGATAAAAACCTTCATCCCAGCGATAAACCAAATCAGCACGATAAAAATGTTCTGGCACACCAGCCAACATTTTATTGCCATAGGTGCGATCACCATCAAAATGGAAGTTATTCCACATATAGTTTTGTCTTAACACCAAGCGTTCATCAAAAAACCGATGGGTTAAGCCCAACTCAATACCTTGATGAATGGTTTTATCAGCACTGATAGTTCCCAAAGGTAAGCCCAGTGGATCATTCAAGCTGAGCATTTCGTTATCGACCCAAGTATGGTAGAAGGCCGCATCCCATTCGGTCAGCAAATTATCCCAGCGTCCACGAGAACCAATTTCAACCGTATGGCCTTTTTGATCCTTTACTTTTGTAATCAGCGGGCCGCCTGATAATTCACCAAAACTGGGTGGCTCAAAGTTTTGGCTGTAATTAGCAAAAACTTGCGTCGTAGGCGTGAACTCATAACGCACACCGACTTTCGGTGTAAAACGATTATAGGATTCGTCAAAACTATTCGAGGCTAGTTTCAAATCATTCAACTGACGATCAGCTTGAGTCCAAGAACCCCCCAAAACCGCGACCCAACGATTAGTTAGATAAAATTGATCTTCCATATAAGCGGTTAAGTTGAACGCATTTAGATTGTAAGCCGCTAACGCAGATCCATCCGGTTTACCCATTAAATTTTTATAACGACGGTCTTCAGTATCACCGTTTTGCATCAAAAGCCCTGATACAAACTGATTTTTATGACCGAACAAATCATTTTCAGAAATAAACCGAAGCCCTCCACCATAATCGTGAGTCAGTTGATCAATCACTTGGAAAATCGGGTGATTCAAATCTTTGTAGGAATAAAAGGCATTCACTTCTAAACGATTTTTATCATCGAAACTATAGGTGGTTTTATTACCCATCCGCCAATTCTGATAATTACGCTGTTGGTCAAGAATGAAATTGGTGGGAGAGGATTTTCTAGGCGTTTCATACAATTCTTTACTGGTTAAAGATCCCGGTAACCGAGAGTTAGTATCGGTATAACCAGCAAAAAACCGCGTTTCTAAACGATCAGATAATTTGACACCGACGTTACCGCTGAAACGGTGATTCTTTTGTCTGGCATGATCACGAAAACCATCTTGTTCAGTATGGCTATAACTCAAGAAATAATCAGTGTTACCTTCGACACCAGCCACAGCCGCTTGACCACGCAGATAACCATAAGAACCACCTTCCATCCGCATTTGTAACTTAGGTGCTGTATAGCCGGTCGGTGAAATAAAGTTGATAGCACCACCCAAAGTAGTCCCGCCGTATTGCAAAGCATTGGCCCCGCGATAGACTTCGACGTAATCGTAATTCAAGCCATCGACACCTTGAAAATCGCCACCACCATCAGCCAAATTCACAGGGATACCGTCCTGCAACATATTAATGCCGCGCATATGAAAGGTCCGCTGCAAACCGGAACCGCGTATTGATAATCGGGCTTCGTCTGAACCAAATCGTGGCTGGATATAAACCCCTGGCGAATAACCTAATACATCTTTCAGATTAGAAACGCGGCCTTCGGTATAGCTTTTGCTATCAATCACATTAGCGCCACCAGCAATCTTATTCAAAGTCGCTTTTGCGGTTTCAACGTCAGGCGTGGTAATCGAGCCTGTTTTTTTTAATGGCGCATCCGCCTCAACTGTCACTGTTTCTAACTCGGTGGATGGTTTTTCCTGATTAGCGGTGGTCTTCGACTCAGTCGCTTTCTTAACATCAACAGCATAAGCCTGATTAAACTCACAAGTCAGTAATAAGGCTGAGGTTGCTAACAATTTAAGGTGCTTTGCTTGAAATAGATACCCACCTCGAGTCTTGCTTTCAATTAGTTGCATAGGTTTATCCAAAATTAAAAATAAAATACTCAACGACCACAGCACGTAGTCGCTGAACTGGATAAGCAAAATACAGGCCAGTTTATTTTTTGATTTTAATTTCAGTTACTTGGGATAAATAACACCTAATAATTGAATAGCGATTGTGTTATTTCACACAGTTTTAAAATTAAACTAGGTTATTTAGCACAATAATCCAAGCCTGATGACTAGGATTATTTTTTTAGCAGAAAAATCAATTGGTTAAAAAGGGATTAATCAAGAAAGGGTTTTATTAAACTGTGTTATTTGACACACTTGGAGAAATTAGAGATTGAAGACTATGCCAAACAAATTGAAGTGTAGCGCATCATGCCTGATAGATACGCTATCGCTAACACATCCTATCTATACCGCTTAGCCATCTCACTCAACGCTATCGCTTTGATTTTACTGGCGTGACCCGCTGAGCCAAATGCTTGATAGCGTGATTGGCAAAGTGCTTGCATGGCATCCCTAGCGGCTTTGTAAATTTTACGGGCATCCAAATCGGCGGCGTTTTCAGGTTGCGCTAGATAGCGACGAATCGCGCCGGTAGAGGCCATGCGTAAATCGGTGTCGATGTTGACTTTGCGAACCCCGTACTTAATCCCTTCGACGATTTCATCGACTGGTACACCGTAAGTTTGCGGAATTTCACCGCCGTATTCATTGATAACATGTAGCCAATCTTGGGGGATTGAACTAGAGCCGTGCATGACGAAATGGGTGTTAGGTAGACGCTGTTGCAAGGTTTTTAAACGGCTAATCACCAACACTTCGCCAGTGGGCGGTTTGCTGAATTTATAAGCGCCGTGACTGGTGCCAATCGCCACCGCTAAAGCATCAACTTGGGTTTGTTTAACAAATTCCACCGCTTCGTCGGGATCGGTCAACAATTGGCTGTGATCAGATTGTTGCTTGGTTTCTAATGATCCTAGACAGCCGATTTCGCCTTCAACTGAAACCCCACAAGCATGTGCCATTTTGACTACGCTGCGCGTCACTTCGACGTTGTACTCAAATGAAGACGGGGTTTTCATGTCTTCCAACAAGGAGCCGTCCATCATCACCGAGCTAAAACCGGATTGAATGGCTTGGGCGCAGATGTCTGGCGATGGGCCGTGATCGCGGTGCATGACAACGGGAATATGCGGATATTGTTCGACAGCGGCTTGAATCAAATGCCGTAAGAACACTTCGCCAGCATAGGTATTGGCACCGGCTGAACCTTGCATAATCACCGGACTATCACAGGCATCAGCGGCTTGCATGATGGCCTGCACTTGTTCCATGTTGCTGATGTTAAATGCTGGGATGGCGAAGTTATGCTCGGCGGCATAATCCAAAACTTGTCGCAATGAGACTAAAGCCATAATCGGCGCTCCTTAATTTAGTTAAGCTTTAGCCAGCTGACTGAAACATCGTCAATAGTGTCACCATACCCCAAGCAACCCCACCGGCGGCTGGAATGGTCAAAACCCAAGCCCAAATAATCCGCTCAATCACTGACAGCTTTAAGGTGTGAGGGTTTTTGGCAAAACCAACCCCCATAATCGCGGTTGAAATACTGTGGGTGGTAGAAACCGGCATACCGAAGTGAGCCGCGGTTAACAGGATGGTTGCAGAACTGGTTTCAGCAGCAAAACCGTTGATTGGATGCAGCTTGACCATTTTATGACCTAAGGTCTTAATAATTCGCCAACCACCGACCGAAGTTCCCAACGCCATTACCAAGGCGCAAGTAAAGACAATCCAAGTATCAATGTCTTTTTCGCCACCATCAGGGCGTAAAAATTCAGCCCAAGCTGGTAATTGATCCAAAGTACCAGCGCCATTGGCGGTAAAAATCGCTAAGGCGATGATACCCATGGTTTTTTGGGCGTCATTACTGCCATGAGCAAAGCCCATATAACCTGCCGAGAATAATTGCGCTTTACCGAATACAGCATTAATCCATTTTGGGCGACTAATTCTTGCCAGCACACCGCCAGCCGAGTTCATGCCGCTGATGATAGCCATCAATACGCCCATGATGACAATACCCAAAGTAAAACCAGCGACAGGCGAACTGACCATCGGCAATACGACTTTCCATAACAAACCTTTGTTTTCGGTCCAAACTGCGGCAGTTTTAGACCAAATCAACACATCAGGATTGTTGTGAGCAGCCGCCAAGGCCGCGCCACATAAGCCACCAATCAAGGCATGACTGGAAGAAGATGGTAAGCCTAAGGCCCAAGTGATCAGATTCCAAAGAATTGCCCCGCTTAACGCGCAGATCAAAACTTCTGAACTGATATTGACCATTCCGGTATCGACTAATCCAGAGGAAATGGTTTTCGCAACCGCTGTGCCGGATAGCGCGCCGACTAAATTGGTGACGGAAGCTAGAATCACGGCTTGGGTGGGGGTTAATACTTTAGTTGCAACAACGGTAGCAATCGAATTAGCGGTGTCGTGAAATCCGTTAACAAACTCGAATATCAACGCTGCCAAAATGACAAGCAAAAGCAAGGTCAACATGGAAAACCTTCTACGAATTTTTTAAGACGATGTGATAAACGACGTTACCGGCATCACGACAACGATCAATGGCTTTTTCAAGGATTTGGAACATATCCATTTTTACCAGATAGCGGATTGGATCGGTTTCGTTGGCATAGATGTCGCGATACAACTCAAGGATTTGCTGATCAGCTTCTGCTTCTATGACTTGCAATTGATCGTTTAATTTTTTAACCGCATCTAAGTCCATGCCTTTGCGTAACTGTCCGACCATTTGCTCTAAAACTTGGCAGGCTTGCTCCAACATGATGGCGCGGCTGAGAAAATCGACATCGCCGATTCGATTGAAAGCCAAGGTATAGTGTTCGGCAAATTTTTCGACGATTTTAGGAATTTTATACAGCGCGTTATTCAGCGCCTCGATATCTTCCCTATCCAGTACAGTAACAAAGGTATCGACCAATTCAGCACTGATTTGGGTAAACAAATCTTTTTCGCGGCGGCGTACTTGTTTGAATTGTTCTAATGATTGTTGAGTCACTGGCGAATTAAGCAATTTAATTAATTCGCTGGATGATAGGCGAGCGGATTCAGCGCTTGCTTCAAGTAAACTATAAAACTTATCGCCTTTGCCAAAGATGGTTTGCAATGAAAACACAGTGTTACCTTTTTAATGAGTTAAAACGTAATGATTAAAATATGAGCTATTGAATAAAAATCTATTAATGACTTATTAACTGGGAGGCATTAGCCATTCAATAATGTAATCTTCCAAATCATCAACTTGTGACTCTTTGGTGGCGTAGCTACTAATTGAGGCGCCGGCTTGTTTGACTGAGTCGGGATTACCGGTGATTAATGGATGCCATTCCGGTAAAGGCTTACCATCAGTTAATAGCCGATAAGCGCAGGTAGCGGGTAGCCAGTTGTATTCGGCAAAGTCGTGTTGTTTGAGATCCAGACATTCCGGTACTAAGGTACAACGCTCACTGTAACGAGTGCAGCGACAGGTGTCTAAATCAATCAAATCACAACAAACGCTGGTAAATGCCAACTCGCCGGTATCTTCGTCTTCCAGCTTGTGTAAACAGCATTGGCCGCAGCCATCACACAAAGATTCCCACTGTTCAGTGGTCATTTCGGCAAGGGTTTTAGTTTCCCAAAAGCGCATGGTGTTATTGGGGTTTGAGTTGACGCAATTGATAATGCAAAACGCCCCACGAGCCTAATACCGCTAAGCCAGAAGCCAGCAACAATAATGCTAAAAACTCGAAGAAGCCTAAAAACTGCAATTCAAAAGCGCTGTTATATAAGGTCGATAACTTTTCAACCGGCGATTCGACGATTAACAACATGATGGTGATAATCAGCCAGGCTGAAAAACCGGCAATGAAACCCAGCCAAAAACCGCAGTACAAAAAAGGCCGCTGAATAAAAGATAAGGTTGCACCGACCAGCTTGGAGATATACACCTCGTCACGGCGGTGATGCAGTTCCAAACGAATCGTGTTGCCAGTAATGAAGGTCACGGCGAAACCGAGCAACAAGCTGACTAAAAACACCGCGCGGCTGGCAATCAGCATGATGGTTTGCATCCGCTCTATCCATTGCATATCGACTTGGACGAAATCGACTTGTGGCAATTGTTTAAACTCAGCCATCAATTTTTCAATGTCTTCGTTGCTATCCAGGCTGTTCTTCGGCTGAACTTGAATCACGCTAGGCAAGGGATTGGTATCTAATGCGGTCAAGGCTTCGCCAAAGCCACTATTGGCTTTGAACTCTTCCATCGCTTGTTTTTTAGTGATGAATTTCACCGCTTCGCTGCTGGGATGTTGCTTGAGCTGGTCGGCTAGTTTTTGCCCAGCTGAATCGGTGATATTGTCTTTTAAGAACAGCGACATTTGATTGCTGGCTTCTAAATTACCGGTCAGCTGCTGGATATTGCCAACCACAATGTAAAAACCACCCGCTAATGAAATCGCCACCGCTAATACCAAAATGGTCATTGCTGAGGTGAATGGGGTGCGGGTCATGCGACCTAAGCTGGAAAATAAGCCATGGGCGTGATTAAGCAAATAGGCTTCGAATTTTTCGACCAATTTGTCTTTCAAACTTTGTTGATGTTTGCGGATTGTTTTCGGTTTTTTCATCGGTTAACTCGCAATCAAATGGCCTTTATCCAAGGTCAATACTCGGTGCCCCAAGCGATTAATCAATTCAATATCATGGGTAGCAATTAGTACCGAAGTACCGTTGTATTTAAACTCTTCAAACATCTGCATCACTTCTGCTGACAAGCCCGGATCAAGGTTACCGGTTGGTTCGTCGGCCAGAATCAATTTTGGTTTGTTCACAATCGCACGCGCAATACCCACCCGTTGTTGTTCACCACCGGATAAATGCAGCGGGTATTTCTTTTCTTTGCCTAATAAACTGACTTTATCCAGCGAAGCCCTCACCCGTCGTGACACTTCTTGATGATTAACCCCTGAAACAATCAACGGCAAAGCCACGTTGTCGAACACGGTTCTATCGTTTAGCAATTTATAGTCTTGGAAAATCAGACCCAAATTGCGGCGCAAATACGGGATTTTTCTATCGCTAATCCGGCTGATGTTTTGACCATCGAGCATGATAGTGCCGCGAGTGCATTGTTCCATCATGGCAATCAATTTCAACAAGGTACTTTTACCCGCTCCCGAACGACCGGTTAAAAAAGCCATTTCACCTTTGCTTAAATCAAAATTGACATCGGTTAAGGCTTCGCCGGCATCGGGATAGCGTTTGTAAACGTGTTCGAATCTGAGCATGGCGTTAGTCTTTTACAAATAAAGCATCAACAAAAGTGCGAGCATCAAAATCTTGTAAATCCTCAATCGCTTCACCAACACCAATAAAGCGAATCGGGATGTGCAATTGATTGGCTAAAGCAAAAATCACCCCGCCTTTGGCGGTGCCGTCTAATTTAGTTAAAGCGATACCAGTTAACTGGACGGTTTCGTTGAACAATCGTGCTTGCGATAAAGCATTTTGACCGGTCCCAGCATCTAAAACCAATAACACTTCATGCGGTGCCGCTTGGTCTAATTTACCCATGATGCGTTTGATTTTTTTCAACTCATCCATCAAATTCGATTTGGTGTGTAAGCGACCCGCGGTATCGGCAATCAATACATCAACACCTTTGGCTCTAGCGGATTCCAAAGCATCAAAAATCACCGATGCTGAATCAGCACCAGTGTGCTGAGCGACGACATGAACATTATTACGCTCGCCCCAAGTTTGCAATTGCTCTACTGCCGCAGCGCGGAAAGTATCACCAGCAGCCAACATCACACTGTGGCCTTGGGCTTGTAAGCGATTAGCCAGCTTGCCAATTGAAGTGGTTTTACCAGCACCATTAACCCCGACCACTAAAATCACATAAGGCGAATCTTGTTTGGGGATGATTAGCGGTTGGCTGCAAGGTTGCAGCATTTGATACAAGTTTTCTTTTAAGGCTTGATGCAAGGCTTCGCCATCACGCAGTTGCTCGCGCTCCAAACTGCTAGTTAATTGGTTGATAATCGCAGTGGTGGTTTCGATACCAATATCCGCCATTAACAAGCTGGTTTCGATTTCGTCTAATAAATCACGGGTAACGGCTTTTTGACCCGACAATAAATTACCTAAAAGACCGCTTAAGCCACTACGAGTTTTCTTTAGCTGGCCGCTTAATCGTTGTGATTGGTCAGCAACGGGTTGCGGTTTAGCGGATGGTTCTAGCTGAGTTTCTACAGATGGTTGGCGATATTTGCTGAATAAATAAATCGCCAATAACGGCAACATCAATAAGGCGGCAAAAAGGTTATGCGCTAAAGTTAAAAACAGCGGTAATGATTGCTTAACGCTGAAAATGCCTAAACCGATTTCGATTAATAGCAACAGGCTTAATAAATTACCGGCAGTACGAACTTGTTTGGGTGCTTCTTCATTGGTTGCACTCAACATCACCGCGCTAAGCACGATGAAAGTCACAACAGCAGCAACCCGATGTAAAGCATGAATCATTACTCGCGCAGCTTCTGGTAAAACCGAGCTATCGCCAGTTAACAAGCCCTTGAATAAATCTAAAGCGGCGGCGTAATCACCTTCTGGCAACCAAACACCGTTGCAACGAGGGAAATCGCTACAAGCAAGACCAGCAAAATTACTACCGACCCAAGCCCCTAAAACCAATTGCAACACTAAGACTAGCATCGCAAACAGCGTAAACACGGCTAAACCGGATCGTTGCGATTGTGCCGCCAAATTAGGGCTAAAACGCAAGTAACTCCAGCTGAAAGTCCAAAAGGTCACAAAGCCCAATAATAAATGTGCGGTGACCACAATCGGCATCAATTGCAGATTGATGGTGCTGATACCTAAAGCGGCTTGTGAAGCGACTAAAATCAATAACAATAGATTCAAGCTTAAAGCTCTGCCACGTTGTTGCGCACGCCAAGCAAATGGCAATAGCACTAAAGCCAGAATGCCTAAACCCGAGGCTAAATAACGATGGCCCTGCTCTATCCAATAATTGGCGGTTTGTGATTCAGCGTCAGCCGCCAGATTGACAATGCTTTTGCCGTAACAGGCCGGCCAGTCTTCACAGCCTAATCCGGCATTGGTTAATTTGACGTAACTGCCGATGGCGATTACTAACAGCGCCAAAATTGCGCCGAGTAAGCTTAATTTTCTAAACATATGGTTAACCGATTTGTGAGATGCGTAATAACTTGCTTAAGTCATTTCTAACTTTGTAAGGATCAAAACCTGGCGCATATTTCATCATCAGGTTACCGAGTGGATCCATCAGTAGCAACCAACCCTCTTGGGCTGGACTGCTGGTAATTTGATTAATTTTTTCTTGTAAAGCCGCTGACGGCACAATTTTCAACAAACGAGCGTCTTCTTGCCATTCTTTAGGTAAAGCAGCTAATTGCGCCTGATTCGAGATAAAAACCGCACGTCTAAGCCGAGCTATATCTTTACCGACCATTAAGCTAACTTGTCGGCTGGCGTATAACGCATCGGCACAAACTTTGTCGCATTGCTGAGTCACAATATTGACCATCACCCAGTGACCTTTGAGTTCTTTCAGATTGTCAGTAGTGAAACTATCGGCACCTGAAAATTGTTCGACTTCGGTTGTCGTCGGCGGTGTAATCAGCTCGCCATTGTTGGTGCCTAATTTAACGGTATCGGGGTTAGCGGCAAGATACCAAGCTATCCCAAATGGAATAATCGACATCGCAAACACCACAATAATGGTGATGCGATTTTTTTTATGCTGAGTGTTCACGGCGTTTTCTTGTACTAATCCAAATAAATAGACCGGTTAAGGTCGCGGCTAATCCGAACCATTGTACTGCATAGGCCTGATGTTTTTCAGGCGGGATTGTTGCTTGGGTGTGCCAATGTCTGACAAAACCTGCTGTTTGATCAGCATCCAACTCAATTTGAAAGTCATAAACTGGGTAAGCTAATTTGGCTGATAACACTTGGCTATCGACAAATTGCACCACCGCTGGCCAAGTTTCGGT
>CAIXED010000067.1 GCA_903918375.1 uncultured Pseudomonadota bacterium | reverse complement strand
CTTCGGGTTTTTTATAACCTGACAATAAGGCATCTATCAGGTCGGTCGGGATTGATTTTGTGTCGGTCATTTCTATTCCTCGCAAAGTAACGACAGTTTCCTGCCAAGTGACCGTTTACACAAAATTATTTATACCCTCGATTCCCGCTTTCGCGGGAATGACGGCTATATCCGACCTGCGTAACATCAGGTACTCATTTAACGCTTAATAAATGACCCCACGCTCTCTCAACTGCCGATAAATCTCATCAAGACTATCGACAGAGCTATCAAAAACCATATCTAGGCTTAACCAGCTGCTATCCAAACACAGACCAATCAAACCAGCGTTTTTGATGGCGGTGATTAATTCATCATTTGCTTGTTCCAAAACAATGCTGGCGTGACCGGTATCAAACAGTTTGCGTTCAAGCTGATAAGCCAAATCTTTCGCCTGAGCCCCCTTAAAAGCAATTATGCTTGCCGTTTGCGCAAAGCGAGTGGCACGCTCTTGAGCTGTAACAGCCGACCAATCTTGTGAGCCAGCTTCATCAACAATCATGCCTGCGCCAACCGTAACATTGGTCAAACGATCAATGACAATAAATCCGCCCATGCCTTTATTGCGTTGGTAGGGATCAAACACGACTGGCGCGTTTAACGCCAACGTGCAGGCAGCAATTTCATTCAGATTGAGTTGCTTGGCGGGAAACTGCTCCAAGGTGTTCACATCAATCCGATAATCAATCATTGCGACCGATGCTGATACGCTACGAGTAGCCAATTTAATCAGATATTGCCGCCCCACTATCATCGGCTGTTCAGTCATCCAAACTATGGTGGCTTTAAATTTGTCAGCGATGCTGGCGGTATTTTGTTGCGCACCAATAATCACATCACCACGACTAATGTCGATTTCATCTTCCAAGGTCAAGGTTACTGCTTGCGCTGCAAAAGCCTGATCCAACTCACCATCAAACGTCACGATGGATTTGATTTTGCTGGATTTGCCAGAGGGTAAAGCGGTAATAACGTCGCCTTTATGAAACACGCCAGACGCTACCGTGCCACAGAAGCCACGAAAATCCAGATTAGGACGGTTGACATACTGGACAGGAAAACGCGCATCGTTAAAGTTATGGTCGCTGGCAATTTCAATACTGTTCAGCAAATCCATCATGGTTTTGCCGGTAAACCAAGGCATGTTGGCGCTAGGGTTAACCACGTTATCGCCGTCTAAGGCTGAGATGGGAATGAAATGTATATCTTGCAAATCCAGCGCTTGAACGAATGCCAGATAATCCGCTTGAATTTGCTGGAAAGTGACTTGGCTATAAGCCACCAAATCCATTTTATTCACCGCCACGATGATGTGTTTGATACCCAATAGCGAGGCAATAAAACTATGGCGTTTAGTTTGAGTTTGCACCCCGTAGCGCGCGTCAATCAAAATCACCGCCAAGTCACAAGTTGAAGCACCGGTTGCCATGTTGCGGGTGTATTGCTCATGACCTGGGGTATCGGCGATGATAAATTTACGGGTTGAGGTTGAGAAATAGCGGTAAGCAACATCAATAGTAATGCCCTGCTCGCGCTCCGCTTGTAAGCCATCAACCAGCAAGGCCAAGTCGATTTTGCCAGCACCGGTGGTGCCGGATTTAAGGCTGTCAGCTTGCACCGCTGCCAACTGGTCTTCATAAATCATTTTTGAATCATGCAATAAGCGACCAATTAAGGTGCTTTTTCCATCATCAACATTACCGCAGGTCAAAAAACGCAATAATTGTTTGCGTTCGTGTTGGGCTAAATAAGCGTTAATGTCGTTACGGATTAAATCGGAATGGTGAGACATGGTTTTTCTCCGAATACGTGACTGGGTAAATCGGCAATTTTTAGAAATAGCCTTCACGTTTTTTATGTTCCATCGAACCTGCCTGATCGTGATCAATCAATCGTCCCTGACGCTCAGAAGTAGTGGTCAGCAACATTTCCTGAATGATATCCTGCAAGGTGGTGGCATTAGACTCAATGGCTGCGGTCAAGGGATAACAACCCAAAGTACGAAAACGCACTTTTTTGATTTCGATTTTATCCGCTGGACCAATCGGCATACGGTCATCATCGACCATAATCAACTGCCCATCTTTGCTAACTACTGGCCGTTCTTTTGCGAAATACAGCGGCACAATCGGGATATTTTCCAAAAGAATGTATTGCCAAATATCCAGCTCAGTCCAGTTAGATAAAGGAAACACGCGGATACTTTCGCCTTTATCGACCTTACCGTTAAAGATATTCCATAATTCTGGACGCTGATTTTTCGGGTCCCAGCGATGTTTTTTGTCACGAAACGAATAGACACGCTCTTTGGCGCGAGACTTTTCTTCATCACGGCGCGCACCACCAAAAGCGGCGTCAAATCGATATAAATCCAGCGCCTGCTTTAGCGCTTGGGTTTTCATAATATCGGTATGATTTTGACTGCCGTAACTAAAAGGGTTAACCCCCATTTTTACCCCGTCTTGATTGGTATGAACGATTAAATCCAAACCTAATTCACGGGTATAGCGGTCACGAAACTCAATCATTTCGCGAAATTTCCAAGTGGTATCGACATGCAGTAATGGAAATGGCGGTTTTGCTGGGTAAAAGGCTTTCATGGCCAGATGCAACATCACCGCGGAATCTTTACCTATCGAATACAACATCACCGGCTTTTCAAATTCAGCTGCCACTTCTCGGATAATGAAAATGCTTTCGGCTTCAAGTTGTTTTAAATGCGTCATTTGCTGAGTCATCACGGCTTAATCTCCTAAAAACGGCAAAGTATTTGGCTTGTTTTTAACCAAGTTTCAGATTTCCAAAGCCAGCGGTTTACGTTGCGGCACCGATAACAGTGAACGATGTTCGGTCAATAGTTGAAATTGACAAACTTCAGGGTCATAGCCAAACACCTCGCCCGTTTCAATCTTATAAACCCAGCCATGTAGCTTGAGTTTGCCTTGTGACAATCCTGAGGCGACGACCGGGTGGGTGCGTAAATTTTCCATCTGCGCCAGCACGTTTTCTTGAATCGTCACACTCAGCAATTCTGAGCCTTCGCGATCAGCATATTTGTCTTGGACAATTCGCCGAGTCGATTCGGCATGAGCCAGCCATGCAGTGAGTGCTGGAAAATCGCGATTATTGGGTGGCTCAAGTAAGCCCTTCATAGCGCCACAATGGGTATGACCACAAATAATGATGTCTTTTACACCCAGCGCAGCCACCGCAAATTCGATAGTCGCTGACTCGCCACCCTGCACAGCGCCATAAGGCGGAATAATGTTGCCGGCATTACGCAAAATAAATAATTCACCGGGTTCGGTTTGGGTCAGTAAATTAGGGTTAATCCGTGAATCTGAACAGGTAATAAACAACACATCCGGCGATTGGCCTTGCGAGAGGCGTTCAAACAATTCACGTTGGGAACCGAAAATTTTGGTCTGATAATGTTGAAGTCCTTGTAATAATTTTTGCATCGCTGAATTCCTCATCTAAATCACTAGTTGCGATACATCGTACAGACCGCCTTAAGCATTGTTAAATAGAAAGATTGGATTACAATCATCGAAAATAACGATACAAAAATGATTATGGAACGCCTGAATTATCAACATTTATTCTATTTCTGGAATGTGGCACGCGAAGAAAGCATTACCCGTGCTTGTGAGAAGCTGCATCTGGCGCAACCGACCATTAGTGGTCAATTGGCGGTTTTTGAGCAAGCGATTGGTTCTAAATTGTTCCAAAAAAGTGGTCGCAAATTAATCCTGACCGATACCGGCAGAGTCGTCTATCACTATGCTGACGAAATATTTTCTTTGGGGCGCGAACTGAATAACACGTTAAAGGGGCGAGCCAACGGTGCCGGCTTGAGATTAGTGGTTGGCATTTCCGATGCTTTACCGAAATTAGCGGTTTATCGACTCATCGAACCAGCGTTCAATATTCCCGAGGCGGTGCAAGTGCTGTGTTATGAGGATAAAGCCGAGCGCTTGTTAACCGAAATGTCATTACACAGCGTCGATTTGGTTATCTCTGATTCACCACTGACCCATGCCAGCGGTGCCAAAGCCTTCAATCATTTATTGGGTGAAAGTAGCATTACGGTGTTTGGTGCGCCCAGATTGGCCGAGGTCTATCGCCGCGATTTTCCCCGCTCATTAACCGGTGCGCCCTTTTTGCTGCCGACTGCCAATAGTGCTTTACGCCGTTCACTCGACCAATGGTTTGATAATCAAGGTATCAGCCCCATCATCCGCGCAGAAATTGAAGATAGCGCGTTGCTGAAAACCTTTGGCAGTGGTGGAACCGGTTTGTTTGTAGCGCCAACCTCAGTGGCAACCGAAATTCAAAATCAGTATGGCGTAAAAAGCATCGGCACAATTGACTCTGTTCAGGAGCGATTCTATGCGATCACCATGAGCAGAAAACTCAAACATCCAGCGGTGACAGCGATTCTTGATAACGCGAGAGACAATTTGTTTTTATGATTTAAACCAATAATGCCTCTCGAGTTCAGTTGCTCGAATTAAGACTTTTAGAAAATAAAACCCACGCCTAAATTAAAGTCATCAGGCGCAATCCCAGCTTTTTGTTTGAAATTACGGTAATCGGCTTTAATCACTACATTAGGAATCGGTTTGTAATTGACACCGATTTGGTAAATTTCCAAGTCTTTACTCAAATCATCACGATAACCTGCCGCGACTTTTGCCAAAGTATCCATCCGCTCATAACGGAAAAATGGCGCTAAATAATGCGTTGTGTCAGTAAAAATATGTGGCATTACGTCATAACCCACTTCGCTGTACCAGCCGTAATTTTGTTCACCGATGGTTTTTCCATTGGCTTTACTGAGTAAACCTGCATCATCAATATGCCCCCAAGAACCTAAGGTTCTAAACTCTAAGCCATGATATTTCCATTGCAGATGCGCTTCATACAACTGAGTAGCGACGTTGATTTGTTGATTGTTGAATAATTGATTTTGGCCAGAATGCCCAACATAAGCCGAAGCACCCAAAGTCACACTGGGCAACTGGGTGGGTGTGTAATCAAGGCGTCCGACATACGCTAAATCTTCTGCTAATGCTTGACCGCCGGATTGTCGACCCGAACGAATGCCATCGGCGCTGAAGTTTTTAGCATTCATACCATTCACCACATAGGTGGTGTAGCTCAAACCTGGCAGTAATTCACCAAACAAACCTAAACCGTTTTCACGCCACGTACTAGGAATAATCCTTCTTTCAACTTCAGGCCGGTTGTTACCAAAGAAAAACGGTGGTTCGTGAATTTGGTTCACAAAACCCATTGGCATTAACAGCATACCGGCTCTAACGTTGAATAATGGATCAATAAAGAAGTCCAACGCAGCCATCTCTACCGAAACTGTGCCTGTGCTACCCGATCCGTTATTGCCTGTCGAACCGTGTTCAAATTCGATTTCCGAGTTAAATAAAATGTTGTCGCTAAATTTATAACCGGTGTAAATCACTAAACGTTCTAAATCGGCATTGTCAGAATTAGGAAGTGTGCCATCACTTTTATGCCCACCTTGATCATTCACTCTAGCTTGATAATTAGCTTCACCATAACCACCAATCGATAAGCCTTTTCCAACTTGATAAACCTTAGAGGCGGCAGGGCCTAAACCATAGGCACTTTTGTATTCGACTTTCTCCGGCACCACTAATTCGGTTCGTAGCTTTTCGACTTCTTCGGTTAAGACATTGGTTTTTCGTTCCAAAGTCGTGACGGCGTTTGTATCGGCTACCGCAACCGGTTTTTGTGCCACGCCTTCCAGCTTTTTAGTCATATTGTCGATTTGCTGTTGCTGCGCTTGGATAATTTTCCACATCTCATCCATCGTCTGCGGCCGTTCCAATGACTTTTCCGCCGCCTGACCATCAACCCCAGTCATGATTAAAGCAATTGTTAACGCTAATTTAGTTTGAGAAATTTTCATATTTACACTCTCCGAAAGATTCGAGACAAAGTATAAAACGCCATCAAATACAAATGCAAACGATTCTCAAATAGATTTTATACTTGGCAAAACCCCTCCTTCTGAATATGATTAGCAGTGTTATCAACCTTCTAGCATCGAGCAACTATGTCTGTTTTGAAATTTAATGGTTTTTTGTTGTTACTGTCGCTATGGAGTTTTTCGATAGCTGATGCTGATGCAAAGGTTTTTTATAGCAAGGATGAAGCCATGAAACTGGCGTTTGGTGATGAGGCGACGGTTGAAATGTTGTCATTATTTCCAACCCCAGAACAGGTCAACGAAATTCAACAACTAGCCAAAGTAAAACTAGAATCCAATCTCTTCAGCTTTTATGTCGGCAAAAAACAGGGTGAAATTATCGGCTATGCGGCGATTGAAACCCATAATGTCCGAACCAAACCAGAAACCTTATTGGTCGTTCTTAACGCATCAGGTCAATTACGCCACGTATTTACACTGGCATTTCACGAGCCACCTGAATATCAACCACCTGAACGCTGGTTTGATCAACTAGGCAACCACACCCTCGAACAACTCAGTTTTAGCCAAGATATTCAAGGTATTAGCGGCGCAACACTCAGTACCGGAGCCGCACTTAATGCTGCACGAAAAGTGTTAGCGGTTTATCAAGTGACTATTAAAAACAACTCAAAATAATGCGATTCTTTGTTACCGGCGAACAAAACCGCCAATTACTGCTAAACACCTTAATTCTGATGTTTCTAGCTTATGTCGCCTTGCTCTGGCTCAGTAATGGTCTGATGTTTTTTCACAAAATGAATCTCAGTCCAGAATCGGTGATTGCTTATTATTTAGGCTCTGAACAAGATTTTGGCCAACCGAGAAGCTATCAAAGCCTATTAGAAGTCAGTCACTTTCATTTGTTTGCGATGGGCATGTTAATCCTGACCCTAACGCACTTAATGATCATGACATCGTTACCGACTCTGCTTAAAGTTTGGCTCAGTGTAGTGATTTATGGCTCGGCGCTGGCTGACGAAGCAGCCGGCTGGCTGGTGAGATTTGTTGATCCACAATTTGCTTACTTCAAAATCGGCGCTTTTTTAGTGCTGGAACTGTCATTGGCAAGCTTGATCATTGTGGTGGTTATTTCATTACTGCAAGCTAGAAAACGAGGCTGATTTTTCAGCCTCGTTGAAAACGCCCTAGTGCCCAGATCCTGGCTTAACTCCAGCCAACTCCAAGCCATTCAATTCAACAGTAATATTTCGATCCGCTGCAGACGAGATAAAATCAGCAATGGTTTCTAAAATATCATGATCGATAAATTGCGCTTTAACCCCATCAATAATCAAATCGCAATCATTAGGCACCTTGCTTAATGACTGCCGCAATAAAGCTTTATTCAAAAACGACACATCTTTATGTAAGCGCAGCAAATAATGTGGGCCATGTTGAACCAAGGAAATAGCTTGATGGTAATTTGCTCTTAAAACAAAAAAGAAACCACAAGCCATGCCAATCGCAATCCCTTGTAATAAATCGGTGATTAAAATCGCCGATACCGTAATCGCAAACGGCAAAAACTGATCCCAGCCTTTGCGATAAAACTCCAAAAACAAGCTCGGTTTTGCCAGTTTATAACCGGTTTGCAACAAAATCGCCGCTAAACAGGCCAAGGGAATGGTATTTAAAAATTCGGCAAAAAATAACACGCTAACCAATAATAAAACCCCATGAAAAAAACAAGCGATTCGGGTTTGACCACCGGCATTAATATTAGCCGAGCTACGCACAATTACCGCGGTAATCGGTAAGCCACCCATCAAAGCGCTGATCATATTGCCTAAACCTTGCGCTTTTAATTCTCGATTGGTCGGCGAAATGCGTTTATGTGGATCGAGTTTATCAACCGCTTCAACACTCAATAAGGTTTCTAAACTGGCAATAATCGCCAAAGTCGCGGCAATGCTGTACACCTTGGGATTACTCAAATAGCTAAAATCCGGCAAACGCAATTGTTCAACAAATGCCGCAGCATTTCCCAACGCTGGCAAAGACACCAGATGCTGACCACCAATCACCCATTCCGGCATAAATTTCAGCGCCAAGCTGTTATAGCTAATTCCCCACACCACCGCTAACAAAGGCCCAGGAATCAACCGCAACATAGCCACCCGCTTAATTACCGGCGTTTCCCAAATAATCAAAATCAACAACGCGACCACACTCACCAAGGTAACGCCCGGGGTAATCGCTTCAATCGATTCAAATAACTCAAAAAAGCTAGAGCCTGCGGTTTCTTGCATATAACTTTCGTCACCGTCATAACTGGCGTCATAACCAGTCGCGTGAGGGGTTTGCTTAATAATCAGAATTAAACCAATCGCCGCCAACATACCTTTAATCACCGCCGCTGGAAAAAACGCCCCAATTAAACCGGCTCTTAAAAAACCCAAAATAATTTGCAAACCACCAGCAATCAGCAAGCTCAATAAAAAGCCACCAAAACCACCCAAAGCTTCAATGCCATTGAAGACAATCACGGTTAAACCCGCTGCCGGCCCAGAAACACTTAATTGTGAGCCACTGGCCCAAGCAACAATCACGCCGCCAACCAAACCGGCAATAATCCCTGAAAATAACGGCGCACCGGAAGCCAAAGCAATCCCTAAACATAAGGGCAAAGCCACCAAAAACACCACAATGCTGGCGGGTAAGTCGTAACGTAAACGACTGAGATAAAAATTAAGTTCTGTTTTCATGTGTTAGTCCCTGTCACAAAACCTTATTCCGCATAACGATAAATGGGATTGATTTGAGTGTTGTGATCAAGCTTGATCAATTCATCAATCAAACCATCATTAAGCCCATATACCCAACCGTGGATAGTCGGTTTATGGCCATGTTTCCAAGCCGATTGAATGATTGAGGTATGCGCCAAACGATAAACCTGTTCAATAATATTTAGCTCTATCAGGCGATTCACTTTTTTGGACTGATCAATCGACTCCAACTCATCTTGATGCAAGCGGTAAATATCTTTAATGTGCATTAACCATTTATTAGCAATCAACAAATCCGCGCTTTGCGGCTGCATCGCTGCCATCACACCGCCACAACCATAATGCCCACAAACAATCACATGCTTTACTTTTAAAACCGAAATCGCATATTGCAAAACACTCAGACAGTTAAAGTCAGTGGTAATGACTTGATTAGCAATATTGCGGTGAACAAAAATTTCACCCGGCTGGGCATTGACAACGGTTTCAGCCGGTACTCGGCTATCCGCACAGCCTATCCACAAAAATTCAGGCCGCTGCTCTTTGGCTAATTCATTGAAGTAATTGGGCTGGCGAGCAATCATATCTTGCGACCAAGCTTTATTCTCTAGTAGTAATTTGGAAGGTGTGTGCATAAAAAATCCTTTAAGTAGCCAATTTATTATTATGATCAAAGGCGAAATAATATCGAATCAACACTATATATTGAGAACACCAAGAACTTCAACCGTTAATCTCATAATTGATCCATCAAGCAATTTGTCGCTAACCTGAATTGGTTAGCTCAAAATTTTGATTGAACAAACATCCTAGCGCTTGAACCTTACATAAACCTTTCAACAACGAAATAGAGGATTTGGGGGATAGCTAACAAACGGTGTTGTTGGTTAGCTTTTTAGATGGGGGAACAAGAAGAGTTAATTAAACTGCACAACAATCCGCACACCACTGCTTACCTCGCTCGGTGGCTCAATTTTGATTTTTGCTGAATGTAACTCAGCAATTTCTTTGACAATAGCTAAACCCAAACCGCAGCCATCACCAAGAGTGCCCTGAATTCGATAAAACCGCTCAAAAATCTTTTCCTGCTCGTCAACAGCAATACTTCGGCCTTCATTTTCGACACTCAACACCAGCTCAGAATCGCTCTCAAGCTGAATTTTGACGCTAATATGACCTCCGACCTTGCCATAAGCAATGGCATTATCAAGCAGATTACTCAACAACTCGCGTAGCAAAACTGGGTCACCTTTAACCTGAATCAAAGCCTGACTGGCGTCAAACCCCAAATCCATATCTCGCTCCAAGGCTCTGGGCACCCAATCCATACAGGTTTCCCGAACCAGCGCAGTTAAATCAATCAATTTGAAATCAGGTTGCGATTGCGATACCGACTCTGATTTAGCCAAAGTCAGTAATTGGCTACTCAGGTGAGCAACCCGATCTGCAGAGTTTTTAATTTGAATCAGCGCCAGCTTGGTGGCTTGTGGATCATCATGCGCCAGCGCACGCTCAGCTTGTAGCTTTAAACCCGCTAATGGTGTGCGTAATTGATGCGCGGCATTTTCAATAAACCGCTGTTGAGCAATCAGGGTCGCCCCCAAACGTTGTAACAATCCATTGATAGTGTGCGTTAAACCCAATACTTCCGACGGCACACCCGCATCAGAAATCGGCTTAAAGTCTTTAGCAGAACGCTTGGCAATCAGTTTCGCCAAATTATTCAGCGGTTTAAGGCCCTTACTCACGCCGGTCCAAATATAGAAACAGGTAATAAAAACCAAAAACAACTGCGGCACGATATCCGCCAACAAAATTTCATGCATCATGCTGCGGCGTTTGTTCAAGGTTTCCGCCACCGAAATCACCACATGCTCAGCCTGTGGCGCTTGCTTGCTTAATACCGAGACAATCCTAACGTTTTGACCATCAATCTCGCCATCCCAAAACCAAGCTTCATTAGCCAGCAAATTGGCCATCACCGGACTAGGCAGTTTTTCATCACCCGCCAAAAAACCATCAGCCTCGGACTCGACTTTAAAAAAAGTTTTATCGACATCATCCCAACGAAACACTTCCACCGCGATAGGCGGCAATTCAAAACTAACACGATCTTGTTTGGTTTTGACTTCCTGTGCCAACGATTTCGCCGAATCCAGCAGCCAGCGGTCATAAGCCAAATCCGCATAATGCAAAGCCACAAAATAAGACGCCGAAGCGTCAAAAATCGCTACCACAATCAACGGCAACGCCAAGCGTAACAATAACTTTGCCCGTAAACTTTGCGGCTTATTCATCTGAATCTTGCTCCAATAAGTAACCTAGCCCCCGTACAGTTCTAATCCGAATCCCCAAAGGCTCCAAGCGTTTACGCAGCCTATGCACATAAACCTCGATAGCGTTATCCGCCAAATCGTCAGAATGAGAAGCCAGCCGCTGAGCAATACTATCTTTACTAACCACTCGCCCCGCCTGTAACAATAACGCCTCCATCACCCCATATTCCCTTGGCGGCAATAACATCGGCTTATCATCGACCGTCAACTGCTGAGTAAGCGGATCAAGCACCAAACGCCCAAAGCGAATATCGTGATTAAAACCACCATGACTGCGACGCAATAAGGCCTTCACCCGCGCCTCCAACTCACGCAGTTCAAAAGGCTTGGTCATATAATCATCAGCGCCCAATTCCAAGCCACTCACCCGATCATTTAAACCATCACGAGCAGTCAGAATTAATACCGGAATCGCTGATTTCCGCGCCCGCAATTGCCGCAACAACTCGCGCCCATCCATATCAGGCAATCCTAAATCCAGAATCACCAAGTCATAAGGTTGAGTGCTCAAAGCGCTAGAAGCATAATTGCCGGTGACCGCCAAAGTGACATCAAACCCCCAGTCGTTAAGACTTAAAGACAAACCATCCCCCAATACCGCATCATCTTCAACCAGCAGGATTCTCATAAAATACTCATAAAACTCAGTGGCGAGTATTTTGCATCAAAACCAGAATATAGCCACCGCCAGACGGCGTTTGTAACGCCGTCTGAACTATTTATTGCTACTTTGAAGAGATTTGAAACATTAAGGACGGGGTTAAAAACCCCGTCCTGCTGCAGCGAAGCGATCCCTAACGGGATGACAAAAGAACAGTGGGCCTGCAATTTTTTCCAGAGTCTTTATTCATGGCAACTAGGTAACGGTGCATCACGATTCAAACGAACTGATTTTGCCCAATCGCGCACCTCATCAAATGAAACATGCAAACCGGTTTTTTCGTAATGTGCGATACCACTATCAACTCGATCCAAAATCGCTTGTGATAAGGCTTCCTGAACATTATTAGCTTTGGCGTGTTGCTCTATCTGCCAAGCCACATAATCCTGTCGGGCAGATAGCTTATTTAACAACCGTAAGCCATCCTCTAATCAGCATATTTTCTAGCCATATTTTGTGCTTTAACTTTAAACTCCTCACGCAAGCTTTTCGGACTAAGCACTTCAATTTGATCAGCAAACCCCAACAACCACCAACGTAACTGCCCAGTATCTCTTACCGTCGCTGTCAATAAACTACAGCCATTCTCTAATGGCGTAATTTGTTGATTTTCAGCCAATTTGCTTTCATTCAGATGAATCGCAACGTCAGAAGAAACTAACACTTCCAAATCAATACTATCCCCCATCAAAAAATCAAAACGCCCTTCTTTTATATAATCATCCAAACTAAATCCATTTGGTAATACGCAAACTTGTTCTGTAGGCGTAGCATCGACAAAACGATGTAAACTCATGATTCTAATATCTTGATAGGTATTCAGGGTAGCAACCAAATAAGTGACTGTTCCCCTAAAAACCAATCCCAAAGGATTGACCAGAAAGGTTTTATATTGATCATCATTCCGACCAAAATATTTCGCCTCAAATTTTTGATTATTTAATAAACACTCATAAACCACATTCAACACATCATGATTAATATTCGGAGCAATTAATAACTGTGTTTGTGGCAATACTTTAATTTTGTCACGCCAGCGCGAAATAGCAGTGTTGTGCTTGTCCAATAAATCCGAGGCACTATTGAAATACCCATTCAGATTTTCCAATGCACTGGTTGGAAATTGGTTATTCAATTGCTGTTGCGCCATATAAAAAACCAAAGCGGTACTTTGTTCCATCTGCGGAATTTCCAACACCGTATTTTTACCATCCAAATACCAATAATGAGTGCCATTAAGCGTTTCATTTTTAAGCTGTGGAAAAATACCAGCCAACCTATCCAGATCGCGTTGAATCGTGCGATAGGTTGGCATATTGGATAGCTGCAGCTGCAACAGCGCCAAAATACCGGCAATTTTGATTCGCCTTGGGTGACGAGGGATAGATTGCAGGATAGTCCATTGTCTTAACAGTGCATCAGCCATCAGTAGTGGTTCCGTTGGTGCGTTTATAAAAAGTGGCAAGTCTAAATCTCACTAGCATTACTTAACGGATGTTAGGCAGCGCTTAGTAGCACTGCCATTAAGTTAAGGAAATAGGTAGAAATGTAGGGTCGAATTTATTCGACCTGTGAGCCTTGACTAGAGCCCAAAAGCGAATAAATTCGCCCCCTACAATAGCTTAACTTAATGGCAGTGAGCGCTTAGTAGTAGATAGTGCAAAGCTTAAAGTTTACAGCCAAATAAAAATCCTAGAATTTCAAAAAACCAAAGCCCCCAATTAATACCCTAGCCCTTGATTTTGTCATTACCTAGGAATCCCTTAGCTTCTAAGTTATTCACTGATGTTACGCAGCATTTGTGATTTTTAACGCCATTGGAATTAGCTGGCTACCTTTAGTTTGTCATCCCGTTAGGGATCCCTTGTTTTTAAAGGTATTGGATCACTTAACGGCCAAGGGATTCCTAACGGAATGACAAAACCAAAAATTAAGGCCATTAATCAAGTGCGCTGATTTGTTAAAGTCCTATGGTTTTACTCAGTACTAAACAAAATAGCCACCTATTAAAGTCAAAGTGTTAGCGTCAATATCAACTTGGCTATGACCTATTGGCTTCGTCATTCCCGCGAAGGTCGGAATCTAGGGATTGGCTTCGAGGTCTGGATTCCCGCTTTCGCGAGAATGACGACACTATCGACGGATAACTGACATTTCTGCGTAACATCAGTTATTCAATGCATTTAAAGTTAAGCGATCCCGATGGGATGACAAAACCCAAGTCTATCAGTTTTCTGTTCAAAGCATTGCCAGCTAGACAGGATATGTCTAATCCGTGTGTTAGATTAATGCCACTAACGACTAGCTTATACCTTTGCTAACTAAGCAACTCCGTTAGTTCGTTATTTTAGAAACTAACTATCTGATTTTTAGAGGTAATAGCAATGATTGAATACTTAAATGATGAACAAAAAACTTACTTGAAATGGGGCGCATCTTTGCTGGGCGGACTAATTTTGAATCAAGCTGGGGTTGCTAATGTGACGAAAGTAGCAATTGGCACACTGATTACAAAAGGGATTATTGATTATATTGATGAGAATCAACAGGAAGAAACTTACAACACTCGTTAAAATGAAAAAACATGTAAATTGTAAAATTAATTTTACAATACTCCAATTGATTTTATACTGATTCCCTTGCTATTCTTATAAGAAAATCCATTAATAAAACCTATCCTTGCAACATGAATTAAGATAATTCAGAAATAACTATTAAATTTAAAAATTCATCTCCCACAAAATCAAACGCACACTATAAAAAAATGAGTCATATCAATGTTTATCTACGTGAAAATCTGGGTAATATTTCAGTTAAAAATATTTCAATTGCGCCACAAATTGACGAAAAAAAGCTGAACAATGCTATTAAAGCTTTTAGCTACACAGGAAATCCAAACAGTGTTATTGCTTTATTCGACAACACTCTGCTTGGAAGCGGCAAGGATGGATTGTTATTCACGGGTGAGCAGCTCATTTACCGCCCATCGTTCTCCGATCCAATAAAAGTAACATATAACTCAATTGCTTGCGTAGAATACAAAGAAATACTAACAGGTAGCAAACAGGACAAAATTGAACGAACCATAGAGCTAACTACGCATGATGGTAGCGTTGTCTCAATAGCTAATATGCTCGAATTAAACTATCAAGAGCTTACCGAAATACTGAAAAAGGCTGTTAGCGATTTCGACGATTACAAAGAAGAGAAGCAGCTCATTTCGATTGATGAAATGAGCGAATGCCTCAAAGTAGCGTATGTCAAAGCTATTATCAATATGGCTTATGACAACGATGATATCGTCGATAATAAAGAGTTTGCTGAGATATTACTGCTCATGACTCGTCTCGACCTTAGTACTGAATCACGATTCATTTTACGAGCCTACATGGCATCCACAGATGAAGTCACCACCCTTGAACAATTAGTTGCAGAAATTGATAGCGAATGTCCCGTTGGGCAAGTTAAATCACTACATATTTCTTTGACCAAAGATCTGATTAATTTATATTTATCCACCGGTGGTGCCTCAATTCAGGATTTTGCATTCTTTCAGAAGAACCGCCATTTGCTGAAGGTAACAGACGAAGAGGTAGAGCTCACATTAATGGCAATTCAGAACGATCATAACATGCTGAAAGATGACTTCACTGATGATCAAATTGTCAATGCATTAAAGGCCTTAACAGCAAAAGCTGCTGCCGTTGGCACACCATTAGCAGCAGTTTACTTATCAGGCTCTGTCGTAGGTATGTCTGCAGCAGGTTTAACATCAGGTCTAGCAACGCTAGGAATGGGCGGGGTATTGGGACTATCGAGTATGGCTAGCGGTATCGGTGTTGCCGTACTACTAGGAGTGGGTGCTTATGCAGGTGTTCGTAAACTCACCGGAACAAATGAGATCACTCGTTCCAAACGACGCGAACTCATGCTGAATGAAGTTATTAAACAGACTCAATCTACCATTTCGTTGCTAATCCAAGATATTAATTACATCACACTAAGAAACCTCTGAAAAACTGCGCGTTTTGCGCAACAGTCATTTTAAAATCGGGTCGTAAATTTCAATATTTGGCAATTTTTTCATCAAAACAACCCGTTTTTCTCGAAAATAAGCCCTTTTTTAGGCTTATTTTCAAAT
>CAIXED010000066.1 GCA_903918375.1 uncultured Pseudomonadota bacterium | reverse complement strand
CGGTGTGCTGACATTATTGGCGCCAGTGACGGTTGATTTTGCGGTTTTGGCAAAATCGCCTTTGATCAAGTGATACCAACCAGCATCAAAGTTCAAACTGCTGTTGAAGTTATAGCGTCCGGTAACGCCGATTTGATCACCGACATAACTACCATTGCCTTTTGATAAACACGGCGAAGTGTTTGAGCATGATGCACCGCCCCAGCTATCAGCGCCTGTCGCCAGCCAAACTAAGCGTTGGTTTAATTTGAACGAAACATCTTTATGCGGTGCAAATTCCAGTTTGTAACCCGGTGAATTGATGTTGCTACGTTGAAAGGCTTGATAAATCCCGCCAGGGCCAAAATCAAAGTCGAGCGCGGCATACAAAGAATCAAAGCGGTTATCAGTGCTACTACCTGGATGTTTATTACCGCTGGCGTAATCATGTTCTAGGAAAAAACGTGGCGACCAAGGCAAGTCGAAGCTATAACCAGCTTCAATATGTGATGAATAAGCTTCGTGGTTTTGTTGGGTGTTATTGCTGGTGCTGACATTCACGGTACCAAACTGCCCCATGCCCTCCGCTTGAAAGTCGAAATTACCTTTAGAGGGCTTTTGATAAAAGCGTATGCCAGGGGTGAAATAACGACGATTACGGGTCGGATTTCTGGAGCTATCGCCTTCATCTAAGTTGTATAAATAAATCTCGGCATTGATGTCTTTATAGACTTTTGTGCCTTCCAAAATACCGCCCGAAAACCAAGTATGGGTATCTTCTTGATCCCATTGCGCGTGGTTTTGCAGGTTTTGATCGGGGGTAATCGAGTTGTAATTGGGATAACGCAGCACTGGCATGGTGACAAAAGCGTTGAACTGCCAGTTGTCATAATCAATCACGCGGGTTCTGATACCGGTGAAATTATTAACCGTGTTACGGAAAATGGGTCTGGCAACCAAGCGGCGACTGCCCAAATCCATGGTTTGCCGACCGACTTTTACTTCTGCGCCTAAGCCACTAAAAAATGCGTTTTGGTCTGCCCATGAAACATAGGCTTGAGCAAAATCCAAAGTATCAGCTGATGAATTATTAATCGGATACGGCACCGCATTTTTGCCGCCGGAATCCTGTCCGGTGGTTCTGGCATCCAAAAACTCGGTAGCAAAGCGGAATTTATTCAGTTTGGCTTGAATCCAAATATCGGTTTGCAAGGCTATCATCTGATCGCCACCTGCTGATTTAGGCGCGGGGCTAGCTTGCGAAGGCTTAAAGCTATCGGCTAATGATTCATAACGGGTTCTCTGCTCCACACCCACCGACAACCATTCAGGCAGACCTAAGCTATCGTGCAGATTCCAGACCGGTTTTTCATAGCTGTTACCCAATAGCGGGTCTTGCATCATAAAGTTATAAGCCGCTATCGGGGGGCGAGTGTAGCTCGGTGCTGGCGTTGCTGCTTCAACGCTTAAGCCGGTGCCTAAATAAAGGCTGCTGGCGATGGATAGATTAAGCGCATGTTTAATTGCGCGGCTAAGTCCCGAATTTTTCATCAATAATCTCGGCTGATAAATCGTAAAAACCCCAGCCTATCAAAATGGCGAGGATTACTTGCTCTTTTTGGACTGCGCCAAAAGGAGAGGGGGCTATTTTAATGCGATATGTAGTTATGTAAATAACGAAATCAGAACAGATTGTCGCTATCGAGGAAATAATTAATGAGGCACCGCCAAAATCACCGCCCCAGCTTTAAACACCGCGGTGACGATTTGCCCTTTGCGTAAGCCCAAGGTTTCGACGCTATCAGCGCTAATCGCTGCCGTGAGTGTGTTGCCACTAGTGAGACTAATCACCACTTCTGCGGAAATAGTGTTGCTATTCAATGTAGCAATGGTGCCAGCTAACTGATTACGCGCTGAAATCTGATAATCCCCAAAATCGCTGACCAACATAATTTGCGCGGCTTCCACCCAAGCCATCACCGTCATGCCTGCCTTAATCGCCAATTTTTCAGCCGATTCTTTAGTGATACTAGCTGTGATGGTTTCGCCATTGTTTAAAATTAAATTCACTTCGGCATTCACAGCGCCGATCTGGATCGCACTAATCTTGCCAAGTAATTGATTACGAGCACTGGTTTTCATAGAACCTCAATGAGTTAGCTGGCTAAACCGTTTCAGCCACGGTCATGATTTATAATCTTAACCCTTATCAGCGATTAGCTTCTAAACCTATGGCAGAAAAAAATCAGTTAACCACCACAGCAAATTGGTTAGAAGGCGATTTGCGTTTGGTCGGTGCAGATAGTCGAATGATGAATTTACTCGCTGCGATTCATCAATCCGGTTCGATTAACCAAGCCGCCAAACAAGTCGGTTTGAGTTACAAAGGCGCTTGGCAAATGATCGAACGCGCCAATAACCTCGCCCCCAAAGTATTAATTAGCACTGCTACCGGTGGCAGTAAAGGTGGTGGGACCTGTTTAACCGCAGCGGGTTTGGCCCTATTGCAATTGTTTGAACGCTTGCAACAACAGCATCAAGCCTTTTTACAACAACTCAATCAAAGCTTGGCCGAAGATGTCGAAATTGCCTTGCTGCTTAAATCCTTAACCATTAAAACCACCGCCAGAAATCAATTATTCGCCACCATCACCGAGATCCAGCGTGGCGCAGTCAATGCCGAATTAATTGCCCAGTTAAAAGGTGGCGAGCAAATTGTCGCCAGCTTGGATATACACACGTTGGATCGGCTGCAACTGGCACTGGGGCAAACGGTGTTGATGTTGATCGATAGCCCAGAAGCCAGTTTAGTTACTGATTATGTTCCTCAACAGCTGTCAGCCCGCAATGTCCTACATGGCAAAGTGATACGGATTCAGCAAGATCAAGTCAATGCGGAAGTTATTTTAGGATTGGCTGGGGGCGATAGTTTTGTGGTGAGGCTAAGCCCTATCAGTGTTGAGCAACTAGGCTTGAAATTAGGGGATGAAGTGGCAGCGGTGTTTAAGAGTAATGTGGTGATGGTGGCGAGTTTGTTGAGCAAAGTTTGATTGAGTTCGGTAGTTTGTGATCGGCGTTAGCCGTAACTCAAGGTTATGGGCAAATTATCTACTACGGTTTGTCTAATAGCGCTATCACTTCCGTTGCGATAAACGTCCGATTTCTTTGCCTATCGGTCTGCTCAACAATTCCCATTTCATTTAATTTGGATAAGGCAGCATTAGCGGTAGGAAATGAAATATTCAACTGAGTTTTAACATGATTCACTGTCATCACCGGATTGGCAATTAATAATTCCGGCAGTCGATTGATCGCAGAATCTGTCCGAAGCCCAAGCGCATTGACCGCTAATTGCCAACGATTAAGCACAGCAAGTAAGGCTTTTGCTGTCAGCATCGATTCGCGTGCAGATTCTTCAACACCCGTTGCAAAAAACTTAACCCACTCACTCCATTTTTCTTGTAACTGCACACCAACCAATGTTTCGTAGTAAAGCTTTTGATTCGATTTTAGGAATCCAGCCAAATAAATAGGCGGGTAATCTTCGGCTGCCAACATCAACGGCAACAATAAACGCCCAACTCGGCCATTACCATCAATGAAAGGGTGAATGGTTTCAAGTTGTGCGTGTGCGATTGCCATTCGCAGCACGATTGAAACCACCATTTGATCCTCTTCACTAGGCGTGTATTGCAGGAAAGATTCAAGGTCATTCATGCAATCTTGAACTTTATTCGCTGGCGGCGGCACAAACCGAGCGTCATAAATTTTGAAACCGCCAATCCAGTTTTGTATAGGTCTAAATTCCCCAGCTATGCCTTTGAAATCTTTCACGCCATCCATAAGATAAGCATGCAAAGATTTAATCAGCTCATTGCTGAGCGCAGTGACACTTTGTGTTTCTCGAACTTTTTTAAGACCATGATCCAGTGCTTTGACGTAGTTCAGCGTTACCAAGACATCAGGCGGCAATCCTTCGTCACTCCCTGTTGCCTCATAAGCCAATAAATCATTGACGTCAGCATGAGTACCTTCGATTTGGCTGCTTCGCACCGCTTCTCGACGATCCAATGTCCGCAGCACCAGATCAGGGTTAGGCAGTTGTTCGGTTAAGGTTTTTAGAGCGCTCAAAGCTTCATGGGCGCGGATTAATTCGTTATGCATTCCCGTTAGAGGAACAAACAGCGGCGTTGGCGGCGGCACCAATCCAAAAGCCCCCGAATAATCGGCAATGGGAACAAGTAGCTTTTGTCTCGCAGCGCAAAGATCAGATTTCTTCATTGGTAACCTTTAATAACGAATCTGGTTATTAAATGATACTGCATTAAACTTTAATAACGAAACGGCTTATTAAAGGTTAGCGATTAATCACGGCGAGTTTAGGCATAAGCCAAGTTTCAGCATTTTCAAGATGTCAGAAAAATTTTTCGTAACCATAACCACTAGAAAATCCAGCCATCCCATTCCCTGAGCGCAGCCGAAGGGAACTGTCTACACCGCGCGGACTATGATTTGGCGAATTCGGTAGGTTAAGCACAGCATTAGCCGTAACCCGCAACACGTTGGCCTTCGATTGTTGGGTTATCTCAATCTGCGGACTATTTTGTTTGTCCGCACCAGCTACAATTTTTTTGCCGATGTAGATCAAGAAAATTTATTTTATTTGTCATGAAATTAAACTCACCTCGACGGTTTAACATTTTAGGATGTAAGTTTTCTGATCTAAATACAAGTCGCAAAACTTCATTAACAACAAAAGATGCAGTAATGCCGGCTAAAGGGGCTAAATTCCCTATATTGCGTTCATTTCTGATAAATTTTCTTACGCCTAAGTGCGATGGTTTAAGTTGGCATTATGTGTTGTTGGGTGAAGCGGTGTTTTTTGATTGGCGGGGGAAATCGGAAAGATTAACCGCTTTATGTGATTTTGCGCGGGTTAGACATCGGGCTTTGGTTGATAGTCAGCAGAGGTTGGATTGGGATTAGCTTAGGTGAAATAAAAATGCCGCATTTCTGCGGCATTTTTTTTGAGCGTTTTAAATGCTTGATGCTTGGTATTTAACCGAAAAATCATCTAGCGATTTTAAAACTAACGGTACCAAATCGGCTTTGGTTTGGAAGGCGTTAACACCGACTCGGTTTAGGTAGAAAACTTGGTCGGCCAAGTAATTACCGACTGCTCTGATTTCGCCTTGGTAGCCTAGATCGCGTAGCAAGCGGGCGTGTGAAAACAGGCGGCCATCGGTGAAAACGGGGAAATCCAGTTCTACCAATTCGCGGTCTTTTATATCAGCCAACAAGTTGGTGTCGTCGGTTGACGTCAGGCGGATGCCGACTTTGCCGTTGTGGGCTTGTAGGGCTGATTTTTGTTGTTCCCAGCGTGATAGTGACACGGTGATGTCGCCGCTGTTGCCGATTTCTGCATCGTCAGCAACAAAAGACCAGGTGTTGTCTATCAGCTGTTTGTCTTTAATGATTTGCATAAACTTTGCCTTTAAAAGGTTCTAGGCCAATACGTTGGACGGTTTGCAAGAAGGTTTCTTGCTGGTCTTGGCGTTGTTCAACGTAGACTTCTAAGATGTCGGTAACTGCGCTGGTGATACGGTTTTTGGCAACCGCTGGGCCTAAACGCTCGCCGATAGCCGCTTCATTTTCTGATGAACCGCCTAGGGTGATTTGATACCACTCTTCGCCTTTTTTATCGACACCCAAGATGCCAATGTGGCCAACGCTTTGGTGGGCGCAGCCGTTCATGCAGCCTGACATATTGATTTTTAAATCGCCAATGTCGTGTAGGTAGTCGATGTCGTCTAAGGCTTCGTTGATTTCTTTGGCAACGCTGATTGAGCTGGCGTTGGCAAGTGAGCAGAAATCTAGGCCTGGGCAGCAGATCATGTCGGTAGCGGTACCGATGTTGGCGGTCGCTAGTTTTAATGCATCCAGTTTTTGCCATAAGGCGAATAAATCGCTTTGTTTAACGTCGGCTAATACCAAGTTTTGACGGTGGCTGCTTCTGATTTCGCCAAAGCTGTATTGGTCGGCTAGATCGGCAACGGCGTCAAGTTGGTCGGCTGTGATATCGCCCGGTGGTGAATCAGGGGCTTTTAATGACAAGAATACCGCGCGGTAGCCAGCTACTTTGTGGTCAACGGTGTTGTATTTTAGCCATTTTGCAAAATTTGCGTTTTCAGCTGCTTGTTGTTGGTAGCTGTTGTCGCTGGCGTTGCTATCGTAGGCTGGTGCAACGAATTGCGCTTTCATTGCTTCAATGCGTTCGTCGCTGACGATCATTTCATCGCGAGTTCTTAGCCATTCTTTTTCGACCAAAGCGGTGAATTTTTCTAGGCCGGTTTCTTTTAATAGAATTTTAATCCGCGCTTTGTATTTGTTGTCGCGTCTGCCGAGTAGGTTGTAGACCCGCAAAATCGCTTCTAAATAAGACAGCAGATGTTTTTTCTCAAGGAACGGTCTGATAGTTTGGCCGATGATTGGGGTTCTGCCCAAGCCGCCGCCAGCTAATACTCTAAAGCCGACCTCACCTGCATCATTTTTAACTAGGTAAACGCCGATGTCGTGTAATTGCACGGCGGCGCGGTCTTGTTCTGAGCCGCTGACTGCGATTTTGAATTTGCGCGGTAAGTAGGCAAATTCAGGATGCAGTGTGGTCCATTGGCGGATGATTTCGCAGTATGGACGCGGATCTTCGATTTCATCGACACAGACGCCAGCCAAATGGTCAGAGGTGGTGTTTCTTAAGCAGTTACCACTGGTTTGAATCGCGTGCATTTGCACGGTTGCCAATTCGGCCAGTAAATCTGGCACTTGGCTAAGTTCTGGCCAGTTGTATTGGATGTTTTGGCGAGTGGTGAAGTGGGCGTAACCTTTGTCGTATTTACGCGCTACTGCTGCCAGCTTGCGAACTTGTCTGGATGCCATTAGGCCGTAAGGTACGGCTACGCGGAGCATCGGGGCATGGGTTTGAACATAGAGGCCATTCATCAGACGTAAAGTTCTGAATTCGTCTGGACCTAGTTCGCCATTTAAGAAGCGTTGTGTTTGGCCTCTAAACTGGGCAACCCGTTCTTCAATAAGGGTTTGATCGTCGTCGGTGTATTGGTACATTGGAGTTTGCGGTGTCCTGTCGCCGAATTAATTGGGCTCAGGATAATATACTGGCAGGGATTAAATGACAAAAAATATTGTCTGGTGATACCATATCGTGCTGATTTATTTTGGTTTATAACAACTATAATTTGATATTTTTTTGTATTTGGGAAGGGGGTTGCCTTGTTGCGCTTGATGTTAATTTTTGCCGGCTTGTTGTTTTTGCCGGAACTGGCTATGGCCGAAGAGTTTCATAATTTGGGTTTGACCGGAACTGAACGCGGTATCTACACCGTGTTGATTTTCTTGGTTGCTTACGGTTTCGTAATGACCGAAGAATTTACCCATATGCGTAAATCTAAGCCGGTTATTTTCGCTGCTGCGGTGATTTGGGCGCATGTTGCGGTTTTGGCAAGTGAAGCGGGCGTGCCTAGCGACGAATTGCACAAAGCCTTTGAACATGACTTGAAAGAATACGCAGAATTGATGTTGTTCTTGTTGGTTGCGATGACCTACATCAACTCAATGGCAGAGCGTAATGTGTTTGAAGCTTTGCGTTCTTGGATGATTAGAAAACAATTTGGTTACAAAAAATTGTTTTGGATCACCGGTATCATCACTTTCTTCTTGTCTGCGGTTGCTGATAACTTGACTTCGGCTTTATTGGTCGGTGCGGTAGTTATGGCGGTCGGTTCTGATAACGAGAAATTCGTTTCTATTGGTTTCGTTAACTTGGTTATCGCGGCTAATGCTGGTGGCGCTTTCTGCCCATTCGGTGACATTACCACTTTGATGGTATGGCAAGCTGGTTATGCGGAATTCTTTGATTTCTTTAGCTTGTTTATTCCTTCGGTAGTCAACTTTGTTGTTCCTGCTTTCTTTATGTCACAAGCTGTGCCAGACGGTCAGCCTTTAGCAACCGATGAAGCTCCGGTTCAATTGAAGCCAGGTGCTTTCCAAATCTGCGCTTTGTTTTTAGTGACCATTATGTTTGCAGTCAGCTTCAAACAGTTCTTACATTTGCCGCCTTTCATGGGCATGATGTTAGGTCTGTCAGTGTTGATGTTGTACGGTTACTACTTGAAAGTGAAACATCCTGATGTAGAAAAAGGCACAAAATTTGATATTTTCAACAAAGTCAAAGAAGCTGAGTGGGATACCTTGTTGTTCTTCTTCGGTGTTGTGTTTGCTGTCGGTGGTTTAGGTTATATCGGTTACTTAGAGTTGTTATCTGGCGCTATGTACGATGGTTTAGGCGCAACCACAGCTAACATCTTGGTCGGTGTGATTTCGGCGATTGTTGATAACATTCCTGTGATGTTCGCGGTATTGAACATGAACTTGGATATGGACTTGTATCAATGGTTGTTGGTGACTTTGACTGCTGGTGTAGGTGGTTCGTTGTTCTCTGTTGGTTCAGCGGCTGGTGTGGCTTTGATGGGTCAATCTAACCACAAATACACTTTCTTCAGTCACTTGAAATGGACGCCTGTCATTGCCTTGGGTTACGCAGCGAGTATCTTTACTCACTACTTAATCAACGGTTAATTTGATTTAGTCCTGCTATAAAAGGGAAAGCGCATGAAAAAATCCAGCGCCAGTTGGAGAAGCGCTTTCTCAATTTATGCCCAGCCGCGTGTGCTGGGCATGATTCTTCTAGGCTTTTCAGCCGGTCTGCCTTTCTCTCTCGTTTCCACTACCTTATCTGCTTGGCTTGCTGACGAACATGTGTCTTTGTCGGTGATTGGCTATTTCAGTTTGGTTGGTGTTGCCTATTCCATCAAAGTGTTTTGGTCGCCAGTGGTGGATCGCTTGCGTTTGCCGTTGTTGTATCGGCTTTTTGGTAAGCGGCGTAGCTGGATGTTGTTGGCACAGTTAGGGATTGCCTTGGGTTTGTTGGGCATGAGTCAGGTTGATTTGCAACAGCAGTTAGAGTGGGTGGCTTTGTTGGCGGTTTGGGTGGCGTTTTGTTCGGCGACTCAAGATATTGTGATTGATGCTTACCGGATTGAAGCGGTAGTGTTTAAGTATCAAGGAGCAATGGCTGCAGCTTATGTGTTTGGTTATCGTCTGGCGTTGTTGTTTGCTGGGGCAGGGGCTTTGTATCTGGCTGAATATGTCGGTTGGAAATGGGCTTATCAGTGTTTGTCGGCAGCAATGGTGGTGGGGATTATCACGACTTTATTGATTTCCGAACCGGAGCATCCAGAAGACCAACGAGCGAAATTAATAGAGCAACAAATCGAGTCAGTGCTTGGGGTTGATAAAGCACCTAGCGTCTTTGGTCGTTTGTTGAAGTGGTTTAGCGATGCGGTGCTTAGTCCATTTGTCGAGTTTTTTCAGCGTAATGGCAAAACGTCGGTGCTGATTTTATTGCTGATTGCCGTTTATAAAATGAGCGATATAGCGATGGGCGTGATGGCGAATCCGTTTTATTTAGAGCTGGGTTTTAGCAAAAAAGACATTGCCGATGTCACCAAGCTATTTGGTTTTGTAATGACGATAGTCGGTACATCACTGGGTGGTGTTTTAGTGGCGCGGTTTGGCATGATGAAACCTTTGCTGTTGGGTGCAGTGATTAGTGCGGCAACCAATTTATTATTTGCGGCGATGGCGGTGGCTGAGCCGAGTTTGACCTTATTGGCGGGTGTGATTAGTGCTGATAATTTAAGCGGTGGGATTGCTGCGGCGGCGTTTATTGCTTATTTGTCGAGCTTAACCAATAGCGCTTATACCGCTACCCAGTATGCTTTGTTCAGTTCTTTGATGACTTTGCCGGCGAAATTAATCGGTGGTTTTTCCGGTAGTTTTGCGGCAAATTTTGGCTACGAAGTGTTTTTTATTTATTCCACGCTAATCGGTTTGCCCTCGATTATCTTGGTGATTTGCTTGATTAAAACCCCTGTTATTGGCAATAGTCAGCAAAATTAACGATTTACGGTTGCAGAGATCGATTTGAACTCGTATCATAGGTGGCTATCTTCAAGCATGTGAGCCCTAATTGGGTATGTGAGTATTATGAAACCAGAAATTCATCCTGAATATAAACAAATTACTGTAACTTGCGGTTGCGGTAATACTTTTGAAACCGGCTCCGTGTATGGAAAAGATTTACATATTGAGGTGTGTTCTTCTTGCCATCCTTTCTACACCGGTAAACAACGTGTTGTCGATACATCTGGCCGCGTTGATAAATTCCGTAAAAGATTCGGCAAATAAGTCTTTATTTGCAGTGCTAAATCCGCCAGCTATGCTGGCGGTTTTTGTTTATAGCCTCCAAAATCTTGGTCAAAGCAATTCTGCCCTGACCGACTCTTCTGTTTCAAATCACTCTCCAGTTAGCTTTGTTTAGCGCAAAGTGATTGTTCTGATTTAATCCTCCCCGAATTTTAATTTCTTGCCTGTTGCTTGGTAGGCAAATCAAAAATCTTAACTATACTGATTTTTACTGGTTCGCCTTGGGTTGTGCGAATCTAAAAACTGTTTAATCAAAGGTTAATTGATGAGCTGGTTTCGCAACAATCAGTCTGCAATGTTAGGTATCGACATCAGCACAACGGCAATCAAGTTGGTGGCGTTAAATCGTGATAGCGGTGGCTTCAGTTTAGAAAGTTACGCTGTCGTGCCTTTGCCTGAAGATGCGGTCGTTGATAAAAACATCTGCGATATTGAACTGATAGTGCAGGCGTTAAAAACAGCGCTCAAATTATCAGGGACTCGACTTAAACACGCCTGTGTCGCAGTATCCGGTGCGGCGGTGATGAGCAAGATCATTACATTGCCGGCGATTTTGTCCGAGGACGAAATTGAACGACAAATCATCAACGATGCCGAGGAATACATTCCTTACCCAATCAAAGACGTTAACTTTGATTTTGAAATTCAGACTGTCTCTGCCAACAACCCGCAATTGCTTGATGTTTTGCTGGTGGTGTCTAGGCGGGAAAATGTTGAAGAGCGAGTCACCGCATTAGCTTTTGCTGGATTGAAAACTGCGGTGGTTGATACCGAGCTATTTGCTTTAGAAAGGGCATTCATTTTATTAGCCGATCAACTACCCGATACTATCAAACACCAAACCATTGCCTTGTTAGATATTGGCGCAACCACCTGTTCGTTAAACATTTTGTACCAAGGCAAAAGCATTTATAGCCGCGAACAGCTTTTTAGCGGCCAGCCGTCAATCGAAGATCCGACGGCATTGATTAACAACATCAAGCAACAAGTCGCCCGCTTATTACAGTTTTTTGCCATTTCGACCGGCTCACATCCCATTGATACCGTGATTTTGAGCGGCGGTTGTGCGGTTGTCGATGGCCTTAAGCAATTATTGGCAAGCGATTTAAAACTGCCGGTTTATATTGCCAACCCGTTTTCCCAGTTGTCTTTATCTGCACGAATTAATCGACAAGCTTTAAATCATGATGCTGCTAAATTGACGATGGCTTGCGGTTTGGCGTTGAGAGGATTTGTTGATGGCCAGCATTAATTTACTGCCTTGGCGTCAAACTTTACGTCGAAAACAGCAAAAAATATTTTGGGGTGGTTTGGCTGCCAGCAGTTTGATGACTTTGCTGGTATTGATTTTGATTGATAGCCAGCTAGATCAATTAACACAGCATCTACAAAATCAGCAGTCGGTTTTGCAAAATGAAATTGTCTTGTTGGATCAAAACATTGAAGAAATTAAACAGCTGGAACAAAAAAACACCCAGCTACTGAGTAAAATCCAATTAATTCAACACATACAAGCCAGTCGCCCTGAACAAGTGCATTTGTTTGTGGAAATAGCGCAATTAATACCGGATGGCGTTTACCTGACTAAGTTTTCTCAAACCGCAGAAAAATTAATCTTTGAAGGTAAAGCCGAATCAAATGCCAGTGTTTCAGCTTTTATGCAGGCGATTGAAAGTTCGCGCTGCTTATCTAGCCCGACTTTAAATGTCATTAAAGGCCAAGGCGATTTTTCAATGACCGCCAAGTTGGGGCGTTGAGCCATGAATTTAGCTGAAATTGATTGGGATTTACGCGCGGCGGGTGGGTGGCCGAAATCCGTTAAGTTCGTCGTTATAAGCTTTGTCGTGGTTCTGGTATTGGTTGGCGGTGTTTATTATCAAATCATGCCCAAGCGTAATCAATTAAGCGAACTTGAAAATCAACTGCTTAGCTTGAAAACAGTGTTTGAAATCAAGCAAAAAAAAGCCGCTAACTTACAAGATTACCAAGAGCAGTTAGTGCAACTAGAGTTGATGTTGAGCCAAGCACTTAAACAAATGCCAAATCGGGCGGAGGTTGCCAGTTTACTGGCCGATATTTCCCAAGTGGGTTCGGAAAATGGCTTGGTTGTTAAGTTATTTCAGCCTAACCCCGAAGTTTACAAAAGCTTTTATTGGGAATTGCCTATCCATATTCAAGTGTTGGGGCAGTATCAACAGTTGGCTGCTTTTGTCAGTCACTTGGCCGAAATGCCACGATTGGTCACTATTCACGAGATCAATATCGCACCGCTTGGATCGCAGAATAAAGAGCGCGTCATGTTGATGTCTGCAGTGATCAAAACTTATTACGAAGCTAAGCCATGACTATCAAAATCGGATTGGCTGTGATTTTGTTACTGATGATGGGCTGTGGTAGCGATGATTCGCAGTCATTAGAAGCTTATATCGAACAAGTTAAGGCCAGACCTAAAGCGACATTAGAGCCTTTGCCTGGCTTGGATGCTACTGATAATTTTGTATTTAAAGCCGATGGATTGAGAGATCCGTTTCAACTGCCTGAAAACCGCAATCAGTCTAAACAGCTTGATACGCCAATCGCGAATGGCATTAAGCCGGATCTTCGACGCAAAAAAGAAGCATTGGAAGCTTATGCGTTGGATGGCTTAAAAATGGTCGGTACTTTGTCGAATCAAACTGGTTTATGGGCTTTAGTTCGGGCACAAGATGCTAGTGTTCACCGCGTTAAAGCCGGTAATCATATGGGGCAGCATGATGGTCATGTTGTCCGAATTAGCAAAGACAAAATTGAAGTGATGGAAATTGTGCCCGATAAACCTGGAGCATGGCGAGAACAGCTGGCCGTGTTGATCTTAGCCAAATAACAAGGGATTTCGCGATGAGTTTTTGTGTAAAACGATTTGTATTGTTAATCGGGTTTTGCTTACAGATTTCACTCGGCGTAGCCAATGAAATGCCGTCGAAAAATAAGGATGCGGTTAATCGTTTTTTGCCACAACAGTTGTTAAAGAGCGTGGATTTTAGACGCGGTTTGAAGGGGGAAGGGCTGATTTTATTAGGCTTGTCAGCACAAAATACCGTGGTTGATAGTCAACAAGCGAATGGCGGTATGAGCTTGAATTTATTAAATACCAAGCTGCCAGACTCTTTGAACAACAATTTTGAAGTGTCAGATTTTGCCACACCGGTAAAGTCTTTCATCGTTACCCAGCAAGGGCAGAATGTCAGCATTAATATTGTGCTCAATACCGAGAATTACGAGTATTCATCGGATCAAACTAATCAACTATTAACTATCGCATTCCGTCCCATCAACGCGGCTGAGAAAGAGCTACAGCAACGGGATAACAAGGTTTATCGCGGCAATAAATTGTCTTTAAATTTTCAGGACATAGAAGTGCGTTCGGTATTACAGATTTTGGCCGATTTTACCGAGCTTAATATTGTTGCGGCTGATTCGGTGGCGGGGAATGTGACTTTGCGTTTAAACGATGTGCCTTGGGATCAGGCTTTGGATTTGATTTTGAAAGCTAAAGGTTTGGCAAAACGCCAAAGCGGTAACGTGATTATGGTCGCGCCAGTGGCGGAGATTATGAAAATCGAGCAAGAGGAGTTGGATGCAAAAAAGGTTTTTGAAGAATTGGAGCCGCTGAAAACTGAAAATATTCAGATTCATTACGCTAAAGCGGTTGAGATTTGTAATGTGTTGATGGGCTTGGGTAATCTCAGTCAAGGCGGGCAATCGGGAGCGGGCGGGCCTACGCCATCACCGATGATTTTAAGTGGTGGTTGTGGCAGTAGCAGTGGCGTCACGGGTCAAAATGGGCAAACTAATGTCGCCAGCCGTTTATTGTCGCCACGCGGTGCGGCGATTATTGATGCCCGAACCAATACTTTGATTATCAAAGACACTCGGCAAGCCTTAGATGAAGCGCGGAACATGATCAAATTATTGGATGTGCCGGTGCAGCAAGTGCTAATCGAAGCCCGAATTGTGGTTGCTAATACCAGTTTTGCTAGGGAGTTAGGCATGAAGTTTGGCGCGAATACCAAGGCCACTGGGTATAAGCAAACCGATGGCTTGGCCGAATTAGGCTATACCTTGCAAGCGGCCAGCGCAGTTGCCACCGGGGGAATGTCAACCTTGGGCATGACTTTGGCGAGCGGCGCAAATTACTTACTCGACCTTGAAATTCAGGCGATGCAGGGCGATGGCTTAGGTGAGCAAATGGCTAACCCTCGAGTCATGACCACCGATAGAGTGAAAGCCAGCATTACTCAAGGGGTGCAAATTCCCTACACGACCCAAACCGCCAACATTATTAACACCAATTTTAAAGATGCTGTGTTGCAGCTGGATGTGACGCCACAAATCACCCCAGGCGGCAGTGTGATTATGGAGTTGGATATTACCCGCGACTCGCAAGGTAAAAATGTGGTGACCGGTGGCCAAGAAAATGTAGCGATTGATAAGCGTGGCATTAAAACCAAAGTGCAGGTTGAAGATGGTGAAACCGTGGTTTTAGGCGGGGTTTATGAATCCAATTATATGGATAACAAAAACAGCGTGCCTTGGTTTGGCGAGCTGCCGGTTTTAGGTTGGCTGTTTAGAGATCATTTCAAAAGAGATGATAAAACCGAGTTATTGGTGTTTGTGACGCCAAAAATCGTTAAATCGGTGTTTAGCGCAAGCAATGGTAGTTAAGCGGGTCAGGTAGGTTTTAGTGTCAAGCCTGTGCTATATTCGCAACCCCAATCAAAATCTAGGCGGATAATCAGGCATCGCTTGATTTGCTTAACAGTTAAGTATGAAAACTAACACATTGATATTGACGATTATCTGGCTATTGTTATTACAAGCTTGTGGACAAACAGGTCCTTTGTACATGCCCGATAGCCCTCCACCTATTTACGTTCCTAAAAAATAATCATGGATTACTTTAATTATCGACAACAGCAACTGTTTGCTGAAGATGTTGCTGTAGAGGCGATTGCCGCGCAGTATGGTTCGCCTTGCTATATCTATTCTCGCGCGACTTTAGAACGCCATTGGCGCGCATTTGAGCAAGCCTTTGCTAATCATCGGCATTTGATTTGCTATGCGGTTAAGGCCAATTCCAATTTGGCAATTTTGAATGTTTTGGCTCGCTTGGGTTCGGGGTTTGACATTGTTTCTTTAGGTGAACTACGTCGTGTTTTAGCGGCGGGTGGAGCGCCGGATAAAATCGTTTTTTCTGGTGTTGGTAAACGTGAAGATGAAATTCAAGCGGCTTTGGAAGTGGGGATTCGTTGTTTCAATATTGAAGTTGCATCCGAGTTAGATCGGATTAATCAAGTTGCCGCTAAGTTAGGTGTGATTGCACCGGTTTCATTTCGGGTTAATCCTGATGTGGATGCAAAAACCCATCCTTATATTTCTACCGGTTTAAAAGAAAATAAATTCGGGGTTGATATTGATCATGCGCTTAACGAATATCGTCGTGCGGCCAAAATGGATAATATCAAAGTGGTCGGTATTGATTGTCATATTGGTTCGCAATTAACCGATACGGCACCGTTTCTTGATGCGACTGATCGTGTTTTGGCATTGGTTGATGCTTTACATGCCGAAGGCATTGAGTTGGAGCACATCGATTTAGGTGGTGGTTTGGGGATTTGCTATCGCGATGAGCAACCGCCACAACCAGCCGAATACATTGAGGCGATTTTGCAACGCTTTGCTGATCGTGATTATGAGATTTTATTAGAGCCGGGCAGAGCGATTGTCGGTAATGCTGGGATTTTGCTGACCAAAGTTGAATACTTGAAACCGACAGTGAATAAAAATTTTGCCATTATTGATGCGGCGATGAACGATTTGGTTAGACCGTCATTATATGGAGCATGGCAGGAGATTATTCCGGTCAATGCTGATAGTGAATCACCTGAACAAACTTGGGACATCGTCGGCCCAGTCTGTGAAACCGGTGATTTTCTGGGTAAGAATCGAGAATTAAAACTGGCGCAAGGTGATTTGTTGGCGATTCGTTCGGCTGGCGCTTATGGTTTTACTATGAGCTCTAATTACAATTCCCGTCCGCGTGCGGCTGAAGTGATGGTTGACGGTGATCAGGTTCATCTGATTAGAGAGCGGGAATCGATTCCTCAATTATGGGCTGGCGAGCAATTGCTGCCTTGAGGTCATTGTATGTTAATGAATTTCACCAAAATGCATGGTTTGGGTAATGACTTTGTCGTGATTGATGCGATCAATCAATCGATTTCGCTGAGTGAACAACAGATACGTAAGCTTGCAGATCGAAATTTTGGGATTGGCTTTGATCAATTATTGATGGTTGATAAACCCATGACTGCCAATGCCGATTTTAAATATCGGATATTTAATGCTGATGGCAGTGAAGTGGCGCAATGCGGTAATGGTGCGCGGTGTTTTGCACGATTTGTTCGTGATAAAGGCCTTACCGATAAAGATGAAGTAATTGTTGATACTGATGCAGGGCAATTAGTGTTGCGGTTTGATGCTGAAGGGTTGATCACTGTCAATATGGGAGTTCCAAGGCATGCGCCACAGCAAATTCCTTTGCTTGCTGATGCTGAGGCGGTTTCTTACATAGCGCCATTAAGCTCTGGTGAGCTTAGGTTTTCAGCGGTTTCTATGGGCAATCCTCATGCGGTGATTTTGGTGGATGATGTTAATACCGCACCGGTAGCTGTGGTAGGTGCGGAAATGGAATCGCATTCGCTGTTTCCGCAGCGTGCCAATATTGGTTTTATGCAGATTATCAATCGCCAGCAAGTTAAGCTTAGGGTTTATGAGCGTGGCGCGGCTGAAACTTTGGCGTGTGGCAGTGGTGCTTGTGGGGCGGTTGTGGCCGGTATTGAATTGGGATTGTTGGATCAAACGGTGCAAGTGAGCTTGCCGGGTGGTGATTTAAAAATCAATTGGCAAGGGCGAGGTCAACCGGTTTTGATGACGGGGCCGGCAGTTTCTGTTTATGAAGGGCAAATAAACCTATGAGTGATAGTCACGAAGGATTGGTTAGTGAGCAGCAGGTGGTTGAGTATTTGCGCTTACATCCCGATTTTTTTCAAAGTCATTTGGATTTGTTAGAAAAAATGCATGTGCCACACCCTAGTGGTGAAGCCATCTCATTAATTTCAAAACAGTTGGAAGTCTTTAGAGCTAGACATCAAGAGCAGGAAACCCAGTTAACGGCTTTGATTGAGATTGCTAGAGATAATGATGCGGCGTTTAATCGGATGCATGAGTTAACACTGGCGATGTTGGAAGCCAGAAGTTTGGAGGATGCGGTCGCTAATTTAGGTGAGGTGTTGGCTGAATGTTTCTTGACCGATTTTGTTGCGATCAAGATCATCAAGGATTATCCGCAGTCGCCGATTAGTAATTTATTTGTGTCTCCAGACGATAGCAATTTGAAATATTTTGCTAATGAGCTAAATACCAATAAGCCCAAATGTGGGCGACCTACTTTTGTGCAGTCGTGTTTTTTATTTGGTGATGTCGCGCCAGAAGTGAAGTCTTGCGCGATTATTCCCATGGCGTTTACCGAAATGGAAGGACTTTTGGCGATTGGTAGTCGCGATGAATCTCGGTTTCATTACAGTATGGGCGGGTTGTTTTTGACGCAAATGAGTGAAGTGATTGGTACGCGTTTGATTGCTTTAATGCAGCAGCTTGATTGATGCACGATTCGGCATTCCAAAGTTTGCAGGCTTTTTTTGATGAATTGTCGGCAACGATTGGGGCTTCTTCACATACTATTAGTGCTTATCAGCGTGATTTAAACGGATTAGTTGATTTTTGTATTGGGCAATCTTTGCAAGATTGGTCAGAAGTTCAGGTTAGCCATATACGGCAGTTTGTCGCAATGCGGCATAAAAATGGCATTAGTGGTAAATCCATTCAGCGTGAGTTGTCGGCAATTCGTAGCTTTTATCGGTTTTTGCTAAAAAGAGCGCTTGTTGTACAAAATCCTGCAAAAACAGTTCGCGCGCCAAAGGTGGCTAAGAAGTTGCCGAAGATTCTTGATGTTGATCAGGTGGCGGGTGTTTTAGATGCAAATCCAGATCAGGTGTTGGATGTGCGTGATTTGGCGATGTTTGAATTGTTCTATTCATCGGGCTTGCGTTTAAGTGAGTTGGTGATGTTGGATTTAGCCGATATCAGGCTAGCAGAGGGTTTTGTTCGAGTAAGGTTCGGTAAGGGCGGCAAGGAGCGGCAGGTGCCTGTCGGTGCTAAAGCGATTGAAGCTATTCGGTATTGGTTGAATTCGCGACCAGAAATTAGTTCGCAAGCTGTATTTGTTTCAATGCGCGGCGCTAGATTGAGTCAGCGTAATGTTCAATTGCGGTTAGAGCGGTGGTGTAAAAAGAATGGATTGGTCGAACATGTTCATCCGCATATGTTTAGGCATTCATTTGCAAGTCATTTATTAGAAGCTAGTCAGGATATAAGAGCTGTTCAAGAATTACTTGGTCACGCCAATATCAACACTACTCAAATCTACACACACCTTGATTTTCAACACTTGGCGGCGGTTTATGACAACGCTCACCCAAGGGCTAAGAAAAATAAATGAAAATAAAGCTTGACGAAATGTGAGAAAGCGCTAAAATGAGCGGCTCATCAGGACACATTGAAACGAAAGTTTTTCTCGGTCTTAATGAGTTGCTTGATGCCGCTAGTGATTGATTTTGCTAGGATTTATTAGTTATCT
>CAIXED010000065.1 GCA_903918375.1 uncultured Pseudomonadota bacterium | reverse complement strand
TGAGGCTGTTATGAAATTATTTTATCTGGCGTTGATGAATATTAGTAAGAAATGGACTATGCCATTGCGTGACTGGAAAGCCGCTCTAAATCGGTTTACTATTCAATTTGAGGATCGGATGGTGAGCCGATAATTTAAATTCCGTTTACACAAAATCTAGGACACCCTCGTTTAACACCTAGCAAAGGGGCGCGCTTTGCGCCCCTTTGAGCCAATTGTTAGCGTATTTGTATTCACATCGATAGCCTAAATCGCTCAATAGCCTGCCCGATTACTTTCTCAGGTTCACCGCCGGCCGACTTTGCCAAAAGCATTACCTTGATATCTTCATCATTCAAAACCAGTATCATTTTTTTGTTAGCCATCCATTGTTCTCTTATGGTTAGGTCGGCACTTTTATTTGCGCCTGCTCTTGTAACAATAATGGCGAACATGCCGGCACCATGAGTTTTAAGGTAATTTGCAATCTGTAATACTTGATTCTTTGAGATTGCCCCTTTGTAGTTCTTAGCATCTACAACAATATAATCAGCCAAGTATTTAATTCTTAGAAAACTCCAAAATCCTTTATCAGAGTAGTTGGGGAGTATCCAGTCGCGACGATTAATTTTATCTTGGTCTGCAGATTCTGAAATCGGAGCTTCAAGTGGCGGGCAAAATAAATGCTCTAAAATTTGACCAACAAGCTTTTGATAGTCTGACCAGTAATCTTTACCTGGCTGACATCTCTTTAGCTTTTCTATAAATTCTTCCTCTGTAGTCTTTTTGGGAGACGGAGCCATTGAGGACAGGAGCATTTGAAATATGGAATGCCTAGTATTCCTGATTTCGTTTTGGAAACGTACTGCCAATTCATGTGCATCCCAATAAACAATTTGATCGGAGCTAAGTGCGGCCTTTTGTTCTTCAGACAAAAGGCCAGGAAAGGCAAGAACGTAGTAATCGAAGGATGTTGCCTCCTTATACGCCTTGATTTGATTTATGGCCTGATGAAGTCTAGCCGGGGTAAATGCTGATGCATTTTTGCACTCAATCAGCCAACTTTTTCCATCTTGAGACTTTGCTGTAATATCCGCCCGAAATGGTTTTTCACTCGACAGCCTCTCTTCCATGCGAATATCGTGAAACGCATTAGAGCTGTCCAGTATTCTCGAAAGGTAATTATTAAACTCAATTTCAGTAAATTGACGGTTTGCGATAGTTCGATTGCAGTTAGGACATAACAAAGTGAGATTACTTTCATCATCCGTGCCACCAGAAGACAAAGGGACAATGTGGTGGATCTCGAGAGGAACGCCAGTAGATCCGCATGCTTGGCATTCACCACCAAGCTGTTTACTTAGTCTATCTTTGCGATTATTTGGCATATGAATTCATTTTAGCGCTAACTAGTAATTAGAAAGTTCTATATATGTACCAGAAAAGTTTGCATACAAGGTAATTTATTGATTTGCATATAAGTTATCCTTCTGTAATTATTCGGTGATCTAAAATAATGACCGATAATGGACTCATCGCCGCCATTGAATCAGTTTAGACGACAGGCCGCAACGGGTCGAAACCAGACCTACAATTTAACAAACCCCAAAAACATTCACAACCCACTTAAGACACTAGACAAATCATTCACTAGTCCCACCCCGCATCAACCCAAAAACCACAATTAGCCGTTTAACTTCAACACGCATTAACCTAATCCAAAAATCTCGCCAACTTTGAAACAGTTTGAAACTATTCCAAACAGTTACAAACTGTTATTTTTCAGCAAACTCAAGCTGACATTTTTGGTGTTACTGTCAGACTCAGCCTTGGAACAGTAACATGGGGAGTGAAACACAATAGGCCAAATTGACAGGGCATCAACCTATTCATTTCTTTTTTATCATTCCTGTGTTTTCCAACTAAAAGAAACTTTCTTATTGCTAAATAACAACCTTGAAACTAATATGATGCATTCATAAAAAATACAACCTATTAATTTCTTTTAAACCAAACATGAGCAATATTCACCAGCAACTTAAACAGCGACGCAAGCAGCTTGGCTTGAAACAAGAAGACATGCAAATGCGTGTCGGCATGGCGAGGCAACAATACCAACGCCTCGAAGCTGCCGGCAATCCTAGCCTGAACAACTTGGAATTAGTCGCTAAAGGGCTGCAACTGGAGTTAATGCTGATACCACAGGAAAAGCTACTAGCTGTGAAAGCCATACTCGAAGGCAGAAGCAATGCTGCTACGGCAACAACCAATACCAACGCCTTGGCTGATAATCCTTGGCAACACCTATTAGGTGAAGACGAGTAATCACGATGCGAAAAATCAGTGTACTTCGCTTAACACTCCATGACACGCTAGTCGGCTATTTGATTGGCTCTCAGGATGGCCGCAATAGTTTGGTTTTTGATGACGCGTTTAAAGCCAATCCATCGCGCCCCAGCTTGAGCCTCATTACCCGCCCCGACTTCCCGCAGGTTGACAAATTATTAGCAAAGCCTTGGCTGAGCAATCAGCGACTCCATCCGCTGCTTTCCAATTTATTACCAGAAGGCGCATTACGAGAATTGATCGCTCAAGGCTTGAAAACCCATACCGATAACGAATTTCAGTTATTTTCCTATCTGGGACTGGATTTGCCTGGGGCGTTGATTGCTGAGCCTTTAACACCGGAAGAGGTGCCCTCTTCAATCATCGCCTCGGATATTGAGATTATGCGTGCCAATCCAGCTATCACTGAAAATCGATTTTCTTTGGCTGGTGTGCAAATCAAGTTTTCCATGAAAGAACAGGATGGACGTTACCAGCTTGCCCAATCTGGCGCACTCGGTGATTGGATTATCAAAACACCTTCAACCAAACACAAAAATGTACCTATTAATGAATACACGGCGATGACACTCGCGTCATTGGCTGGCGTGGAGATTCCCGAAATTAAACTGGTTGAAATGGACAAGCTCGATCATCTGCCGCCCATCAATCTAGCTAAAGAACCCTACGCCTTTGGCATCAAACGCTTTGATCGCGACAATCAGCGCCGCATTCATAGCGAAGATTTTGCTCAAGTGTTGGTGAAATATCCTCACGAAAAATACAATGCCGCCAACTATGAACAAATCGGCAGAATCCTTTACCAATTTAGCGGCAATGGACTGGGTAACGCTCAGCAATTCGCCCGCCGCTTGTTGGTCAATATCTTATTGGCCAATGGTGACGCACATTTGAAAAACTGGAGTTTGCTGTATTCGGACCAATTCACCCCAGAATTGGCGCCCGCCTACGATATTGTCACCACTAACGTTTATATTGAAGGCGAAAAGGAATATGCCTTAAACCTCGGCAAAACTAAACAATGGTATCAAGTCACACTGGATCATTTTGAAACTTGGGCCAGAAAAGCTGACATCCCTTGGCGAGCGATTAAACCTCACCTTGAAGATACAATGTTAAAAGCTCGCGATCTCTGGCCAAACGCGCTAGCCGAATTACCGATGGATGAATCTCATAAGGAAAAACTCAGGATTCATTGGCAGTCGTTGCAAAAAGATTTTAGGGTTTAGAGTTTCTGTATTGGTAGGTGTATTCAGCTTTCGGCCAGTTTGCGACATTCAAAGATTTCAATGTATAGCAGAAGTAAAACCGAAAGCAGCCGTTTAACTTAACCTAGAACAAACCCTGTAGCGTAGCGAAGTCGGGCTAAGCGTGGGTTATGCCTTATCGTCGTATGGATACAAATCCGAAATTGAGACTAAACTACCCCAATTTCCAGGTGGCAGGACTTCTCGAAGTAGACCATTATTGAACGCGAAGACCCTCATACTTGGGAAGTTCTGAAAAACATCCATCAATTCGACATCGTGAAGATCGCCATTTTCTACATACTGAATTTTAGGTTCGACAAATATCCCGATAACGTCATAGTCAAGAACACACCATTCGTTTGCTGTCTGCGGGGGGCGGCTGTCTATGCTATTCACAAGTGCGTCGGAAGTAATTGGTAGTCGTGTAATCTGGCGTCTTCCAAAGTTATTCGGGTCAGGAATTGTTCCCGCATCTATCGGTGAAACCAAGGTAATTGAATTATGACTCCTAGGCCAAAGTATTAGCCCTATCCTCCCCCAGAAATCCAAATTTAACTCGCTATCGCCAAATTTTACCGTTGAACAACAGACTTCTAGATCCTGCGTAATTACGTTTCGCAATCGATCAAGAAACGGAATAGCATTAGTCGATACGTTTCCAACACCTTTAGCAACACCAGCTCCATGATAGATAAAAGCATTTCTTTCGATGAGCGCTTTATGAAGATAAGACAGTGAGAATGTATTCATAAGTAATAATCGTCGGTAATTGGCCAAATTGCTGTCATTGAAGCACGTTAGGCAATAGACAGCAACGGGTCGAAACAAGATAATCAAACCCAATCAAACCATGAGATATCACAAAATCAAATTCCAATCACTTGAGTTAATTCACTGATAAAGCTCTGGCCTTCACTCCAACTTCATTTTGCAAATAAACGATAAAAATTATCGGTGGATTGCTGGGCAATCTGTTCAAGACTGGTTTCACGCAGTTCCGCCAATTTCTCAGCAACATGGCGCACATACAGCGGATAGTTCGGCTTACCGCGAAAAGGAATCGGCGCTAGATAAGGCGAATCGGTTTCGATTAAAAAACGGTCGGCAGGGACTTTTTTGGCGACTTCTTGAATCGCAGCGGCATTTTTAAAGGTTACAATCCCTGAAAAAGAGATATAAAAATTCAAATCCAGCGCTTTTTCAGCATAAGCCCAATCTTCGGTAAAACAATGGATGATGCCACCGACTTGATCAGCGCCCTGCTCTACCAAAATATCCAAAGAATCATGGCCTGCTTCGCGGGTGTGAATAATCAAGGGTTTATTCAGGGTTTTGGCGACGCTGATATGGTTTCTAAAGCGTTGTTTTTGCCATTCCAAATCGCCACTGCTGTGGAAATAATCCAAGCCGGTTTCACCAATTGCAATCACTTTTGGATTGTTAGCCAATGCCAGTAATTCATCGACACTGGGTTCTTTTCCTTCGGTGACATTGGGATGAACGCCGACCGACATAGAAATGTTGTCATACGGTGTTACTAAATCTAACATCGCTGGATAAGATTCCAAATCAATCGCGATGCATAGCATATGCTCGATTTGCTGAGCGTTTGCGGCAGTGACGAATTTAGCAAATTCACCGTTATACGGTGCAAGGTCGATACGATCCAGATGGCAGTGTGAGTCGATAAACATAGGTTTTATAGGCGGTAAAATTTAAGACTGGCTGAGTTGTGACCAGTCGATTAATAAACTTTCAATCAATAATTGTTTGTTTAATTGAGTGCTTAACTGGGCGCGGCTGATTAAGACTTTATCGTAATAAGCATACAGGGCTTTTAAATTCAGTTTAGCCAACAAGCCTTGCAAATCACTCGCTAAATCTGGATTTAGTAACTCATTCACCGCTGCCGCTTGCGCTAGTTTGATTAAATCGACCAGCCAACTACTGAGCCAAGTCAACAAAACCGTGGTTTCCAGCGGTTCGGTTTTTTGCCATTGTTCGGCCACTTCTAACCAATGCGCTTTGCCTTCGGCGATGTGTAGCCACTGCTGAAAATAGCGTTGCCGCAACTCAATTGCGCCTTGTTGCTGATATTGCAGGGCTAACAACGGTGAACCTTGCGCCATTTGCAATAAAGTCTCGGCGTTTTGTTTAACCCCTTGCGTCGCTAACCAAGCTAAAGCTTGTTGTTTATCAGGCACCGCGCAGTGAATTTTTTGGCAGCGACTGCGGATGGTAGCGGGCAGTTTGTTAGCTTGTTCGGCAATTAAGATAAAACAAGTGCGTTCGGTTGGTTCTTCCAGACATTTTAAAAAACCATTGGCAGAAGCATTGTTTAAGGCATCGGCTGGATCAAAAATCACCACTCGATATTGCTCAAATTGGGGTTTTAAGGCCAGTTTCACCGTCAATTGACGGATTTTATCAATGCCGATTGCTTTACCGGCTTCATCGGGTTCTACCAATAAAAAATCAGGATGGGTTTTCGCTTGGAACAAATGACAGGCTGAACAATGTCCACAGGCAAAGCTATTCGCATCCGGTTGTTCACAAATCAAAGCCGCCGCATAGTGTTCGGCGAGTTGGCGCTTACCCTGCCCTGCGTAGCCCGTTAATAACAAGCCTTGCGGAATCCGCTGTTGCTGGATGTAGCCTTGTAGCTGATGCCAAAGGCTTTGTTGCCAAGGATAAAGTCCGCTCATTGGGCAATTAATCGCTCTAAAACCGCGCTGATTTGGGCTTGGACTTGATCTAAAGGCAAGCTGGCATCAATGATTTGGTAGCGCTGTGGATGTTCGGCGGCACGTTGTAAATAGGTTTGCTGGACGCGTTTAAAAAAGTCGATTTGTTCGACTTCAAAGCGATCCAAAGCGCCACGCTTTTGCGCTCGTTGCATGCCTAGCTCAATCGGTGCGTCCAGTAACAAGGTTAAATCAGGTCTTAAATCGCCTTGCACCATCTGTTCTAGCCAAGCGATGGTTTGCATATCCATATGGCGACCACCGCCTTGATAGGCGTAGGTAGCATCGGTGAAACGGTCGCACAACACCCATTGGCCTTGTTGCAAAGCCGGTTTAATCAAATTTTGTAAATGCTGGGCGCGAGCGGCGAACATTAATAATAATTCGGCTTGTTCGGAAATTGCTTCGTCTTGGCGTTCTAATAATACCGAGCGGATTTTTTCTGCCACCGCAGTGCCGCCAGGTTCACGGGTGACGGTGACTGGAATTTGATGCTGGGTCAGCCATTGTTGGATGAATTGCAGATTGGTGGATTTGCCAACGCCTTCGCCACCTTCCAAGCTTATAAATAATCCAGATTTCATTTTTGATATTTATCGACGTATTTTTCGTGTTCGGCCAAAGTTGCGGAAAACGCATGATGACCATTGCCACGCGAAACAAAAAACAAGGCTTCACCGTCTTCGGGATGTAAGGCGGCGTTAATCGCCTCTTTACCTGGCATGGCAATCGGTGTTGGCGGTAAGCCTTCGATGACATAAGTGTTGTAAGGCGTTGGTTCGCGCAAATCTTTGTGTTTAATGTCGCCGTGATAATCATCGCCCATGCCGTAAATCACGGTTGGGTCAGTTTGTAGCAACATGCCTTTGATTAAGCGTCGAGTAAACACGCCTGCAATTTGTTTGCGTTCTTCAACTGCGGCGGTTTCTTTTTCGACTATCGAGGCCAAAATCAAGGCTTGATACGGGCTTTGCAGCGGGATTTGTTGATCGCGGTTTTGCCATTCTTCAGCTAACACTCGCTGCATTTTGTCATGGGCGATTTTTAATAATTCCAAATCGGTGGTGTTTTTTTCAAAGAAATAGGTGTCTGGAAAAAACAAACCTTCGGGATGGGTTTTATCAGAGCCAACGTGAGCCATCACATCTTTTAGCTCAACATCGGTCAGCGTATGTTGCAGATTGGGATTGTCTTTAATCGCATTAAAAATCTGCTTGAACGACCAGCCTTCTGGAAAAGTAATGCTGTATTGGCGAGTTTTGCCTTTGGCAAACAAATTAAGAATATCGGTACTGCTAGCGCCTTTGGCAAACACATATTCACCGGCTTTTAAATGACGGTCAATTTTGCGTTTGTAAGCAAATAATTTGAACCAAAAGCGGTTGATAGGGATTTGTTGGGCTTGCAGATTGGCAATCACGCTATCCAAGCCTTGGCCTTTTTTAACCTCGAACACGGTTTCTTCGTGAACTACCGGTTTTTTAACCAACAACTGATAGTTCATGCCACCCCAAATCGATAACAAAGCGATGACCATTAACAAGGTAAAGGCGATGATGCTTCTAATCATGGTTTTCTACCTCGCTTAGCCTAGCTTGATTCAGCAGGGTTTGTAGACGCTGAGTCCACGCTCCAACTTGAAAAAATTGCTCGGCTATTTGTTTAACCGGCCAGATACCAATCACCGAATTGGTAACAAATACTTCATCAGCTTGTAGTAACTGATCTTTGTTTAGCGATTGAATCGAAACCGGTAGCGAGATTTGTTCTGCAAACTCCAAAACCAATTGCCGAACAATGCCAGCAATCCCTGATTGAGTTAATGCGGGGGTATAGAGTACGGCATTTTTGACCATAAACAGATTGCTCATAGTGCCTTCAATCAGATGGCCATTGCTATCCCGCATTAAACCTTCTTGAATCGCCTCATCTCGCCATTCGGCGCGAGCTAAGACTTGTTCGAGGCGATTGAGATGTTTAATCCCCGCTAAGCTAGGATTGATCGATAACAGTTGATCGCAAAACCTTGTGACAATCCCTTGGCTTTGTAATGCGCTCGGGTATTGAGGATAAGGATGCAAGCTGAGTAAGCGAGTTGGCACAATAGCGTCTGGCTGACGATAACCACGACCACCGACACCGCGGGTGATGATGATTTTTAAGACGCCATGCTCAGTATTACTGATTAATTGCTGGGCTTCTTGCTGGAGTAATTGCCAATCCGGTGGAGGCAATAATAAACGCTGACAGCCATCGGTCAGGCGTTGAAGATGTCTATCGAGGAATAAAGCTTTGCCTTGCAGCACTTCCAAGGTTTCAAACAGGCCATCACCGTATTGGAAACCTCGGTCGCTGACATCAACCAAGTGCCTGCTTTCGCCATTTAACAAAAACATCGGCAGGCACTGGGTTGATTAATGAGGTTTATTGATAACGTTTGAATACCAAAGTACCGTTAGTGCCACCAAAACCAAACGAGTTGGAAATCGCGACATCAATTTTCATTTCTCTAGCGGTATTTGGCACGTAATCCAAATCACATTCTGGATCAGGATTTTCCAAGTTAATGGTAGGTGGCGCAATTTGGTGTTTAACCGATAACGCTGACAATACCGCTTCGATACCACCAGCCGCGCCTAATAAGTGACCAATCATCGATTTGGTTGAGCTAACCGCCACTTTGTAAGCGTGATCGCCTAATGCGGCTTTCATTGCCATGGTTTCACCTAAGTCACCGGCTGGTGTTGAGGTGCCATGTGCGTTGATGTAATCAACATCGGTTGGGTTTAATTTGGCATCGCGTAAAGCATTTCTCATGCAACGTGCCGCACCTTCACCACCTACAGACGGTGATGTAATGTGGTAAGCGTCACCGCTCATGCCATAACCAACTAATTCAGCGTAGATTTTCGCGCCACGAGCTTTAGCGTGTTCCAATTCTTCCAAAACCACTACACCAGCACCGTCACTTAATACGAAACCGTCGCGATCACGATCCCAAGGACGACTGGCCGCTTGCGGGTCATCGTTACGACGTGACAGAGCTTTTGCAGAAGCAAAGCCACCCATTGCGGTTGGTGACGTGGTGCAACGCTCAGCGCCACCCGCAACCATCACATCAACATCGCCGTATTTAATTAATCTCGCTGCATCGCCAATGTTATGAGTACCGGTTGAACAGGCAGTAACGATGGCGAAATTAGGGCCTTTCATTCCATATTTGATGGAAAGATTGCCAGAAATCATATTGATAATGTTGCCAGGAACAAAGAATGGCGAAATTTTTCGCGCACCGCCTGCAACATAAGTGGCGTAGCATTCTTCAATGCCTGTGATACCGCCAATACCGGCACCAATAGCAACGCCAATCCGTTCAGCGTTTTCTTCGGTGACAATTAAGCCTGAATCTTCGATAGCCTGACAGCCTGCAGCTATCCCGTAATGAACGAAACCGTCCATACGCTTGGCATCTTTTTCAGAAATATATTCGCCGATATTAAAGTTTCTAATCACACCGCCAAAGGTGGTTGCAAAACTAGAAATATCGAATGAATCGATAGGGCCAATTCCGCTTTTACCGTTGATAATTCCGTTCCAGGTATCGGCAACATTATTGGCTAAAGGAGTAACGGCGCCTAAGCCCGTTATAACAACTCGACGTGTGCTCACAGTAAACGACCGTTAAATTTAGAGACAAACAGGGGGGATAAGAGGAGTAGCAGGCTAGCGGAATATCCACTAGCCGCTTGGAACAACTTATTGCAAATTAGCGTTGATGTAATCAATGGCTAATTGAACTGTGGTGATTTTTTCAGCTTCTTCGTCTGGAATTTCGCATTCAAATTCTTCTTCCAGAGCCATGACGAGTTCAACTGTGTCTAAAGAATCCGCACCAAGATCGTCAACAAAAGACGCATCGTTTGCGATTTCTTCTTTTACGCCTAATTGTTCACCGACAATCTTTTTAACTCGTTCTTCGATATTACTCATATTTTTTTCCTCGAACAATGCGACCGCTTTATAAAAACTGCCGCCTTATCTTTAGTGTTGTTTTGATTAATTGGAATCTCGTCATAGGCGAACTGCCTTCCGACAAGGTTGATTATACTTGATGTTCTAAAACTTTCACAACCTCACACACAATTAGCTTACCGAAGTCTTAGCACTGAGATTTTTAATAATCTCTTGTAAAGGCACTAAATTCAGCTTGATACGAAACAAAACCGCCTGATTTTCCAACACACCAAAGCATTCATAAGTTCGCAACATAATACTGGTGTTATTAAGCGTATTGTCGGTTGATTCGGGTAATTGCCTAACCAAAATATGCAGTTTGTCGGCGTTTTTTATCTGCCCCAAGCTCAAGCGATCAACTGAAATTTCATGCGAGGTGTAAACCATAGGATTACGCTTAAAATCGTGATTTTCCAACTGGGCTTTTTCCAATAAAGCCCCAGAGGTTAAGCTACAAGGAAAGATTTCTGGGTAATTGGCAATATGCGCCAGCTCATCAAAATAGTCAGACTGCTCAGCTAATGAGCCGGATAAAAAGTTTTTGACGTTACCATTCAACATCCATTTCCGTTTCAGGAAAAAATCAGTTCCCGGCACCATGGTTTTATCAGGCAACTTACTCAAATCGGGCAACTGACTTAAATCCTCATCAGCTAAAAACAACGGCACTTGAGTTTCTTTTTTATAGCCCAGCAAAATAGTTTTGCCATTGGCCTTCATCGCCACCCGATTGGTTAGGGTTAGCTCAGGAATGGTGTTGATTAAAGTTTTGCGAATATCTAGGGTCAACTCTTGCTTGGGTCTAAGCGCATTAACAAAAGTAATTTGATAATTGCTATAGCGCAGCTGATTTTCGGCAATGATTTGGTCTTCATGCTGCGCTTCACGATACAAGCGCATTTGATATTCGATTAAGGTATTGAGCTGAAAACCCAGAACAATCGGGCCTTTAAACGGATTGTGAGTAATCTGTAGCCACTTATGCTTATCGTGAAACAGATTGAAATCATCCGAGGCATTGCGGGCAACCTCGATATGGATTTGATCAAAAATGAAAATTTGGTCTTTCATGTGATGGCACCGAGGTTGCGATGAATGTTTAAGCTATTAGAACAAACCCAATTGCACCTGCGCCACTTCCGACATCATTTCCCGCGACCAAGGTGGATCTAACACCACTTCAACATTGACCGAAGCCACGCCAGGCAAAGCGCGTACACATTTTTCGACATCACTTTGAATCACCGGCCCCATGCCGCAACCCGGTGCAGTCAAGGTCATTTGAATGTGCACATCATTACCGCCTTCAGAATTGGGGGTTGCGCTACAGAGATAAACCAAACCCAATTCAACGATATTGACCGGAATTTCGGGGTCATAGACGGTTTTCATCACTTCCCAGCAGTTTTTTTCCACCGCCTGACTATCGGTTTCATCAACCAAAGTCTGCACTTGCTTAACTTCTTTACCCAAAGCATCAGCATCAATCCCAGCAATCCGCACCATATGACCGTAATCAGTCACCACCGTGTAGTTATTGCCCAAAGCCTGATGGATAGTCACCTCTTGGCCCATATTTAGGACGCCATGATGACCGTCTGGAATAGTGACGATGTTGACATCACGGGTTAAAAAAATAACTTCTCTTTCTGCCATAGCGCTTTAAAGTTTGAAATGAGTTGCATCAATAATCTGACCGGTGACACCAACACTGGCTTCACCGAATAAATAACCATAAACACCATCCAAGCTATCCATGGTCGGTATCAAAGTCTTGTCTTCCGCTGGATAGGCTTTTTTCCGCAACGGCGAATCCACGACACCGGGGACTAAAGTATTGACTCGGATTTTTTGCCCAGACTCTAATTCTTCCGCCAAAATCTTGGCCAAGCCTTCTAATGCCATTTTCGACACCCCATAAGCACCGCTATAAGCCATGCCATGACGCGCACTGGAATCAGAGGTAAACACAATCGAAGCCTTGTCACTTTTTTGCAGCACCGGCAATAACACTCGAGTCAGCAAAAATGGCGCATTGAGATTGACGTTTAAAGTGTGCCCCCAATCTTGAGTTTTATGCACTGCCAGCGGGGTAAACGCCGCAAATTCAACCGCAGAATGCAACAAACCCTGCAAACTGCCGTAATGCTGTTCAATGGCATCGGCTAATTCTTGATATTGCAGCTCGTTAGCACCGGCCAAATCAAACGGATACAGCATCGGCTCGCAACCACCAGCCGCGACAATTGCATCGTAAGTTTTTTCCAATTTGGGAATGCTTTTATCCAGCAAAATAATATGTGCGCCCAGTTTAGCCAAAGCCACTGCCGCGGTACCGCCCAATCCACCACCGGCTCCGGTGACGAGAATGACTTGATTTTTTAATGACATAGGGAAGATTCTATCCATTGCAATAAATGCTGTGGCTGACGAATTAAACCATCAGCGCCCCAGGTTTCTGGCTGGTCACCTTGTTTCAGATAACCGTACAAAGCCGCCAAGGTTTTCATATTGGCTTGATTACCAGCGGTAATATCGTGTTTCGCATCGCCGATATAAACACAGTTTTCTGGCTCGACCGCCGCTTGCCGACAAGCTTCGAACATTGGCTCAGGATGTGGTTTGCTAAAAGCAGTGGTATCACCACTAATAATACAAGCCGCGCGTTGATCCAAACCCAGCGCCGCCATTAACGGCAAGGTAAACCGCTCACGCTTATTAGTCACCACGCCCCACTTCAAGCCCAAGTTTTCAATCCCGCTTAAAACCTGTTCGATACCGGCAAAAAAACCACTGAATTCGGCGATATTGTTTTGATAACTATCGAGCATGAACTCCAGCATCCGCGCTTTTAACTGCTCATCATCGCTATCAATGCTATTAGAAATCATCGCCAAGGCGCCGTAAGAAATAAACGGTTTAACCGCCGCTTCTGATACCGCTTCAAAGCCATGCACTAGCAAGGTTTTATTCAAACAAGCGATTAAATCCGGTGCGGTATCGACTAAAGTCCCGTCCAAATCAAACAACACACAATCCAGCACAAACTCAGTCATGGTTTACTCAGGACGCTGAAACGCAGCGATGTAATTAACGTCAATATCTTTGCCCAAACGAAATTCTTTAGTAAACGGGCTGTATTCAATGCCAATCATGCCTTGTAATTCCAAACCGACATTACGCGCCATTTGGCTTAATTCGGCAGGCTGGATAAAGGTTTTGTATTCATGAGTACCTTTAGGCACCATTTTCAACACGTGCTCAGCGGCAACAATCGCTAATAAATAAGCTTTTGGCACCCGATTTAAGGTTGAGAAAAACACCATCCCGCCAGGCTTAACTAAAGTCGCGCAAGCTTGGATAATCGAAGCGGGATCAGGCACATGCTCCAACATTTCCATGCAAGTGACATGATCGAAACTCGCTGGCTGTTCTGCCGCCAAAGTTTCAGCGCTGATTTTTTGATAATGCGCTGTGACGCCAGTTTCCAAGCCATGTAAATCAGCAATATCAATCAAGTCTTCGCTTAAATCGACACCCAAAGCATCCGCACCGGCCTTAGCCAAACCTTCGGTTAAAATCCCGCCACCACAGCCGACATCGACCAAGCGTTTGCCCTGTAAATCCGCATAGCGTTGGATAAACTCCAAGCGTAAAGGATTCACTTGATGCAGAGTTTTAAACTCCCCGTTCGGATCCCACCAGCGTTCGGCTTGCGAGCCAAATTTGTGGATTTCGTGCAAATGTACGTTGTCGCTTACTGTCATAGTGCCAAGCCTTAAAAGTGATCTATAGTTTACTATATTACTAGGTTATTCGTCATACACGACTTTAGCCAGCCAGCTTTTGCTGCCAAACTGCCGCGCGTTGTTTTAAATCGGCCAAATCCAAACTGGTTAACTGGCGTTTTTTCAGCAATTGCTTACCCGCCACCCAAACATCGCTAACTTGCTGGCGACTGGCGGCATAAACAATCTGTGCCACTGGATTAAAAATTGGCTGAGTTTCAATCTCGCTTAAATCAATCGCCACCACATCCGCCGCTTTGCCGATACTCAATGAACCAATTTCCGCATCCAAGCCCAAGGCTTTCGCGCCATTCAAAGTCGCCATTTGCAAAGCCTGCATCGCCGAAACTGCCGCTGCATTGCCCGCCACACCTTTCGCCAACAATGCTGCGGTACGCATTTCACCGAGCATGTCTAAATCATTATTACTGGCCGAACCATCAGTCCCCAAAGCCACGTTAATTCCCGCCTCCAGACATTGCGCCAACGGACAAAAACCACTCGCCAATTTCAGATTCGACTCAGGACAATGAACAATATGCGCGCCAGTTTCTGCAAAAAAAGCGATTTGTTCAGCATCTAACTGGGTCATATGCACTGCCATAAATGATGGCGTTAACAAGCCTAAATCATTTAAGCGTTGCAACGGGGTTTGCTGGGTTTTCTGCTGCTGTTCTGCCACTTCAAAAGCGGTTTCATGAACATGCATATGCACGGTTAAATCCATTTCATCGGCAAAAGTCCGCAACTTCTGCAACGGCTCATCAGAAACCGTATAAGGCGCATGTGGCGCAAACGACATACTGATTAAAGCTTGGTGACGCAGTTGTTCATGCAAAGCCAAGCCTTTAGTTAAATAAGCATCGGCATTTTCAGCCCACGCGGTTGGGAAATCGAACACAATCAAACCAATATTGGCACGAATACCGTGCTGAACCGCTTGCTGGGCGACGACTTCGGGGAAGAAATACATATCATTAAAACAAGTGGTGCCGCCGCGTAACATTTGCGCAATCGCCAAATCAGTACCATCGCGAACAAATGCCTCGCTCACCCATTTCTGTTCCGCCGGCCAAATATGATTTTGCAACCAATCCATCAACGGCAAATCATCAGCAATCCCAGACAACAACGACATTGCCGCATGGGTATGGCAATTAATCAAACCGGGAATTAAGGCGTGATTTTCAAGCTTTTCTAAACTACGCGGCTGATATTTCAATAACGCTTCCTGACTATCCAGCAAATCGACGATTTTGCCTTCATCAATCACCAGACTGTAGTTTTCGTGGATTACGGATGCTGGCTCAACGGGTATAATCCAGCGTGCTTGAATAATTAGATCGACCTGCATGGTTTTCCCCAACCAAAAAATCACAATTATACCTTTTCACCCATCAATCATCCCTAATCGAGGTGTTTTAACCTATGAGCAACCCTAAGCAATTATCCGTGCAAGCGCTGCAATGGAGTGGCCACAGCCTAAAAGTACTGGATCAACGCCTGTTGCCCGAGCAAATTCGTTACGACGAATACCAAGATGCCGCTGGCGTCACCGAAGCCATCGCCTCAATGCGAGTGCGCGGCGCACCAGCAATTGGCATTGCCGCCGCTTATGGCGTGGTGCTGTCAGTTCAACAACATTATCCCAATAGCGATTGGCAAACCGCAGTCAATCAAGACATCGAACAACTCGCTGCTTCCCGCCCTACCGCGGTGAATTTATTCTGGGCGCTGGATAAAATGCGCGCTGCTTTAGCCAGCAACCCAGCCGAGCCACTGACGGTATTAGAACAATTAGCGATTCAAATCCACGCTGACGACACCGCCGCTAACCATGCGATGGGCGAACGTGGCGCTGATGTAATTGGCGACGCCAAAGCGGTGTTAACCCATTGCAACGCCGGCGCCTTAGCTACTGGCGGTTATGGCACCGCTTTAGGCGTCATTCGCAGCTTACATAAACGCGGCAAACTGGAGAATGTCTACGCCGACGAAACCCGCCCTTGGTTGCAAGGCGCACGCTTAACGGTTTGGGAATTAGCCCAAGATGGCATTCCAGCCACTTTAATCGCCGACTCCGCAGCCGCTTGGTTAATGAAATCTGGCAAAGTCGATTGGATTATCGTCGGTGCCGACCGCATCGCCGCTAATGGCGACGTCGCCAACAAAATCGGCACCTACTCGTTAGCGGTTTTAGCCAAACAACACGGTGTCAAAGTCATGGTTGCCGCACCCTCCTCGACGTTTGATTTCAGCATGGAAAACGGCGACGCCATCGAAATTGAACAACGCAATCCCAAAGAGCTATTGCCAGAATGCTATTTACAAGCCGATTCCCTAGTCAACGCTTGGAATCCAGTGTTTGACGTTACCCCAGCCGAGTTAATCACCGCCATCGTCACCGAACGCGGCGTAGTGCTCAACCCAGGCCAACACGGTGTTAGGAGCTTAATGCCATGATCAATCTAAAAGCCAGCAACAATCCTTTTTTCGCCCTAAGCTGCTTACTGCAAGGCTTCAAATTATTGGGGCATCCAGACTTGCGAAAGTTTCTGCTGATTCCTTTGCTGATCAACGCCGTGCTCTACACCACGGCTTTTGTAATTGGCTATCACTCAGTTTCCGCAATCATTCATGAATTCATTCCCGACTGGTTATCGTGGCTGAACTGGATTTTATGGCCGTTGTTTTTTATCAGCTTTCTAATTGCCGGTTTTTTCAGCTTCACGCTATTAGCCAATTTAATCGCCGCCCCCAGCTACAGCCGACTATCGGCCAGAACTCTAGAAATTCTCAACGGCGAAGCGCTAACCAGCATCGAACAACCTTTCAGCAAAGTGTTTCTCGCTGAGCTAAAACGGATGGGCTACATCGTGTTGCGGATGCTGCCTTTGGCGGTGCTGTTTTTAATTCCTGTGGTGAATTTAATCGCGCCAATCTTGTGGACCATGTTTGCCGCATGGGGCATGGCGATGGAATTCATGGCCTATCCCTTAGAAGAACGCGGCCTGCTGTTTGCCGAGCAAAAACAATTCCTGCAACAAAGCCGGATTAGCACCTTAACTTTTGGCGGTGTAATTGCGGTTGGTATGGCGCTGCCGGTGGTAAATTTATTGATTTGTCAGGTCGCGGTGATTGCTGCGACGATTTTTGTACAGCAATCTGACTTACTTTTGAACGTTGACGACTAAGACTACTCACCATGACCACTTCCTTTAGCAGCAGCTTCTACGCCTATTTATCCAAACTTCGCTGGATTAAACGCTGGGGTTTAAAGCGCAATGCCCATGATGAAAATGTGATGGAGCACAGCTGGGAAGTGGCGGTGATTGCTCATGCTTTGGCGTTGATCAAAAACCGTTATTTCGACGGCAATCTCGATGCCAACGCGATTGCCACCGCTGCGCTGTACCACGATGCCAGCGAAGTGATTACCGGCGATTTACCAACCCCAATTAAATATCACTCGCCCTCTATCCTGAAAGCCTACAAACAAATCGAACAACAAGCCGAGCTGGAATTACTCAATTTGTTGCCCGATGCCTTACAAGCCGACTACCAAGCCTTGCTAATCCACAGCGAATTACCAGAACAACACAGCAACATCATCAAAGCCGCCGACCGTATCGCCGCTTATTTAAAATGCCAAGCCGAATTAAAAGCCGGTAATGGTGAATTTGAAATCGCCGAACAGCGGATTGCTGAACAAATCCGAAACACTGAACAACCGGAAGTGCGGTTTTTTATGCAAACCTTTGTGCCTAGTTGTGGACTAGCCTTGGATGATTTAATTCCTCGTCGCTAAAATCAATCTCCAAGACCGAGCATTTCTTTAGCGTGTGCCAAGGTGTTTTCGGTAATCGTCACCCCGCCCAACATACGCGCGACTTCATTAATCCGCTGTTCATCACTTAAGCGAGTCACAGTTGATGAAGTCACTGCCGCTTGCTGGTTTTTAGCGACAAATAAATGTTGATGGGCTTGTGACGCCACTTGCGGTAAATGAGTCACGCACAAAACTTGCCGACTTTCGCTTAAACGCCGTAACTTTTGCCCAACAATTTCGGCAATTCCACCGCCAATTCCCGAATCCACTTCATCGAAAATCATGGTGGGCGTGGTTTTATCGCAACTGGTGGTCACTTGAATCGCTAAGCTAATCCGCGACAACTCACCACCCGACGCCACTTTTGATAACGGTTTTGCTGGCAAACCTGGGTTAGTGCTAACTAAAAACTCAATACTGTCATTGCCATTACGTTGCGGCTCGGTGGCTTGATGGTGTTTGATGACCACAATAAATTCACCATGCGGCATGCCCAATTCTTTAATGGTGTCGGAAATTCGCTGTTGTAACTCGGCTCCGGCACGTTGACGACTGGCGGTTAATTGCTCAGCGCGACTTTGGTATTGTTTCAACAAACGCTGGCAATCGGCATTCAAGCTTTCGATACGTTCACTGCTGTGGGTGATATTGTCTAATTGCTGCGCTAATTGGGTCGCGAGTTCTGGCAGCTGTTCAGCATTGACTTTGTGCTTGCGACTGAGGTTTTGAATCACACCGATTTGGGTTTCCAGCCATTGCATTTGCTGGGGATCGGCTTCTTGGCTGTCCAAAAAGCGCCGTAATTGCTGAGCCGCTTCGCTGATTTGAATATCGGCATCGGCCAATAATTCAACTATGCCATTCAACTCTGGCGCGAAGCTGGCTAATTCGCTAATCGCGTGACTGCAATGCCCCAGCATCTCAGCAACTGATTGCTGGTCGTTATCATAAAGAATGTCGAGTTGTTGCTGACCAACGCTGAGGATTTTACCGAGATTAGCGAGTTTGTTGTGCTCATTAGCCAAGGCCGGATAATCAAAATTTTCTAAATCCAGCTGTTGCAATTCATCGAGCTGATAACGTAACAAATCTTCACGCTCGACTTGATCGTTACCGTCTTTTAATAGTTGTTTCAGGGTTTTATTGGCCAGTTTCCAGTCATTGAAACTTTGGTTTACTTCATCTAATAAGGCTTTGTGGGCAGCAAAATCGTCGAGCAAATTGCGTTGTTCGTCGGCATCCAGCAAAGTTAAATGGGCATGTTGACCGTGGATTTCGACTAATAAGCGGCTGAAACTTTGCAGGGTTTGCAGGTTAACTGGACGATTATTGATGTAGGCTTTGGAGCGGCCATCATCGCTGACGGTGCGGCGAATTAAGCATTGATTTTCATCATCTAATTCATGATCGAGCAGCCATTGTTTGGCTAACGGCTCATCGGCTAAATCAAATTCGACAATAATTTCCGCCCGTTTGCAGTTGGGACGAACATAGCCTGAATCAGCGCGATCACCCAGTGCCAAACCCAGCGCGGTTAATAAAATAGACTTACCAGCACCTGTTTCGCCAGTCAAAACCGTCATCCCCGGTTCCAGCTCTAAATCCAATGAGTCTACAACCGCTAAATCGATAATATTTAAGTTAATCAGCATGTCATCAGGCGGGATTACCGCCGCTCCAGTTGAGTTTGCTTCTAAGAATATGGAAAAAATCGTGGTCTTCAGGATGCAAGATGGTGATAGCTTTATCGGCTTTTTTAATCACAATCTGGTCGCTACAGCGCACATCGGGAATTTCTAAATGATCGCAAGTGACTTGGGCGTTGATTTGCTTGGTGTGGCTAAAGCGAATTTCGATTTCAACGTTGTCATCAATCACTATCGGTCGATTCGATAAGGTATGCGGATTGAGCGGCACTAACACCAAGGCGTGTAAACCGGGATGCAAAATCGGCCCACCAGCCGACAAGGAATAAGCAGTTGAACCAGTCGGCGTGGCAACGATTAAACCGTCCGAACGCTGGGTATTGAGATAAACGCCATCAATACTGGTGACAATTTCGATCATGCTTGGCGTCACCCAGCGATGCACTACCACTTCATTGACTGCAGTTTGCTGATGAATGACTTGATCATCACGAATAATCTGGGTGATCAATAAATGTCGTTGTTCGGTTTTGTAATGACCCGCCAAAATCGCATCTAACTGGCTTAATAGTTGTTCGGGTGAAATATCCACCAGAAACCCCAATCGCCCCAAGTTGACGCCCAATATTGGTACTTCATAATCAGCCGCCGCACGCGAAGCGCTGAGAAAGGTGCCATCACCACCTACGGCAATAATTAAATCACTGTGTCGCGCCAAGTCTTCAATCGCGGCACTTTGCACATTGATTGGGTTTAAAAATTTGACCGATTCGGCATCAACCATCACCGTATGCCCACGGTTTTGTAAATACGCATAAAGCTGGTTCAGTGTACCGGCGATGCTGGGATCACCAATTTTGCCGATAATGCCGATCCGTTGAAATAATGTGGACATAATGAAGTTAATTAAGTGGATTGACTTCGATTATACAAATAATTGCCCATCCTGAAAGCCAAGTCACAAAACTGGTTTTATTGACAAGGCTGATTTCAGCTGATAGTTTTTGCTGGCACTCACCCATTCAGAGTGCTAATTGCTTTCATCAGGTATCGGTTGTGATTAAAAATCAGGATTTAAACGAACGTTCGCTTTATCTACTTAAATCGTTAGTCGAACGCTATATACACGACGGCCAACCGGTGGGTTCTCGGGCGCTGTCTAAAGATCCACAACTGAATTTAAGCCCAGCCAGCATTCGCAATGTGATGGCCGATTTAGAAGACATGGGGCTGATTCATTCACCGCATACTTCCGCTGGTCGAGTGCCGACTGTTAGCGGTTATCGTTTGTTTGTTGATAGTTTGTTGACGGTTAAGCCCTTGGTTTCCAGCGAACTCAATCAAATGCAAACCAGCTTGCTGTCTGATAACGAAAAAACCAGCGATGTTTTAACCAAAGCCTCACACCTACTCTCTGAAATGACGCAAATGGCCGGTGTGGTCACCCTGCCCCGCCGCGAATCGGTGAGTTTGCAACATATCGAATTTTTGCCGATGTCGAATAATCGGGTGTTGGTGATTTTTGTCACCAACGGTGATGAAGTGCATAACAAAATCATCAACACCGACAAACGCTTTAGCCCCGCTGAATTGCAACAAGCAGCGAATTATTTGAACTCGGTTTACAGTGGCCGCAGTCTGGCGAGTATTCGTAATTTAGTCTTGAAAGAAATGGAACGCGATCACAGCGAAGTTAATCAAGGCATGTTGGATGCAGTAAGCATGGCGCAACTGACCTTTGCCCAACAGCCGAAAGATGATTATGTGCTGAGCGGCGAAACCAATTTAATGGGCTTTTCTGAATTGTCGGATATGGACCGTTTGAAACAATTATTTGAAGCCTTTAGCCAAAAGCGCGGCGTGATTCATTTATTGGATCAATGTTTGCAAGCGGACGGTGTACAGATTTTTATTGGTGAAGAATCCGGCTATAGCGCTTTTGATCGTTGTAGCTTGGTCACCGCCCCTTATTCGGTCAACAACGAAGTGGTTGGGGTACTGGGCGTGATCGGCCCGACCCGCATGGCTTATGAAAAAGTCATCCCCTTTGTCGATGTCACCGCAAAATTATTAGGCGCAGCCTTGAATCCTAAATAATTGCCCTTATGGTTTAGGGCAACCTTGTTTATAAAACCTTGGAGTCACAATGAGTCATCAACAATCAAGCCACGAACAACAACCCGACATCGAGTTAGATGCCGAAGTGCTTGAGCCAATTAACGAAGCAGTAGAAGACGTTGCAAGCGAAGCCGAAGCAGAAACCGGCGAAATCAGCATCGAATCATTACAACAACAATTAGAAGCCGCGCAACAACAAGCTGCCGCCAATCTCGATAAAGCCTTGCGGGTGCAAGCTGAGATGGAAAATCTAAAAAGACGGGTTCAAAAAGATTTAGACGACGAACGCAAATACGGTTTGACCAAAATCGCTAAAGAATTATTGAGCGTCGTAGATAGTTTGGAACTAGGCATTCAAGCCGCGACTAGCGATTTACCGGAAGTGGTGAAATTACGCGAAGGCAGCGAATTAACCGTCAAACAATTTGAAGCGGTATTTGGCAAATTCAACATCGAAGCCATAGACCCAACTGGTCAACCGTTCAACCCCGAATTACATCAAGCGATGGTCATGCAACCCAGCAGCACAGTTGAACCTGGCAGCGTTATCAACACTTTCCAAAAAGGCTATGTGTTGAACGGTCGCTTACTACGCCCTGCGATGGTTGTGGTAGCAAAAGCTGAATAAAACGGAAAAAACTCAAGCATCAGGCTTGAAAAATCCGTCAGTAACCACATATCGCTAACAAGTTTTAATTTATTCCTTTTTTAAGTTTGGAGAATCTCAATGGCTAAAATGATCGGTATCGATTTAGGCACCACCAACTCTTGCGTGGCTGTATTAGAAAACGGCACGGCACGAGTTATCGAAAACAGCGAAGGCGCACGTACCACCCCTTCTATCATCGCTTTCACTGCGGATAACGAAGTATTGGTTGGTCAATCGGCTAAACGTCAAGCAGTCACCAACCCAGAAAATACTTTATTCGCGATTAAACGTTTGATCGGTCGTCGTTTTAAAGAAGACGCAGTACAAAAAGACATCAAAATGGTGCCTTACAAAATCATGGAAGCCAACAACGGCGACGCATGGGTTGAATGCCACGGTAAAAAAATGGCGCCACCAGAAGTTTCATCACGCGTATTAATGAAACTGAAAAAAGACGCTGAAGCCTTTTTGGGTGAAGAAGTCACCGAAGCGGTTATCACCGTTCCAGCTTATTTCAACGACTCACAACGTCAAGCCACTAAAGACGCTGGCCGTATCGCTGGTTTAGACGTTAAACGTATCATCAACGAGCCCACTGCTGCGGCATTAGCGTTTGGTATGGACAAACCAAAAGGCGACACCACCATCGCGGTTTATGACTTGGGCGGTGGTACATTCGACGTTTCTATCATCGAAATCGCAGAAATCGAAGGCGAACACCAATTTGAAGTATTAGCCACTAACGGCGACACTTTCTTGGGTGGTGAAGATTTCGACTTACGCATCATCGACTTTTTGGCCAACGAATTTAAACGCGACAGCGGCATTGATTTGCACAATGACCCATTAGCGTTGCAACGTTTAAAAGAAGCAGCAGAAAAAGCCAAAATCGAGTTGTCTTCATCTGAACAAACCGACATCAACTTGCCTTACATCACTGCTGATGCAACCGGCCCAAAACACTTAAACGTCAAATTGACTCGCGCTAAATTAGAGTCTTTAGTTGACGATTTAATCGAAAGAACCAAAGGCCCTTGCTTGCAAGCGATTAAAGATGCTGGCATTTCAACCTCAAAAATCAACGACGTTATCTTGGTCGGCGGTCAATCACGGATGCCAAAAGTTCAAGCCTTCGTTAAAAGCTTGTTCGACAAAGAACCACGCAAAGACGTTAACCCAGATGAAGCGGTTGCTTTAGGTGCGGCGATTCAAGCGGGCGTTTTAGGCGGCGATGTTAAGGACGTATTGCTATTGGACGTTACCCCATTGTCATTGGGTATCGAAACCATGGGCGGCGTGATGACTAAATTGATTGAGAAAAACACCACCATCCCAACCAATGCTTCACAAGTATTCTCAACCGCTGATGACAACCAAACTGCGGTAACGGTTCACGTTTTACAAGGTGAGCGCGAAGTCGCTTCTGGTAACAAATCATTAGGTCGTTTCGATTTACAAGACATTCCACCAGCACCACGCGGTGTGCCACAAATCGAAGTCTCTTTCGACATCGACGCTAACGGTATTTTGAACGTATCGGCTAAAGACAAAGCGACTGGCAAAAAACAGTCAATTATCATCAAAGCCTCTAGCGGTTTGTCGGATGACGAAGTTGAACGCATGGTAAAAGACGCCGAAGCTCACGCTGACGAAGACCGTAAAGTAGCAGCTTTGGTTTCTGCGCGTAACCAAGCCGAAGGCATGATCCACGCCACTGAAAAATCATTAAAAGAACTGGGCGACCAAGTTCACAGCGATGAAAAAGCAGCGATTGAAGCGGCGATCAGCGACTTGCAAGCGGTTGTTAAAGGCGATGATAAAGACGCAATTGAAGCGAAAACCAATGCTTTGACTGAAGTGGCTGGCAAATTAGCAGAGCGCGTTTATGCTCAAAACAATGCTGGCGGTGATGCTGGACACGCCGAAGCCCATGGCGAGCAAGCCGCTGAGCACGATCACAACGTGGTTGATGCTGAGTTTGAAGAAGTGAAGGATGATAAGAAGTAAGTCTCTGTAGCTTGGGTTAGGCGATAGCAGTAACCCAAGCTTGTTGGCCTTCGATTGTTGGGTTCGCTCTATTCGAGCGAATCCGACCTACTACAAAATGCGCATTAGCTAGCCAACCCTAATGACCTACCTTTTATCGACTCCAAGATTTTAATCGGCGACGTTTCAGGCTGATAAAGGGCCTCTGGAGGCAAGTGAAAAGTTTGCTCCATCATATATTGACCAGACATCGCAGCATGTAACACCTGATCAGAATAAACAATCCAAGTTGTGCCCGGCATAAAATCTACGCTTTGCTGTGGTGAGTTTCGCTGATAATTGATATCAGCCTTCACTAAATCATGTAACTGCAACATCAATTGGTCATAAGGCGTACGTTGACGCTTGGTAATACCCAGTTTTTGCATGAGCCATGCCTGACCTGGAAACATATTTTTTGCACGCGGCAGATACTTAGCCACCATTGCATCAAAAGGCTCCCCTACACGCCAAACCCTTGGCTTACCATATAAATTTACATTATTAAAAACACGCAACAAGCGTGTACCCTGCGTTGGATTGGATGGGAACGCATCGGTATGTAAGCGCTTGTCATCCTTACGATAAGAGCTCACTCGCCATTCCACCTCAAACGGGCGCAAACTTGTATTTGCAGCAACTAGATTCGACACGTAATCAGGAAATAACGAGCTGACGAGTTGCGTCGCTTGGTCGGAATATCGTTGAATCATCGCACGCAAATCTTTCAAATCAGCCTCTGACCCTACCGCTCCTTTTAGCCCACCTTGTGGACGTAAAGAGATGTTTTTAGATTTTTTATCCGACCAAGTTTCAGACAGAAACCTCTTTTCATCTTCAGTGAGCACAAATGGCAAATGCGGTAAGCAAATCACAAAACCACCTTCTAGTGCAGCGATTGCCTGCTGGCTCGTTGCTGCAGAAATCTTTGGATTCCACTCGGTAAAATCAAACTCACGAATCAGGTTCATATCGTTTTCCCACTAAATTTTGCTGTTGTTGATAATTATCGCAAACAAGACCAAGGATAGCCATTGTGCTAAATCAATCCGGCAATAAAAAATATCAGAAAAATTTAATTTTGCTCTTGTAATCATCAGCATCATCCCCATTTAAGAATCTATCGTAAAAACAAATCACTAAAAATAAGGATTTTTTTATGCAGCAAGAAAACCAAAAACAGAAAACCAATCGGTGGAAGCACACATTACTGAGCTTGAAGCGCAATTAGCTGAACAGCAAGCTGCCTGCTTTATGTAAAAAAACATCCGCAGACGTACCACTGATGATATCGACAAAGCGAGTAAATGATTTTGAACAAACACTGAACTCGATTATTAGCTCACCGCTACGTTTTCGTGTTCTACGTTCACCTGATATTCGTTCGGTTTCATTGGATAAATTCCCCTATAAAGTTTTATTTCGTGTCGCAATCGACGAGATTCAAATTTTGGCGGTAGCCCACAAAAGACGCAGACCCGATTATTGGTTAGTCCGCATTTAAAAACTAAACAACGCCAAACCTCTAGGCATTGTTAAAATGATCCACTTATAAAAACAACTCCATAGCAAAAAATGGCCGCAAAAGAAGATTTTTACAAACTGTTGGGCGTCAGTAAAAACGCCAGCGAAGCTGAAATTAAACAAAGCTATCGCAAAATGGCGATGAAGTATCATCCCGACAGAAACAAAGACAATCCTGAACAAGCTGAGATTAAGTTCAAGCAAATCAAGGAAGCTTACGAGATTTTATCCGACTCGAAAAAACGCGCTGCTTATGACCAGTTTGGTCATGCTGGCGTTGACCCTTCTATGGGTGGCGGTCGTGGTGGTTTCGGTGGCGGCGCTGAAAATTTCAGTGATATTTTCGGTGATGTGTTTGGTGATATTTTTGGCGGCGGCCGCCAACAACAGCGCAGCAACATCCAACGCGGCTCTGATGTGTTGTACAACTTGGAATTAACCTTAGAAGAAGCCGTCGGCGGCACTGAAACCACGCTGAAAGTGCCTGTGTTAACCACTTGCGGCGAATGTAGCGGCAGCGGCGCGAAAAAAGGCAGTTCGCCAATCACTTGCTCGACCTGTCACGGTCACGGCCAAGTGCGGATGCAACAAGGCTTTTTCTCGGTGCAACAAGCTTGCCCAACTTGTCGCGGCACAGGCAAACAAATCAAAGACCCCTGCCCTAAATGCTACGGCCAAGGCCGAATCAAAGAAACTAAAACCCTGTCAGTTAAAGTGCCATCAGGTGTCGATACCGGTGACAGAATTCGTTTGGCCGGTGAAGGCGAAGCCGGTGTTAACGGCGGACCAAGCGGTGATTTGTATGTTCAAGTCAAAGTTAAAGATCATCCGATTTTCACCCGCGATGGTGCCAATTTGTACTGCGAAGTACCGATCAGCTATCCGACTGCTTGCTTAGGCGGCGAAATCGAAGTACCAACGCTGGACGGCAAAGTGATGTTAAAAATCCCAGCCGAAACCCAAACTGGCAAATTGTTCCGTTTACGCGGCAAAGGGGTAAAACCGGTGCGCGGCGGTGCAATTGGCGATTTATTATGCCGTGTGCAATTAGAAACCCCTGTGCATTTAACCAAAGAGCAACGTGCCTTGATTGAACAATTGGCAGCATCTTTAAGCGGTGGCGGTAAAAAACACAGCCCACAAGAACACGGCTTTATCGACGGTGTTAAGAGCTTTTTTGACAAATTAAAAGGATAAATCATGTTGCGTATTGCATTGGTCGGCGTCTCTGGCCGTATGGGTTTAAGCTTGATCAAGGTCGTGGCAGCCGCTGAACACGCGGAATTAACCGTCGCGGTTTCTCGTCCTGATAGTTTGGCAATCGGTAAAGATGCGGGCGAATTAGCCGGCATTTCACCGTTAGGCGTGACTGTTAGCGACAATTTAGCCACGAAAGTTGATCAATTTGATGTGTTAATCGACTTCACTCGCCCAGACGCTTCGATGGAATACATCGAAATCTGCCGCCAAGCCGGCAAACAAATCGTCATCGGCACCACCGGTTATTCAGAAACCCAAAAAGCAGCTATCGCCGAAGCCGCTAAAGACGTCGCTTTGGTGATTGCGCCAAATATGAGCGTTGGGGTTAATCTGTCATTGAAGCTATTAGAAATGACCGCCAAAGTGATGGGCGATTACACCGACATCGAAGTCATCGAAGCCCACCACCGCCACAAAATCGACGCCCCATCAGGCACAGCTTTACGGATGGGCGAAGTGGTTGCCGCGACTTTAGGCCGTGACTTAAAAGACTGCGCGATTTATGGCCGCGAAGGCGACACTGGCGCTCGTGACCGTAAAACCATCGGCTTCTCGACCATCCGCGCTGGCGATATTGTCGGTGAACACACTGTGATGTTTGCTGACGATGGCGAACGAGTGGAAATCACTCACAAAGCCACTAGCCGCATGACTTTCGCCAATGGCGCGGTACGTGCAGCGGTTTGGTTAGCGGGTAAGCAACAAGGCTGGTTTGATATGCAGGATGTATTGGGCTTGAAAGGCTAAATCAAACAAAAGGGTAGATAGGAACCACAACCCTACCTACCCTTTTAATTTTTAAATTTACTAACTGAAATTACAAATTGCCATACCTACAACGTTTTTAAAAACTAAGCAGTTTGATACTTCTTAAAATTCTCTGCCTGTTCAAAAATTTATCTTATCCCTATTTCACTGACAGCTCACTAAATAACAAGCTGTATCCATATACAATCGCTACAGACTTGTTGCCACCTTTTGACGTGTGAAAATTTTCGCGTGTATCTCTACCATCACTTTCCTAAATACCACCAACTGTAGCACCAGCTTTCAGGCTATCCAGATAATCCACCCAGCTTTGCATCATTTTTCTCGGCTCATCAAGATATTGCGCCCTGTTATAAGCGGCTCTAACGGCATCCCGTAGCGCGTGGGCTAGTTGGCGTTCGATCTCATCATCCTTGGGTGCTAGCTGTTGTCCGGAATCCGTGCGCGGTCATTACGTCGGTAATCGTAACCCAGCGATTTCTGAAAGCCATTTGAACTACAAAGGTGCCTTGATAGTTTTGAATATCTCGCAGTAATTGACCGACCAACTTAGGGTCTATGATTGCCGCTCTATGCTTTACCTTTTGCGCGGGAATCTGCTTTGCTACAGGTTGCGCGGGGTTGTAAACACAAAGGTTATGCACAATGCCATAATCAAATATGGAACTGATTTCACTATGTACTCGATGCGCTGTTTCTAGCTGGGATTTATCAATCAATGGTTTTAATAGCGCCAAGATTTCAGACGATTTAACCTCATTGATCAAAATATCCCCGATTGAAGGAAATACAAGGCGCTCGATTCGGCTAGTTTTTTTGATATGGGTCTGGGGCTTGGTTAGATGTTCAAGCGATTTTAGCCACTGCTGGGCAACGTCGGTAAAACTGCCTAACACGGGTAAACCTGCTTTTATTCGGTCGGCGTTCTGTTGATTGGTTTTATTGGATTGTTTTTTATCGTTATGCTCAATTACTGGATCAATACCATTAACAATATATTCACGGTACTTTGCCGCCTTACCCCTAGCATCAGCCAGCGACAAGTCAGGATAAGCACCTAAAGTAATTTTCGGACACACTTACCGCCAAAACTTAGTACCTTCTGGCTTAACCAGTAAATACAGGCTCCCACCATCGGAAATTAAATACTCTTTTTCTTTGGGTTGCGCCGTTTTGTAGGTGATGTCTTTATTGATGTTGATAGCCATAAATGTTCCCCAACTGTTCCCTATTTTTTAGGGATTGTATCCTAGGGAACGATTCAGGGAACACTTTTGATTGATTGCCGCTGGTTTTCGTTGATTCCCTTTGGACAATAAAAAACCCGCCAAGACTTACGACTTGCGGGTTTTGAGGTTTTTTTGAACTTTTGCGAATTAATTAAAACTAGCGTCTGGTACCGATGGGCGGACTTGAACCGCCACGACTTGCGTCACCACCCCCTCAAGATGGCGTGTCTACCAATTTCACCACATCGGCTTTATCAGTTTATTTTGCAGCTGGTGCTTCTACTTCTTTGATCACTGGCGCTTCTGGCATTGGCGCTTCAGGAACATCATCAGCTTTAACATTCTCAACAACCGGTTGGTCCATCAAGTCTGTTTTTTTTCCGTGATAGCCGCTTAACGCTGCCAAGCCTAGGCTTGTAATAAAAAACAAGGTAGCAAAAATAGCAGTGGTTCTTGATAAGAACGATGCTGCACCTTGAGCACCAAATACTGATCCAGATGCGCCACTACCGAAAGCCGCACCTGCATCTGCACCTTTGCCTTGTTGCATTAATACTAGGCCGACAATACCCACCCCTAACAGGATGTGTATAACAATAATTACTTGATACAACATATTGATCCTAAAACTAGAATACTAGACTGAATGACAGATTTGCAGGAAGCCTTTAGCATCTAAAGATGCACCGCCTACTAAACCGCCATCGATGTCTGGCATTGCAAATAACGCTTTGGCATTGTCAGCTTTGACACTACCGCCGTATAAAATTTGTACTTTGTCTGCAATTGCTTGGCTTCTAGCAGCAATGCGTTCACGGATGTATTTGTGAACTTCTTGTGCTTGATCATCAGATGCTGTTTTACCAGTGCCGATTGCCCAAACAGGTTCGTAAGCGATAACAGCATTGGCGAATGCTTCAATGCCAGCGGCATCAATGACAGCATCCAATTGCTCATCAACGACTTGGAAAGTTCTATCTTGTTCACGTTCTTCTAAGGTTTCACCTACACAAAGAACAGGGATGACGTTTTGTTTTTGAGCTTGGCAAAAACGATTTGCAACGGTTTGGTTGGTGTCACCGTAGTAGCTACGTCTTTCTGAGTGACCTACTAAAGCGTATTTCGCACCAATGTCAGCTAACATGGTTGCCGATACTTCACCGGTGTATGCACCAGACGCTTGATCAGCAACATTTTGCGCACCTAATGCAATAGGTGAAGATGCTAAAACATCGCGAATACCTGATAAATAGACAAATGGAACACAAACTGCAACTTCTTGTTGAACTTCACCAAGACCTTCTGCCAACGCTTTTGCAAGCTGTTGACCATCTTGAAGATTGCCGTTCATTTTCCAGTTTCCCATAATCAAAGACTGCCGCATCACTTTCTCCGAGCCAATTAAAGCCAGCTATGATAAACGCTGGCTAGTTTAAGTTCAAGTTAGATTGCCTTTTTGACGTCATTCGCCAATTGTTGGGCGTATTTGTTGACATCATCCTCATCAACACCTTCTACCATTACTCTTACTAATGGTTCGGTACCGGAAGCTCTTAGCAACACCCTACCCTTGTCGCCTAATTTCTTCTCAACAGCCGCAACCGCTTTTTTAATCGCTTCGTTTTCGTTGATATTGACTCTTTTCTCAACTTTGACATTTATCAGGACTTGCGGATATTTTTTCATCCCTGATTTCAATTCGTTGAGGCTTTTGCCGGTACGTTGCATTTCGGCCAACACTTGCAAAGCGGAAACGATGCCGTCACCCGTTGTAGTTTTATCCAAACAGATAATATGACCAGACCCTTCGCCGCCCAACATGCCTTGTTTTTCGGCTAATAATTCCATCACATAGCGATCACCAACATTCGCTCTAAATAACGGCACCCCTAAAGCATTTAGCGCGTGCTCCATGCCTAAGTTAGACATCAAAGTACCAACGACCGGGCCTGTCAGCTTACCTTCGTCTAAGCGCGATTTAGCAATCACGTAAATCAGCTCATCCCCATCAACAATTTCGCCTTTGTGATCAACCATGATAATTCTGTCGCCATCGCCATCTAAAGCGATACCAAGATCAGCGCGAAATTCTAAAACTTTAGCAGCCAAATTCTCAGGCTTAGTTGCACCACATTCGTCATTAATATTAAGACCATCTGGTTCAGCGGCGATCGCCACTACTTCCGCACCGACTTCCGCAAAGACATGAGGAGCAATGTGGTAAGTCGCGCCATTGGCACAATCAATCACAATCCGCATACCTCTGAAATCGAGTTGCGGAGGGACAGTCGCTTTACAAAATTCGATATAACGTCCGGCAGCATCGCTGACCCGCTTGACTTTACCGAGCTTGGATGATTCAACGGTAGTCATCGGCGCGTCAATATAATGTTCAATTTGATGTTCTAAATCATCCGGCAACTTAGCACCGCTGACCGAGAAAAATTTAATCCCGTTATCGTAATAAGGATTATGAGAAGCACTAATGACGATACCCGCTTTAGCGCGCAAGGTGCGGGTTAAATAAGCAACCCCTGGGGTTGGCATCGGGCCTAGCATTTTGGTATCAACGCCTGCGGCAGAAAGCCCCGCTTCCAGGGCTGATTCAAACATATATCCAGAAATTCGGGTGTCTTTACCGACTAAAACAAAACCACCTTCTTTTGCAAAAACTCGACCAGTCGCCCAACCGAGCTTGAGCATGAAATCTGCCGTAATGGGGTAATCCCCTACTTTGCCGCGAATACCGTCTGTACCAAAATATTTTTTTGCCATATTTCTCTCTTGTTTCTAATTACCAAAAAAAAGAGAGGCGTTAGCCTCTCTTGGTTTTTGTGTCTAAATTAACTCTGTTCAGCCGTACCATCAACAGATGCGCTATGTGTATCTTGACCCCAAGGCTCAGCTTCAACCGGTGTTGATGGCGGTGGGGGGGTTTCATCCCATCCTTTAGGCTCTCTGACTGGTTTTCTATTCATTAAATCATCGATTTGGTATTTATCGATGGTTTCGTATTTCATCAAAGCATCTGACATAGCGTGCAGAATATCTGAATTTTCTTTGAGAATTTTTTCAGCTCTTTCATAGTTTCTATCAATGATAGAGCGAATTTCTTCATCAATGGTGTGAGAAGTTTCTTCCGCGACTGATTTATGTTGGGTCACAGAGCGTCCCAAGAATACTTCACCTTCTTCTTCGCTATAAGCCAAAGGCCCTAAACGCTGCGATAAGCCCCATTTAGTCACCATATTTCTGGCTAATTCTGTCGCCCTTTCAATATCGTTTGATGCGCCAGTAGACACTTCTTCCCAGCCGAAAATCAATTCTTCGGCAATTCGTCCACCGTACAAACTTGAAATCATGCTGTCTAATTTACGTTTGCTGGCACTGTATTGATCACGCTCTGGTAAAAACATGGTGACACCCAAAGCACGACCACGCGGCATGATACTGACTTTGTAAACCGGATCATGATCTGGAACCAAGCGACCAACGATGGCATGACCAGCTTCATGATAAGCAGTCATTTTCTTTTCTTTCTCGTCCATCACCATAGAGCGTCTTTCCGCGCCCATGATTAGCTTGTCCTTGGCTTTTTCTAAATCAGCCATACTAACCACGCGCTTGTTAAGGCGGGCAGCAAATAAAGCCGCTTCATTCACTAAGTTGGCTAAATCAGCACCTGAAAAACCCGGGGTACCTTGAGCGATGTATTTAACTTTTACGTCATCAGCGGCGGGTACTTTTTTAAGATGGACATTGAGAATTTGTTCGCGGCCTCGAACATCAGGCACGCCAACCACTACTTGACGATCAAAACGACCCGGTCTTAATAAGGCTTTATCTAATACGTCTGCACGGTTAGTCGCAGCAATAACGATAATCCCTTCATGACCTTCAAAACCATCCATTTCAACCAATAATTGGTTTAAGGTTTGTTCACGTTCGTCATTACCACCACCTAAACCAGCACCACGCGAACGACCAACCGCGTCGATTTCGTCAATAAAGATAATGCAAGGCGCATGTTTCTTAGCTTGTTCAAACATATCGCGCACTCGAGATGCACCGACACCGACAAACATTTCAACGAAATCAGAACCTGAAATAGTGAAGAAAGGCACTTTGGCTTCGCCAGCAATCGCTCTTGCTAATAACGTTTTACCGGTACCTGGAGGACCAACCATCAAAGCACCGCGAGGCACTTTGCCGCCTAATTTTTGATATTTAGCAGGGTCTCTTAAGAAATCGACCATTTCTTCGACTTCTTCTTTAGCTTCGTCACAACCTGCAACATCAGCAAACGTGACTTTATTTTGGTCTTGTTCAAGCATTCTGGCTTTGCTTTTGCCAAAGCCCATCGCGCCACCGCGCCCCCCCATGCCGCCACCTTGCATTTGGCGCATGAAAAACACCCAAACCGCAATCAGCAACAAAATCGGCCCAAAGGAAACAAAAATCTGCATTAACAAAGAAGGCTCTTCCGGCGGTTGAACGCTAATTTCAACGCCATTGGCTAACAGATCATCAATCAAATGCGGGTCATTCGGCATATAAGTTTTAAACTTATCGCCCGCCTGCATTTTGCCTTTGATCATGTTGTCTGAGATAGCAACTTGCTGAACTTGACCGGCTTTTACCGCATCAATCAATTGCGAATAAGACAGCGTCGAGTCGTTACGAATCGATTTGGAACCAAAATTATTGAATACCGCCATCAATACCACTGCGATGACGACCCACAAAACTAAATTTTTTATCATATCGCTCAAGTTACGCGCTCCGGCCTAGAACAGCCCTAGTATTAGAAAACCGAGTAATTGTATCAGGAATACTCGCTAGATAAGCTTGACCCAGCTTATTTAAAACCTTTTGCCAAAATATAAACTTCATTGCTTCGAGGACGAGAAGCTTTCGGTTTACGAATTACAACCGATGTAAAACTACCCCGCACCTGATTGCAAAATTCGTCGAATCCAGCACCTTGGAACATTTTAATCAAGAATGTACCACCCTTTACCAACATTGTATTGGCGGCATCTAACGCTAACTCGCCTAAATAGATTGAGCGAGGTTGATCGACTTCTTTATTACCACTCATATTGGGCGCCATATCCGACAATAACAAGTGCACAGGCTGATTATCAAGCACTTTATACAACTGTTCGAGTACATCATCTTCTCGAAAATCACCTTGGATAAAATCGACCCCATCAATCGGGTCAATTTCTAATAAATCTAAAGCGATCACTTTGTCTTTTTTACTAACAATCGTCCGTACATATTCAGACCAACCACCAGGCGCTGCGCCCAAATCGACAATATTCATGCCAGGGCGAATCAGATGATCTTTTTCTTGGATTTCTTGCAACTTAAAAACCGCTCTTGAGCGATAACCAAGTGCCTGAGCCTTTTTGACGTACTCGTCGTGAAAATGTTCCTGCATCCATTGCTGGCTACTTTTGCTGCGTGCCATTTGCTCTATTGGTGTAAAATTGTTGGGATTTTAAAGTTAAAGGAAACAGAGTGAATCCTATCCAAAAGAAAAAACTGAAAGCGCAAGCGCATTCACTAAATCCTGTTGTCATGATTGGACAAGCGGGCTTAACAGAAGCGGTTATCAAAGAAATCAACCTTGCTTTGGATACCCACGAATTAATCAAAGTTAAAATTCGTGCAGAACGTGATGATCGTAAAATTATCAGCGAACAAATCTGCTCTCAAACCCTTTCTGAACAAATTCAATCTATCGGTCAAATTGCGGTTTTATACCGAAAAAACCCGAAGAAATAACAAAAGGGAGGCTTTAGCCTCCCTATTTTTTTAAATATATTGAATTTCAAGAATCTCGTATTCAATATTGCCGCTCGGCGCTTTTACCACCACGACATCTTCTACTTCTTTGCCAATTAACGCTCTTGCAATTGGCGAACCAACCGAAATACGACCTTCTTTAATATTGGCTTCATCTTCGCCAACAATTTGATAAGTCACGACTTTGCCTGAATTAATATCTTCAATTTCGACAGTCGCGCCAAACACTACTTTGCCATTGGCATCGGTTTTGGTGACATCAATGATATTAGCATTCGACAATTTGCCTTCAATTTCAGCAATCCGTCCTTCAGCAAAGCTTTGTTGCTCACGCGCGGCATGATATTCAGCATTTTCTTTTAAATCGCCATGTTCACGGGCATCAGAAATAGCCTGAATAATTCTTGGTCGAACTACAGTTTTCAATTCTTCCAATTCAGCGCGTAATTTATTCGCACCTGTAACGGTCAACGGTACTTTATTCATCAATCACTACCCTTTATTTAAAGGTTTTATGCAAATCTTGCAGACAATTCACATCGCCAGCATCCAATTCACCTAAAGCATAACAAGCCGCTTTAGCGCCTGCCATCGTGGTGTAATAGGTCACTTTGCGCTGCAATGCTTCACGACGCATAGTAAATGAATCAGCGACCGCTTTAATACCTTCGGTCGTATTAACGATTAACTGGATTTCACCATTTTTAATCATATCAACAGTGTTTGGTCTGCCTTCATTCACTTTGTAAATTTCTTGGCAAGCAATACCTGCATCTTTTAAGACCTTAGCCGTTCCACGAGTCGCAACGATTTCATAGTTTTTGTCGATCAGCATTTTTGCCAATTCTGGCAATTTCGGCTTATCAGCATCACGAATACTAATCAATACCTTACCGCTGTGACTTAAATCGACACCGGATGCACGTTGTGATTTAGCAAACGCTTCACCAAAGGTTTTACCAACACCCATCACTTCGCCAGTTGATTTCATTTCTGGCCCCAATAATGGGTCAACACCTGGGAATTTAATAAATGGGAATACCGCTTCTTTGACCGAGAAATATTCTGGAATACGCTCTTCAGTCACACCCTGCTCTTTCAGCGATTTGCCAACCATACAACGAGCCGCGATTTTTGCTAATGGATAGCCAGTGGCTTTTGACACAAATGGCGCGGTTCTTGATGCGCGTGGATTAACTTCCAACACATAAACCGTTTCACCTTGAATCGCAAACTGGGTATTCATCAAACCACGCACACCCAATGCTTCTGCCATTTTTGCTACTTGAGCACGCAATTCATCTTGTAAATGCACAGGCAAGTCGTAAGGCGGAATTGAGCAAGCCGAGTCACCGGAATGCACACCGGCTTGTTCAATGTGTTCCATCAAACCACCGATCAAGACAGTTTCACCGTCATAAATCGCATCAACGTCCATTTCAACCGCATCATCAAGGAAGCGATCTAATAAAACAGGTGAATCGTTAGAAACGCTAACCGCTTCTTTCATGTAACGACGTAAACCGTCTTCATTGAAGACAATTTCCATCGCCCGGCCACCTAATACATAGGAAGGACGTACAACCAATGGATAACCGAGTTTTTTAGCCGAATCAACCGCTTGCTCAACCGAACGCGCTGTGGCGTTAGGTGGCTGTAGTAAATTCAAGCGTTCCAATAATTTTTGGAAACGCTCGCGATCTTCCGCCAAGTCAATTGAGTCAGGTGATGTACCAATAATCGGCGCACCAGCTGCTTCTAAAGCTCTGGCTAATTTCAATGGCGTTTGACCACCGTATTGAACAATCACGCCTTTCGGTTTTTCTAACTCAATGATTTCTAAAACATCTTCAAGTGTTAATGACTCGAAATACAAACGATCAGAGGTATCAAAATCGGTAGAAACGGTTTCTGGATTACAGTTAACCATAATGGTTTCATAGCCATCTTCACGCAAAGCCAACGCTGCATGAACACAGCAGTAGTCAAACTCAATACCTTGGCCGATACGGTTTGGACCACCACCTAAAATAATGATTTTTTCTCTGTCAGATGGATTCGCTTCACACTCTTGCTCGTAAGTCGAATACAAATAGGCGGTATCTGATGAAAATTCAGCCGCGCAAGAATCAATACGTTTGTAAACAGGACGGATGCCTTGTTTGTGACGCACATTCCGCACTTCTGATTCTTTGGCTTCCAGCAATTTTGCTAAACGCGCATCGGAAAAACCTTTACGTTTCAAACGCAACAACTCACCTTGCTCCAAAGTCGCTAAGGTTTTGGTTGATAGGGTTTTTTCAGTCAAAATCAGGTCTTCAACTTGCGCTAAAAACCAAGGATCAATTTTTGATGCATCGTGAATTTCAGCAAAGCTCAAACCAGAACGGAAAGCATCGGCCAAATACCACAAGCGTTGTGGACCTGGATAACGTAATTCTCTGAGAATGCTGTCTTGGCTGTTAGCATCGCTTAAATCAATAATTTCATCTAAACCATCAACTCCCACTTCCAAACCACGCAAAGCTTTTTGCAATGACTCTTGGAAAGTACGACCAATCGCCATCACCTCACCCACTGACTTCATTTGGGTAGTTAAGCGATCATTAGCTTGTGGGAATTTTTCAAAGGCAAAACGAGGCACTTTAGTGACAACGTAATCGATTGATGGCTCAAACGAGGCAGGAGTTTTGCCGCCAGTAATTTCATTACGCAATTCATCCAATGAATATCCCACCGCCAATTTCGCTGCTACTTTGGCAATCGGGAAACCGGTTGCTTTAGAGGCCAAGGCTGACGAGCGAGATACCCGTGGATTCATCTCGATCACAATCAAGCGACCGTCTTCAGGATTAATCGCAAACTGCACATTCGATCCACCGGTATCAACACCAATTTCACGCAATACCGCCAAAGAGGCATTGCGCAGGATTTGATATTCTTTGTCGGTTAAAGTTTGTGCCGGGGCCACGGTGATAGAGTCACCGGTATGAACGCCCATTGGATCAAAGTTTTCAATCGAACAGATGATGATGCAGTTATCTTTAGAATCGCGCACCACTTCCATTTCAAATTCTTTCCAACCCAATACTGATTCTTCAATCAGTAATTCGTTGGTTGGCGATAAATACAAGCCGCGTTCGCAAATTTCGATAAATTCTTCACGATTGTAAGCAATACCGCCACCGCTACCACCCATGGTAAATGAAGGGCGAATAATCGTTGGATAACCGACGTCTTCTTGAGCAGCAAAGGCTTCTTCCATGCTATGCGCGACTTTTGACTTAGCTACTTCTAAGCCAATTTTACGCATCGCTTTATTAAACAAATCACGGTCTTCGGCTTTATTAATCGCCTCTTTACTCGCGCCGATCATCTCAACGCCGTATTTTTCCAAGACACCGTGTTTATCTAAAGCTAAAGCACAGTTCAACGCAGTTTGACCGCCCATAGTTGGCAAAACAGCATCGGGACGCTCTTTTTCAATAATTTTTTCGACGGTTTGCCAGTCAATCGGCTCGATGTAAATCGCATCGGCCATGTCTGGATCGGTCATGATAGTCGCTGGATTGGAGTTAACCAGAATGACTCGGTAACCCTCTTCACGCAAAGCTTTACAGGCTTGGGTGCCTGAATAATCAAACTCGCAGGCTTGGCCGATAACAATCGGCCCAGCGCCCAGTAATAAAATCGATTTTATGTCAGTTCTTTTTGGCATAGGACTCTTTAGAAAAACTAGGCTTAACGCGATTGATTCATCAAATCGATGAAATCATCAAACAAGGATTCAACATCATGCGGACCTGGGCTAGCTTCAGGGTGACCCTGAAAGCTGAACGCCGGACAATCAGTGCGCTCAATACCCTGCAAACTACCATCAAACAAGGAATGGTAAGTCGCTTGCAAATGACTAGGTAAAGAATCAGCACTGACCGCAAAACCGTGGTTTTGACTGCTAATCATCACTCGGCCTGAGGCTTTGTGTTGCACAGGATGGTTAGCACCGTGATGACCGAATTTCATTTTTTCGGTTTTAGCACCACTGGCCAACGCTAATAATTGGTGACCTAAGCAAATACCAAATACCGGCACTTTTTCCGCCAAAATGGTTTTAATTGCTTCGATGGCATAAGTACATGGCTCTGGATCGCCAGGGCCATTCGACAGGAATACACCATCTGGATTAAGCGCCAAGACATCAGCGGCTGGGGTAGTGGCAGGAACAACCGTCACGCGGCAACCACGATTCGCTAACAAACGTAAGATATTACGTTTAACACCAAAATCGTAAGCTACAACATGTTTAGTCGGATTAGTCGCTTCAGTATGACCTTGGCCAAGCTTCCAGACATTTTCAGTCCAAACATAGCTCTCAGCGGTAGTCACTTCTTTGGCTAAATCCATACCTTGCAAACCTGGAAAGCCATCGATAGCACGACGAGCGGCATCAACATCAACCGATTCACCGGCCATAATGCAACCACGTTGCGCACCTTTATCACGCAACAAACGGGTCAATTGACGAGTATCGATGTCAGCGATTGCAACCACATTGTTGTCGCGCAAATACTCAGGCAGGGTTTTCTCAAGACGCCAGCTACTTGCCAACAAAGGCAAATCACGAATCACCAAGCCACTGGCATACACATGACCAGCTTCATCATCCTCATCATTAGTACCGACGTTTCCGATATGCGGATAAGTCAAGGTAACGATTTGCTGAGCATAGGAGGGATCGCTGAGAATTTCCTGATAGCCTGTTAACGCTGTGTTAAAAACCACTTCCCCTACGGAACAGCCGTCGGCACCGATTGATACGCCGTGAAACACTGTCCCGTCTTCTAATACCAGTAATGCAGGTTTATTCAAGATTGGCCACCTTAGATGTAGAAAACGGGATAGGCCCTGACGACCGATCCCGTTCCAAATAGATAAAAACTGCCTAATTTTACGAAATTCTGACTGATTGGTCATTAACAATTTTCAAAATCGCTGATTCACTACCCTTCGCCCAGCATCACAGGTTACTATTAGCCATCACTAAAACCGCTAAAAATCACCATGACTAAACCGATTACACCTTTATTAGCCGCCGACGCAATCATCGAATTACTGGATTATCCAGGCCGACCTTTTGTATTGATTGAACGCGTTTATCCGCCTTATGGCTGGGCTGTTCCCGGTGGCTTTGTCGATGTCGGTGAAACTTTAGAACAGGCAGCAATTCGGGAAGCGAAAGAAGAAACCAGTCTTGATGTGGCGTTAACTTGCTTATTAGGTATCTACTCCAACCCACAACGCGACCCACGCAATCATACCGTCACCGCTGTTTACATTGCCCAAGCCCACGGCACACCCATCGCCGCCGATGACGCTAAAACTTACGGCTTATTCAGCTTCGACAACCTGCCAGAACAACTAGCCTTTGATCATGCCCAAGTGCTGAACGATTACAAACAATTCCGAGAAACCGGCCAAGTCACGCCATTAAGAGTCTAAATTTGCTATCGAGGAAACACCATGTCTATCACACCAGCGATTTTTCCTGAATTAATCACCGCTATCGACGACAGCATTAAACAAAATGCCGATGCTGTTACCGAATTAGACCAAGCCATTGGCGATGGCGATCATGTTTTTAACTTGCAACGCGGCCTGCAAGCACTACAAACCACCAGCATCGAAATCAGCCAATTAGATTGGCCAGCCGCTTGGCAAAAAATTGGCATGGTTTTAATGGCTAGCGTTGGTGGTGCATCAGGCTCACTGTATGCCACGCTATTTATCAGCCTGAGCAAAAACAGCCTTAACAAAAACATCGATTTCCAAACTTTTGCCGACAGCTTTGCTTTAGCTATCGAAGCGGTGAAACAACGCGGCAAATCCGATGTTGGCGAAAAAACCATGCTCGACGTTTTAGTACCGGTTGCCGAAAGCCTAAAAACAGCCGCACAAGCCAATCAAGATTTAGCCACGTCTTTAACTCAAATCTGCCAAGCGGCAGAAGATGGCGTCGAAAACACCCGTAATTTATTAGCTACGAAAGGCCGCGCATCGTTTCTGGGTGAACGCAGCCTTGACCACATTGATGCAGGCGCTAAAACCGCTCAGTTGATGATTGCAGCGATGGCTAGCGTATTAAGCAAATAGCTTTAATTGACTGACGCTGCAGCCAAAAAACCAGCAGCGTCAAATCTAACACCCCCAACGCAAAGCCGCGGTATTAACTGGCGCATCCCACAAACTGATTAACGCATCATCCAAAACAGTCACTGTCAAAGAACAACCGGCCATATCCAAAGAGGTTGTGTAATTCCCAACCAAACTGCGCTCAACCACTACCCCCAATTTCTGCAAATACTGCCAAGCCACTTCATAAACCAAATGCAATTCCAACAATGGCGTCGCCCCAAAGCCATTGACGTGTAACAAAACTCGCTGACCAGCTTGTAAATTAAGCTCTTGCTGAATATGTCCGGCTAATTGCTCAACAACATCAGTCGCTGAGGTCAATTTAACCGTTTCACGGCCTCGCTCGCCATGAATCCCAACCCCCATTTCCACCTCATCATCAGCAATCGAAAAAGTTGGATGACCCAAAGCGGGCACGGTACAGCTAGTTAAGGCAGCGCCCATTGAAGCGGTCGCTGCATTGACACGTTCTGCCAAAGCTTTACAAGCTGCCAAATCAGCACCCTGCTCTGCTGCTGCACCGACCATTTTTTCAACAATCGTGGTACCAGCCACGCCTCGCCGGCCGATACTATGATCTTTCGGCAAAGACACATCATCATTAATTAACACTGACGCGGTTGGCATAGCCAAAAACTCAGCGGCCATTTCAAAATTCATCACATCACCAGCATAATTTTTGACAATAAACAAAACGCCCGCCCCACCATCAACCGCTTCAGCGGCTGCCATCATTTGATCCGGTGTTGGCGAAGTAAAAATTTGCCCAGGACAAGCGGCATCCAACATGCCATAACCGACAAAGCCGCTGTGCAACGGCTCATGCCCAGAACCACCACCCGAAATAATCGCCACTTTGCCAGCCTTGGCTTGCTTGCGATAAATAAAATGCGGCTGTTGGTTGAGTTGCACAATATCGGCATGCGCTTTAGTAAAACCTTGCAAACTGGTTTCCAGCAAAGTATCAACACTATCAATCAATTTTTTCATCGTGATTCATCCATTCAATTGTTAAAAACTAGCGTTCAAGCCAATGATTGATTTCTCAAAGCTGCTGCTACTGCAATGATGTCGGCAAAAATCCAAGTAGGTTGGTAATCTGAAACATCTACCTCTTGCTGACTAGATATACCAGTTAACACCAAAGCACTGCGAATGCCGGTTCTGACTGCACCCAAAATATCGGTATCCAAACGATCACCAATCGCAATCGTATGAGCGGGATCAACCCCCAAAACCGCTAAGGCTTGTTGGTAAATAATCGGTTCAGGTTTGCCAATCACTTTAGGCGCAACCCCAGTCACCGCTTGTAATGCGGCTAAAGTCGCGCCATTACCAGGAACTAACCCCTTCTCGGTCGGTAACGAGGTATCACCATTGGTAGCAATGAATTCAGCACCTGCCTGAATATTAAAACTTGCGGTCGCCAATTTATCCCAACTCAATTGCTTATCTAATCCACAGACGACTAAATCGGCTTGCTGCTCATAAAGATCAATCAACTCAAAGCCATGATCAATTAAAGGCTGTCGAGCACCGACACCGCCAATCACAAAAATCCGCGTTGAAGTTGAATCATAGTTTTGCGCCAAGTGAAAAGCCGTCGCCATCCCTGAAGTCAAAATTTCAGTTAAAGCAATTTCAACCCCCATAGCCGCCAATTTATCAATATATTGATCAGCGGTTAAACTGGCATTATTGGTCGCCAACACAAACGGCAACTCTAAATCACGCAAAGTCTGAAAAAATTCCTGCAAACCGGCTTGAGGACGATCACCGTGCCAAAGCACACCATCCATATCAATAATTAAGGCTCGAACATCAACAAAAGACTGCATAAAACTCACAAATATTTAATCACTAACAGTGTTTGCAATTAGCCTACAAACCCCACTCAATATGGATTTAAGAATTGCATAAAATAAACACCAATGTCTAGCCGCCAAAAATATTAGCGATTTATCTTGACTAAAAGGCCATTCCTTAGTTTAATTAGCGGCTCTTGATGCCCAGGTAGCTCAGTCGGTAGAGCAGAGGACTGAAAATCCTCGTGTCGACGGTTCGATTCCGCCCCTGGGCACCATCAGTTTAAAGCCATAACATATTGCCCAGGTAGCTCAGTCGGTAGAGCAGAGGACTGAAAATCCTCGTGTCGACGGTTCGATTCCGCCCCTGGGCACCATGTTTTTAAATGACCCCTTTATGGGGTTTTTTATTTTCTGGGCTTTAGCTTTTGGATTATTGGTTATTTACACGGAAGAGCCAGAGGCTCTTTTTTTTTGGGTTTAAAAAACGAGGCGATAATGAAACAAGCTCCTGAACACTTGGTAGATTTGATTGAGCCAATTGTTGAAGGTCTTGGCTATGAGTGCGTGGGTATCGAGTACAACCCTCACCCCGTTCACGGCATGTTGCGGATCTTCATTGATGGTGAAAACGGCATTTTGCTCGAAGACTGTAGCAAAGTCAGCCACCAAATTAGTGGCGTTTTGGATGTAGAAGATCCTATTCAAGGCAATTACCATTTAGAAATTTCCTCACCTGGCGAAGACAGACCGTTTTTTAAACTCAGTCAATTTCAACGATATACCGGCAGCACAGTAACAATTAACTTGTTCAAAGCTATCGACAATCGCCGCAAAATCACTGGTGAAATCACCGGTGTTGAAGATGAAGACGTCTTAATCAAAGAAGGCGAACAGATTTACAAAATTCCATTTCAGGCAATGAGCAAGGCGCGTTTGGTGCCGGAATACTTATTAAATAAAGGAGGTCGCAGTGGCAAATAAAGAAATTCTTTTGGTAGCAGACGTTTTTGCTAACGAAAAAGAAATCGACAAAGAAATTATCTTTCAGGCAATTGAATCTGCGCTGGAGGCTGCGACCGTTAAACGTTATGAAAACCCAGTTAAAGCACGGGTTTCCATCAATCGCAACACCGGTGACTACACCACTTTCCGTCGCTGGCAAGTCGTTGATGTCAATCATGACATTAACGGCGATGTTGAATTTCCAGGCTGGCAGATTTTGCTAGAAGCAGCACAATTCGAAAACCCCAACATTGAAATTGGCGACTTCATTGAAGAAGAAGTTGAATCAGTTGCTTTCTGCCGGATTGCTGCACAAACCGCTAAACAAGTCATTATCCAAAAAGTACGTGAAGCAGAGCGCCGTAAAATCGTCGAAGCTTATCAAGACCGCGTTGGCGACTTAGTCACTGGCGTTGTCAAACGTATCGAAAAAGGCAGTGTTTACTTAGATTTGGGTGGTCACATCGAAGCCTATATTGCTCGCGAAGACATGATTCCTAAAGAACCTGTGCGTATGGGCGACAGAATCCGTGGTTACCTGAAAGCAGCTCGCTTAGAACCACGCGGCCCACAACTGTTTGTTAGTCGTACCGCACCAGAATTATTAACCGCCCTATTCCGCCTTGAAGTGCCAGAAGTGGGTGAAGGCTTAATCGAAATTATGGGCGCCGCTCGCGATCCAGGTTCCAGAGCCAAAATCGCTGTCAAAGCTAACGACCCAAGACTCGACCCTATCGGCGCTTGCGTTGGTATGCGCGGCTCACGGGTTCAAGCAATTTCTAATGAATTAGCTGGCGAACGGGTTGACATCATTTTATGGAATCCAAACGACGCGCAATTTGTTATCAATGCAATGGCACCGGCTGAAATCCAGTCGATTGTGATTGACGAAGACAAACACAGCATGGAAGTTGCAGTAGCCACTGACAGCTTATCGCAAGCGATTGGTCGTGGCGGCCAAAACGTAAGGTTGGCAACCGAATTGACGGGTTGGGAATTAAACATTCACGATGCCGCTCAAGTCGATAAAAACCAAGATGAAACCATTGCTAAAGCTAAACAAGAATTTATCGATTTATTAGATGTCGATGAAGAAATTGCCTCTATCTTGGTTGAAGTAGGTTTAAGCAATATCGAAGAAATTGCCTACATTCCTGCTGAAGAAATGATGGAAATCGAAGGCTTCGACCAAGAGTTAGTTGATGCTTTACGCAGTCGCGCCAAAGACGCGCTATTAATCAAAGCGATTGCCTCAGAAGAAAAAATTGAAACTTCTGAGCCTAGCGCCGATTTATTAGCACTAGAAGGCGTTGACGAAAAATTAGCTCACGAAATGGCCGCTAAAGGCATTATTACCGTCGACGATTTAGCTGAACAAGCGATTGACGACATCATCGAATTTACCGGCATGACCGAAGATCGCGCGGGCAAACTTATCATGAAAGCACGCGAGTCGTGGTTCGCAGACGACCAAGGCTAAGGCAGGAGTAAACTATGAGCGATAAAACAGTACAAGAATTAGCAGAAGTTGTCGGTATTCCACTCGACCGTTTTTTAGAGCAATTAAAAGAAGCCGGTTTATCAGCTTCGGCGGCTGATGACACCATTACCGAAGATGAAAAGGTTAAATTATTAGCCCATTTACGTAAGCGCCACGGTAAAGAAGATAGCGATGAATCCACATCGCCAAAACGTATTACCTTAAAACGCAGCACTAAAACTGAACTAAAACAGTCTTCATCACCCGGTGGCGCTGCGAAAACGGTCAGCATTGAAGTTCGTAAACAAAAAACTTACATCAAACGCAATGAGCCTGAAGCAACTGAAGTAGCGACACACGCACCGGTTGTTGCAGAGGTAAAAACAGAGCAAGAAATACCGGCGGTTGCGCCAGTCGTTGAAGCGGTTGAACAAACACAAGAACCAGTAACCGCGCAGCAAGCAGCCGAACCAACAACCAATATTGAAGCTGAAACAACACCTGTCGTTGAAGCTGTTACTGTTGCTGTTGCTGAACCGGTTAAAGAAGCGCCTGCTAAACCAGCGATGAGCGAAGAAGAACGCTTGGAATATGAAAAGAAACAGCGTTTAGAAGCCGCTGTACAACGCACCGCTGAAAAAGTTAAAAAACAAGCGGAAGCCAAGCAACAACAAACGCTACACAAGAAAAAACAAGAGTTCAAACCAACTCGCGGCCCAGCACAAGAAGTTGAAGCCGATCGTAGCGGTGGTGATAACGCACGTCGTGGTAAAAGCAAAAAAGGCAAAGCCGGCTCACGTCGCGACAAAAACGACTTTGAACCGGATTTACAAGCTAAACACAAGTTTGAAAAACCGGTAGCACCGACTATTTACGAAGTCACTATCCCAGAAAGCATTATCGTTTCTGATTTAGCGGCCAAAATGAATATCAAAGCCGCTGAAATCATCAAACATTTGATGAAGCTTGGCATCATGACCACCATTAACCAAACCATCGACCAAGACACCGCGGTAATTTTGGTTGAAGAAATGGGTCATAAAGCCATCGCACAAAGCGAAGACGACTTCGAGCAAGAAATGTTGGCCGAAGTTAAAGGCGAAAGTGATGAGCGCAAACAAATGCCTCGCGCACCGATTGTGACCATCATGGGCCACGTTGACCACGGTAAAACCTCATTACTGGATTACATCCGTAAAACCCGCGTTGCCGCTGGCGAAGCTGGTGGTATTACCCAGCACATTGGTGCCTATCAGGTGAAAACCGATCACGGTGCGGTGACATTCTTAGATACCCCAGGTCACGCGGCGTTTACGGCTATGCGTGCTCGCGGTGCCGAAGTAACTGACATCGTTATTATCGTTGTCGCGGCTGATGACGGCGTAATGCCACAAACCAAAGAAGCGATTGATCATGCTCGTGCAGCGAACGTGCCTATCATTGTTGCCTTAAACAAAATCGACAAACCTGACTCAAACCCTGATCGCGTTATGCAAGAAATGGCAACGCTGAATGTGGTACCTGAAGAATGGGGCGGTGATGTACAGTTCTTAAAAGTTTCGGCTAAAACCGGTGCTGGCATTGATGACTTAATTGAAGCTTTGATTGTTCAAGCCGAAGTTTTGGAATTAAAAGCCCCTGCAGAAGGTATTGCTTCGGGTATTTGTATCGAATCACGTTTAGACAAAGGCCGCGGTGCGGTGGCGACTATCCTGATTCAAAAAGGTACTTTGAGCAAAGGCGAGTTTGTTTTATGCGGCCATGAATACGGTCGGATTCGTGCTATGTTTGATGAAAATGCTCATAGCATTAAATCAGCTGGCCCAAGCGCACCGGTTGAAATTCTTGGCTTGTCCGGCACACCAGCCGCTGGCGATGAATTCTTGGTGGTTCAAAACGAACGTATTGCTCGTGACTTGGCTTCTCACCGTGAAGACCGTAAACGTTCAAACCGTCATGCGGCAATGGCTGCCTCTAAACTGGATGACGTATTCTCCAGAATGGCGGCGGGTGAAACATCAACCCTTAACGTGGTGATTAAAACCGACGTACAAGGTAGTTTGGAAGCCTTACGCGAATCATTAGTTGGCCTGTCTAACGATGAAGTACAAGTTAAATGCATTTACGGTGGTGTCGGTGGTATCAACGAAGGTGATGCTAACTTGGCCTTAGCTTCTAGCGCGATTTTGATTGGTTTCAACGTCCGTGCTGATGCAGTAGCGCGTAAATTGATTGAAGAAAAAGAAATCGATTTGCATTATTACAGCATCATTTACGAAGCAATCGACGAAGTGAAACGCGCAATTAGCGGTATGTTGGCACCCGACATTCAAGAAAAAATTGTCGGTCTGGCTGAAGTTCGTGACGTATTCCGTTCACCAAAATTCGGCGCAGTTGCTGGCTGTATGGTGGTTGATGGCTTTGTTAAACGTAACTTACCGATTCGTGTCTTGCGTAACAACGTGGTTATTTACGAAGGACAGCTTGAGTCGTTACGCCGTTTCAAAGACGACGTCAACGAAGTCAAAATGGGTATGGAATGCGGCATCGGCGTGAAAAACTACAACGATGTTAAAGAAGGCGATCAAATCGAAGTATTTGAACGCATCGAAGTAAAACGGGAACTATAAGCTATGCCAAAAGAGTACGGTCGCAGCCAGCGCGTTGCCTCGCAAATGCAAAAAGAGCTGGCGGCGATTCTGCAAAGAGATGTTCATAATCCAAGAATAGGCTTTGTCACGGTCAATGAAGTGGTGTTAACCAAAGATTTGGCGGTTGCGAAAATCTATATCACGGTACTGAATGCAGCTGACGATAAAACTAAACACGATAACGTCAAAGCTTTGAACGAAATCGCACCGTTTATTCGTCATGAATTGGCGAAACGGATGCGTTTACGTCATATTTCTGAGCTGCATTTTTACTACGATCATTCATTTGATACCGGTATGCGGGTTTCAGAATTGCTCAACGATTTGGACATCAAACCGCAGGACGATTAATGTCAAAACGTAAGTCTGGATTGGATGTTAGCGGGATTATTTTGCTCGATAAACGCTTAGGTGTTTCATCGAATCAAGCCTTACAAGAAGTCAGACGTCTGTTTAATGCCAATAAAGCCGGTCACACGGGAAGCCTTGATCCCTTAGCTACCGGCTTATTGCCACTGTGTTTTGGCGAGGCGACTAAAGTGTCTGCCTTAATGTTGGATGACGATAAGCGCTATCAAGTCACGATTAAATTAGGCGTGATGACCGACACTGGCGACAGCGAAGGTCAAATCGTCGCTGAAATGCCAGTGCCGGATTTTTCTGAAGCGCAATTATTGGACTGTTTACAGCACTTCACCGGTGAAATCGATCAAGTACCGCCGATGTATTCTGCCTTGAAACATCAAGGCAAAAAGCTTTATGAATTGGCACGTGAAGGCAAAACCGTTGATAGGCCAGCACGACGCATCACGATTTATGCAATCGAATTACTGGCTTTTGACTCGCAGCAAATTAGCTTGGATGTGCGTTGCTCAAAAGGCACTTATATACGCTCGTTGGCCGAAGACATTGGCCATTATTTAGGTAGCTGCGGCACCGTTACTGCCTTGCGCCGCACTGCTTCTGGGCAATTTAATTTAGCCGATGCGTTTACTATCGAACAGCTGCGCGAAATGGACTTGGCGACTTTGTATGCCAGTCGATTAGCTGTTGATTTACCTCTGAGTCATATTCCGGCTGTTTCAGTGAATGACGACCAAGTAACCAGCATTAAACAAGGTCAACAAATTAAGCTAAACAGCACCGAATTAGGCACGGTTCGAATCTACAGCCAACAATGCTTTTTAGGCTTGGGCGAAATGCTAATAAATGGTAAACTTGCCCCGAAAAAACTATTTCACTTGGATAATCAAGCACATTGATAATTCAAATAAAAAAACATCATGCTTTTCTACACCCTATTGTGGAATCGCTGATTACCTTGGTCGTCATCAGGCGACCGTTATTTTAAAAACCATTAATCGATAGGGATTAAAATGTCGTTAACCGCAGAACAAAAAAAAGCAATCGTTGAAGAATACCGTTTGTCAGACACTGACACTGGTTCCACTGAAGTTCAAGTGGCTTTATTGACTGCTAACATCAATCAATTGACCCCACACTTTGCTGCACACAAAAAAGACAATCACTCACGTCGTGGTTTGTTGCGCATGGTTAACCAACGTCGTAAATTGTTGGATTACTTGAAAGACAATGATGTAGCGCGTTACCGTTCATTGATTGAACGCTTAGGTATCCGTAAGTAATACCATTAAGAAACGGCACACATCTGTGCCGTTTCTGCTTTATAGCCTCATTTTTATACAACCTTTAAACGCAAAGGAACCTTATAGTGAATCCTATCAGGAAACAATTTCAGTACGGCGATCGTCTCGTCACATTAGAAACCGGTGAAATTGCCCGCCAAGCAAATGGCGCGGTAATGATTAATGTTGAAGGCACCTCATTATTGGTGACCGTTGTTGGTAAAAAAGAAGCGAGCGGTGGTGACTTTTTCCCACTAACCGTTAACTACCAAGAAAAAGCCTTTGCTGCCGGTAAAATCCCAGGTGGCTTTTTTAAACGCGAAGGCCGTCCAAGCGAAAACGAAACTTTAATTTCTCGCTTAATCGACCGTCCGATTCGCCCATTGTTTCCCGAAGGCTTTACTAACGAAGTACAAATTATTGCGACTGTCGTTTCCTTAAATCCAGAAGTTGATACCGAAATCCCTGCTCTGCTTGGCGCTTCAGCTGCATTAGCGGTTTCTGGCTTGCCATTCAACGGCCCATTAGGTGCAGCTTGTGTTGGTTATAGCAACGAAGGCGAATACATCTTGAACCCATCATTGCCAGTCTTGAAAGAATCAAGATTGCAATTAGTGGTTGCAGGTACTCAACATGCGGTATTGATGGTTGAATCAGAAGCTGATTTATTATCAGAAGAAGTGATGCTAGGCGCGGTATTGTTCGGTCACGAACAAATGCAAGTCGCTATCAACGCTATCAACGAATTCGCTGCTGAAGTCGCAACCCCTGCGATTGCTTGGACACCGGCTGAAACCAACACTGCATTAAAAGCAGCGGTTGCCGCAGAAGCAGAACAAAGCATCAAAGCCGCTTATCAAGTAGCAGAAAAATTAGTCAGACAAGATCAATTAAGCGCGATCAGAAGCGCTGTGGTTGAGAAATTGACTGCTGACGAACAATACAGCGAAAAAGAAATTCGCAACGTGATTGAAAACTTAGAATACGACGTAGTTCGTGGCGCGATTTTAAATGACCGCACTCGTATCGACGGCCGTGATTTAAGCACCGTTAGACCTATAACTGTCAGAACTGGCGTATTACCAAGAACTCACGGTTCAGCCTTGTTCACCCGCGGTGAAACGCAAGCTTTGGTAGTCGCTACTTTAGGTACCGAGCGCGATGCACAAATCATTGATGCGTTGTCTGGCGAATACAAAGAGCCATTCATGTTGCATTACAACTTCCCTCCGTTCAGCGTCGGTGAAACAGGTTTTGTTGGCTCACCAAAACGCCGCGAAATCGGTCACGGTCGTTTAGCAAAACGTGGCGTTGCTGCAGTATTGCCAAACATGTCTGAATTCCCTTATGTGATTCGTGTGGTTTCAGAAATTACCGAATCAAACGGCTCAAGCTCAATGGCGTCAGTTTGCGGTAGCAGCTTGGCATTGATGGATGCTGGCGTGCCAATCAAAGCCCCTGTTGCTGGTATTGCGATGGGCTTGATTAAAGAAGGCGATAAATTCGCAGTCTTGTCTGACATCTTGGGTGACGAAGATCACCTTGGCGACATGGACTTCAAAGTGGCTGGTTCAGAAAACGGCGTCACCGCTTTGCAAATGGACATCAAAATCGACGGTATCACCGCCGAAATTATGAAAGTTGCATTAGAACAAGCGAAACAAGGTCGTCTGCACATCTTGGGCGAAATGAACAAAGCCTTGTCTAGCACTCGCGAAGAAATGTCTGATTTTGCACCTCGCATCATATCGTTCAAAATCGATCCAAGCAAAATCCGTGAAGTCATCGGCAAAGGTGGCGTCACCATTCGTGCGATTACCGAACAAACTGGCGCAAGCATTGATTTGACTGATGACGGCGTGGTTAACGTTGCCTCTGTTGACAGAGCTGCTGGTGAAGAAGCTCGTCGCATGATTGAAGAAATCACTGCGGAAGTTGAAGTCGGTAAAGTTTACGAAGGTAAAGTCGTTCGTTTGATGGACTTCGGCGCATTCGTCACCATTTTGCCTGGCAAAGACGGCTTGGTTCACATTTCGCAAATCTCTGACGAGCGTGTTGAAAATGTCAGCGACAAGCTGTCTGAAGGCGATGTCGTCCGCGTTAAAGTGTTGGAAATCGACCGTCAAGGCCGTGTTCGTTTAAGCATGAAAGAAGTCGATAGCGAATAAAGCAATTGACGCTATAGGCAGGGTAAAACACTACCCTGCCTATTTTGTTTTACGTTTAAAATTAATTAGTCAATTTATTTTATCGAGGAAGAATTATGCAAACAATTCTAACTATCAATGACCAATTATTTGAAGACGCTGCCAATATTGTTTCGATTAAAAATCCGAATTTATTAATCGAAATCGTATTAAAAGAATTCATCAAAAATCATCAACCCCAACAAAAACGCGATATACGAGAATTAGTCGGGAAAGTAGAAATCGATCCTGATTATGATTACAAAAAACTGCGTATCGGTGAATAGATGCCAACCTATCTGGTTGATACATCGGTATGGATTGATCTTTTCAGACAGCGCAAAACAGCCGCTGTTAATCATCTCTACCAAATCTTAGATAATTATCAATATTACGGAATTACCGAGCTGATTTATCAAGAAGTAATACAAGGTGCTTTCAACCAAGCCGATTTTGATAAGCTTGCAGATTATCTAATTTCACAAACATTTTTTTATCCTAAGAACGGCCCACAATCATATAAACAAGCCGCCAACATCTATTTTTCCTGCCGCCGTCAAGGCATCACTATTCGCAGTACGATTGACTGCATGATTGCTCAAATAGCCATCGAAAATAACTTAGTCCTACTTCACAATGACAAAGACTTTGAATACATTGCCAAAGTATTTCCAACCCTAAAGCTTTGGCAATAGTCATACAAGCATCAAAATCTGCCTTTGCCCAGTATAATAAGCCCTTAAGCCACTGCCGCAGTTTGCCATTCATGTCTGAAGACTATTATTACGCTCCCGACCACGCTGTCGAATCCCTAAAAGTCCCACCGCACTCAATTCAAGCCGAACAATCGGTGTTGGGTGGATTGATGTTAGACAATCAAACCTGGGACTCGGTAGCTGACAAAATTACCGAAGCCGATTTTTATCGCCGCGATCACCGCTTGATTTTCAGCGCCATCGCCCAATTAGCCGAAAAACAAGACCCTTTCGATGTCGTCACCCTATCTGAAGCACTGGAGGCCAACGACGAACTACAAAACGTCGGCGGCTTAGCGTATTTAGGCACTTTGGTCAAAGACACGCCATCGGCTGCCAACATTGTCGCTTATGCCAACATCGTCCGCGACCGCTCGGTATTACGGCAATTAATTCATGTCGGCACCGAGATTTCAGATTCGGCGTTCAGCACCGAAGGTCGAGAAACTGCTGAATTATTAGAAAACGCCGAACGCAACGTTTTCAAAATTGCCGAGCAACGCCAACGTGGTCAAGGTGGCTTTAATTCGATCAAAAGTTTACTCGCCAAAGCAGTCGATAAAATCGAAACCCTCTACGAACAAGATGGCGACATCACCGGCGCCAGCACCGGTTTTACCGATTTAGACGAAAAAACCTCCGGCTTACAACCCTCGGATTTGATTATCGTTGCGGGTAGGCCTTCGATGGGTAAATGTTTTGGTAAAGGCACCCAAATTTTAATGTACTCCGGTGAATTAAAAGCCGTAGAAGACATACAGGTTGGCGACTTGCTAATGGGTGACGACTCGACACCCAGACGCGTGTTATCGCTGGCCAGAGGCCAAGAAGCCATGTATTGGGTACGCCAAAATAAAGCCATTGATTATCGCGTCAACGCATCACATATTTTGTCGCTAAAACGTAGCCGTAATGAAGGCAAACATCGTAATGGCGATGTACTCAATTTGCCATTAACCGATTACTTAGCCGCTTCAAGCAAATTTCGCTCGAATTACAAAGGTTATAAGGTCGCTGTTGAATTTGCAGAACAAGCCTTACCGATTGATCCGTACTTTTTAGGTTTATGGTTAGGTGATGGCGTTAGCGCGGCTGTTGATATTGCTACCACAGACTGCGAAGTGATTGATTATCTAAGTGACTATGCGAAGCAACTCAACTTACACCTAACCGAAAAATCGGCAAAAGATGCAGAAGGCAATGATAAATGCCCCTTATATAGCATCAGCTCGCAACAAAGCGGCAATCACCAAAATACATTTTCGCTACAAAAACTGCTGCGTTCACTGAATTTGCTAAACAACAAGCACATTCCGGCTCTGTTTCTACATAACTCCCGCATCAATCGTTTGCAATTATTGGCAGGCTTAATTGATAGCGATGGCCATTACGCCGCTAAGTACAAAATGTATGAAATAACCCAGAAAAATTTTGCATTAGCGCAACAAATTAAGTTTTTGTGCGATAGCTTGGGTTTTAGAACCTCGCTGATAGAAAAAACCGCCAGCATCAAAAAAATCAATTACAGCACAACGGTTTACCGAATTAGATTCAGCGGTGATATTAACGAAATACCGGTAAAAGTGGCCCGCAAACAAGCCGCTGCATGGACATCTCATCGCAGTTGGCAGCAAACAGGCATTCAACTCGAATACGACAAAGTGGACGACTACTACGGCTTTGTCTGCGATGGTAACCGCCTATTTTTACTAGAAGACATGACTGTGGTTCATAACACCACTATCGCCATGAACATGGCCGAAAACGTCGCCTTAAAAAGCGGAATGCCGGTCGCTGTGTTCAGTATGGAGATGCCGGGTGAAGCATTGGCGATGCGGATGATGTCGTCATTAGGTCGCATCGACCAGCACAAAGTCCGTACCGGTAAATTAGATGACGACGATTGGCCGCGCTTAACCTCGGCGATTAATTTATTAGCCGAAACCAAATTATTCATCGACGACACCCCTGCCCTAACGCCAACCGAAGTCCGCTCCAGAGCGCGGCGTTTGACTCGTGAACACGGCCAATTGGGTTTAATCGTGCTGGATTATTTGCAGTTAATGCAATCACCCTCCAGCGGCGATAACCGTGTGCAACAAATTTCCGATATTTCCCGTGGCTTAAAAGCCTTAGCCAAAGAACTCAATGTACCGGTAATTGCACTGTCTCAGCTTAACCGTAACTTGGAACAACGCCCCAATAAACGCCCCGTGATGTCCGACTTACGCGAATCAGGGGCGATTGAGCAGGACGCCGACTTGATTATTTTCGTCTACCGCGACGAAGTCTATAACGAAGATAGCCCCGACAAAGGCATCGCTGAAGTCATTATCGGTAAGCAACGGAACGGCCCACTCGGCACAGTGCGCTTAACTTTCTTAGGCCAATACACCCGTTTTGAAAACTTTGCTGGCCAATACACAGGCAGCGAGGATTACGAATGACGCCAGCCGCTTATGTGCATCTGGATTTACAAGCTGCCAGACATAACTTACAGCAAGTCAAACGCTACGCGCCGGATAACAAAATCATGGCGGTGATTAAAGCCAATGCTTACGGTCACGGCATTAGCCGCATCGCCGAAGCGCTGACTGATGCGGACGGTTTCGCTGTAGCGCGGGTTGATGAAGGGGTTCGATTAAGACAAGCCGGATTTCAACAACCGATTACGGTACTGCAAGGTTTTGTTTGCCATGATGAGCTGGAATTGATTTTGCAAAATCAGCTCGATAGCGTGATTCACAATCCGCAACAAATTGCAATTTTGCAGCAACACACCAACGATAAACGCCAACTCCGTGTCTGGTTAAAAATGGACACTGGCATGAACCGCTTGGGGTTTAAAGGCGCTGATTTTAATGCCGCTTACCAGCAATTAAGTCACAGCGCTTTGATTCAGCAACCGATTAACTTAATCAGCCACTTTGCCAATGCCGATGATTTATTGGATGACAAAACTCGGCAACAGGTTGAATTATTTAATCAAGCCACCGCCGATTACCCTGGGCAACGCAGCATCGCCAATTCAGCGGGGATTATCGGCTGGCCTAATGTCAATAGCGACTGGGTGCGTCCGGGCTTGATGCTCTACGGCTGCTCCCCCTTTGCTGGCAAAACCGGTGCCGATTTTGGTTTGAAGCCGGTGATGAACTTACATTCACGCTTAATCGCGGTCAAAAATGTCGCAGCTGGCGAAACCGTTGGCTATAGCGGCACATGGCAAGCAGCAAGTGACACCCGGCTAGGGGTGGTATCGATTGGCTATGGCGATGGTTATCACCGCCACACTAGAAGCGGTGCACCAGTGTTAGTCAATGGTCAACGGGTGCCTTTAATCGGCCGCGTTTCAATGGATATGATTACCGTCGATTTAACTAGCCAAGCCAACGCCAAAATTGGCGACCCTGTGACATTGTGGGGTGGCGGTTTAGCGATTGAAGAAGTCGCGCACTTTGCTGACACCATCCCCTACACCCTGCTGTGCGGCATCACCCAGCGGGTACAAATTGTTGAACATCCCTACACCTAAATAACGATGGCTAAAAAATCCAAAACTGCTTACGTCTGTACCGAATGTGGCACCGATTACCCAGGTTGGGCTGGGCAATGTAATCAATGCGGGGAATGGAACACCATCAAAGAACTCAAACTTGGCAGCAGCAAACCCAGCCGTGATAACAGCGGTTATGCTGGCTCGCGTAGCCAAGTGCAATTATTGTCTGATGTGAATTTGGCGCAAGCCGAACGACTATCCTCCGGTTTAAGCGAGTTTGACCGCGTTTTAGGCGGCGGCATCGTCAAAGGTAGTGTGGTGTTAATCGGCGGTGCACCGGGCGCCGGCAAAAGTACTATTTTGCTACAAGCCATTGCCCACATTGCACAACAACGTCCGGTTTTATATGTATCTGGTGAAGAATCGTTACAACAAATTGCCGAACGCGCCCATCGTTTAGGCTTGCCGACCGCAGGAATCAAAATGCTGGCTGAAACCTCAGTACAGCAAATTTGCCAAATCTTGGACGAAGAACAACCACAAGTGGTGATTATTGACTCGATTCAAGTGATGTACACCGCCGATTCTGACTCTGCACCCGGTTCGGTTTCGCAAGTTCGCGAAACCGCCAGCTATCTAACCCAATACGCCAAACGCACCGGCATTTCAATTTTTATGGTCGGTCACGTCACCAAAGATCAATCATTGGCTGGGCCGATGACTTTGAGTCATATTGTTGATGCTCAAGTGGTTTTGTCCTCCACGGATGACTCGCGTTTTAGAGTGTTACGCGCCGATAAAAACCGCTTTGGCAGCGTGGGTGAATTAGGCTTTTTTGCCATGGAAAGCAATGGCTTAAAAGAAGTCAAAAATCCATCGGCGATGTTTTTATCACGTTCTGAAAAGCCCTCCCCCGGTAGCGTCGTTACCGTATTATGGGAAGGCACTCGCCCCTTACTGGTGGAAATTCAAGCCTTGGTTACCGAAAGCCAATACGGTAATCCGCGTCGATTAGCGGTGGGTTTAGATCAAAACCGCTTAGCCATGTTATTAGCTGTGTTGTCGCGTCATGGCGGGATTTTTACCGCCAGTGATGAAATTTATGCCAATGTGGTTGGCGGTATCAAAGTCACCGAAACCAGTAGCGATTTAGCGATTATGGTTGGCGTAGTGTCGAGTTTGCGTGATCGAATTATTCCTTATGACACGGTATTTTTTGGTGAGGTCGGTTTGAATGGCGAGATACGCCCTGTCGCTAATGGTCATGCACGGTTAAATGAAGCTGCCAAACACGGCTTTAAACGGGCGATTATTCCGAAAAGCAATAAACCTAAAGAAGCGATTAAAAACCTACAAATTCATGCCGTCAGTAATATTCAAGAAGCATTAACTGCATTAGCTGACTTAGAATAAAACTAGAAAGTTGGCGAGATTGCCTCGCCAACTATAAAGATTACATCCCTGTCGGTTCTCGGGGGAGAAAACCATTCCTAACTAACTAAATCACATCCGTGTAAGGTATATCGGAGGCATACCCATTCCCTAAAATCTTATTTCTTAGTTAATTTTTTCTCAGTTTCATCAATTGTTGCATTTAAAGTCTCAACCACTTTTTGATTATTTGCCTGTGCGCGATTAGCCGACTCAGCAATAATCGCATTATCAGCATTGGCCTCTTTAACTAAACATTCAAAAAAGTTTTTCGTTTTATTTTGCCAATCACCAATAGCATCCATGCTTTTATTAAATGATTTAACATCTTGATCAGCAATAATAGGTGGGCTTGGTTGTTCGCCACAATTTGTTGGTACCCAAGTACCATTAGCAATAGTTCCAGCAACCGCAGAATTGGCTATAAAACAAAATAAAAATAGAAAACTTAATCTCATAAATACTTATTCATCAAAAAAATCGGGCCTAAGCCCGAAAAGGAGAGAGGAAATTAATGCTTTAGATTAAAGCATTAACAATATCATACATAAAACAGTATTAATTTAAAATGTGACCAATTGTCGCAGCTAATAAATTAAGGTTTTTCCAGTTTCGCGGCCAATTGAGCAGAAAACTGTCCAAAGAATGTACCGACTACAATCGAAATTGAAATAACCAATAAAGGATTATCCAAAGAAACACCTAATAATACATCTTGAGTCAATTTATCAGGCGTCTGCAGTAAATAGGCAAAAGTAGAAGAATAACCCAAAACACTCGCTGGAATTGTCGCTAATTGAGGAATTTTAGCTGCCAAACATAAAACTAAAACCGCAACTGAAACTGTAATTGCTGCCATCACAGAAAAACCCGGTGCCGCTTCAGTCGATGTTTCAGTTAATATAACCGCAGTTACCCAAGCCATAAACACCCCGAAAATCCCACAGATAATCGTACTTTTCAAAGCTTCTTTTGTCGCTCCCAAAAAGAAATAAGCCGCCCAAGCGATAGTTGCCGCCCAAATAAAAAATATTCCACTTGCTGGCCCTACTGCTAAGAAAGTAGCAACACCAGATAAGCCACTAATACTGATTGATAGCGCTGTTAATTTATCCATAAATCACCTAAATAACCTCTAAATTGAAAAAAGTTGTTGCATAGAGGGAAAATACAACACCATAAAGTTTAACCCAATTGATCCCGAAAAAACTTGCTTGCTTTAAAAGATACTTTTTTACCTGCTGGTAAAGTTATTGGCTCGCCGGTTTTGGGATTACGTCCAACCCTTTCGGCACGAGGCTTAACCTCAAAACTACCGAAACCAATCAAATTAACAGACTCACCTTCGGCTAATTTATCTTGAATTGCTTTGATAATAGCGTTTACTGTCCGGCTGGATTGTGCGCCATTCAAGTTAGCATAAGATGAAACAGCATCGATTATTTGAGTTTTATTCATTGCAAATCCTTTTAAATTAAAAACCTTAAATTTATATGAAAATTTTAAAAACATGCTCTATTTAACATTGCGATGCATAAACACCGATTTAATAAAACCTCCTTTTACAGATTTTGACTTTTTTGAACTTAAGTATTGAAAACCTTTTGAAACAGCAATAAACAATAACATAAGAAAGATATTCGCAATGATCAAAACAACAGGAATACCTAGAAAACTGCTTGTTAATATAGTTTCAGTATTCAAAGATAATGCATTAACATCATTGCTTAGCATTAAAAAAACCATACTTAATTTATAAAAAATTTTCACATCTAAACCATATTCAACTATTTTCATCAAATTTTACTGAATTTAGTAAATCCGGTAATTAAATACGTTTGATAGTAATCAACTACCGGTTACTAAAAAACTTAGAATTTGAAGCTAACTTCAGCAATAAAGTTTCTACCTGGATTAGGCGCAAACTGGAAATACTCTTGATTCAACAAGTTATTGACTGCAAAACTGACACTGGTGCTTTTAATTGGGCTATATCTCAACTTAGTATCAAACAACCAAAAAGATTGAAAGCCCCCATAAACATCATGAACATAATCAAGATTTTCTGCAGTATCAAACGATTCTGAAACATAGCGTCCAATGAAAGTACCTGACCATTTTTCCCAATTAGCCTCTAAACCAGCTGTAAATAAATGCTCTGGCGCATTAGTCAATCGTTTACCATTTTGAATTGGAATATATTTATTTTCTATGGTTTTTGCGGTAGGCGTCCAAGTGTAATTATTGTAATAACTCAACCAATCAGTAATTTTCTGATCAAAAGATAACTCAACCCCTCGCGTGATCGCTGAAGCAGTGTTAATCCGCTTAGAAACACTTGTGTAAATACCCTGAGCTGGTAGAGCTTGGGTGGTAATCATGTCAGTCAAATTATTTTCAAAGAATGTGGCTTTAACATGGGAGCCCGTATCGACAAACTTTTGTTCAATACCAACTTCCCAAGATAAATTACTTTCAGGGGTTAAGGATTGATTTGCATATGACAAAACCATTCCTCGACGACCATCAACATAAAGATCGCTCAATGTTGGCGGTCTGAACGACTTACCAGCTGATGCTCGCAATATTGCACCTTGCCAAGGCGCATCATAGACAAGTGCTAATTTTGGATTAACCTCGACAGTACTTTGCTCACGCTTTGGATTAAATACATTATTTGCATAATCATTACTGGTTCCTGAAACATCCCAAAAATCAATTCGGGTTCCTAAATAGGCGGTCAACTTATCAGTCAAATGCATTTCATCTTGACCAAAAATCGACTTTGTCGAAGTCACCGCATCAGCTTTCAGATTTAAAAAACTTCGCGATGTCCAATCAACCCAGTTTGATACGTTGAAATCCTTACGATTCATTTCCCCTTGATCGATTTCAAAACCAGCGGTCATTATGTGATCTTTCATTAAAGGGAAAACCAGCTGAGCTTTACCATTAATCATCGAACTAGGCGCTTGGGTTGAAGTACCTGGACCGCCGGTAAACGTTGATGCAGGCCCAACAGTAGTAAACCAGTAATCTCGTAAGGTATGGTTAAAGTTCAGTGTTAAAACAGTGTCTTTAGTAAAGTTATGTTCCAATTTTACAAAACTACGTAAATCATCTTCATGCGATGGTGAATTAAGAAATGTACTCGGTGCAACATTCCATAAGCTGCCGTTTTGACTGAAGTTACCATTAGTAAAAGGACTACCGTTTGCATTGCGTAAAAAACTATTGCTAGTGCTTGAGTTATAGCCGACTTCCGAAAACGCATAATGCAAGCCGGCCGAAACCCGAGTGTAGTCATTAAAATCATAAAATGCCTTCAGATGACTAACATGGGATTCCCAAGGCGCTCGGCCATGATCACCGACAAACATTGTCGGGGCACCACGGGCAGTAACATCGGGAATTGCTCCCGTAACACCAGGAGTCGCAACACCACCACGAGCCGCTGTCGCATAACCCAAAATATCCTTAATCCCATCATTCAATTCATGATGATGCCCCATACTAATCGACAAGCCATTATCAAAAACATCTCGATAAATAGCACTATCACTAGTACCCTCAGCGGCATCGAATAAGTATGAACCTTTTAACAATACTTCTCTTTTGGTTGGTTTTTTGGTGAATATCCGCATAGTGCCAGCAAACGCATTACCGCCATAAAGTGCTGATCCAGAACCTGGCACCACCTCAACATGATCAATATCTTCTGGAAAAATTGTTCCCCAATTCAAGGTTCCAAAAATGGGATCGTTCATTTTTTGGTCATCCATCATTACCAATGTCCTAGAGCCGCCACTAATACCACGTATCGACTGTCTAACCGCACGATTGGCAGAAGCTGGTAATGCACTTGTTGCACCAATAGCCATATAAACACCAGGCATTTCACGCAAAACATCACCAACTCGACGCACATCTCGCATTTCAATTTTTTTATCATCGACGTAATGCACAGTACCTGGTGCTTTTTCTAGCTCGACTTCGGATAAAGTCGCGGAAACAACCATTGGGCTTAATTCCGTAGCATCGGATTTCTTTTCGGTCGTTTGCTCATCAGCATAAACACCAAACGGCAAAGTTAATGAAATCGCTAACGTTAATTTTTTTAATGTCGGTTTATGAACAACCATTTAAAACATCCTTATTTTTATTATTGAGTTTTTAACCGCGCTTTATGAACACGATTTGAATGACGCTTTTTCAACCAATGAATCACACCAGTGATCATTAATAACAACGGTGCAAAACCAACGACTAACACCAAAATCCGACCGGTTTGGCCTAAGATTTCACCGTTGTGTAATGGCAGTTGTAGATTAATGAACGCATTACCCGCATTAAATTGATGCGGATCGCGGACTTTAAGAACCTTGCCGCTGTACTGATCAATCCAGATCATGGTTGAACCTTTGGAACGCAATTCATCCGATTGGCGTCCAGAGATTTGATAAGCAGCTTCTGAATTGCTAGGGAAAAACACTCGCTGTACTTGAAGATTAGGCATCGCTAGTTGAGCGACGTTGATCACTATTTCTGGGGTAATGGCGACACCATTATTGGTTTCAGACTTAACCGGTGGCGCCATACCGTCTAAAGGCGAAAAGTAATTAACCGCTGGTCTAAAAATTTGCGGCAAGTTGAAATACACACCGGACAAACTGACTGCAAACATCACCACAGCGGTATAAATACCAACCGTTTTATGTAAGTCGAAATTAAAACGGGTGAAACTGGCATTACGCTTAATCACGAATGCTTGCTTAATTTTGCTGAGTTTTGGCCACCACAAATAAATGCCGGTAATGGTTAACACTACCGTTAACAAAGCAGTAATGCCCATGATTAATTTGCCGGTATCACCGGATAACAAATTAAAGTGCAGCTTCAAAATAGTCGACATTAAAGAATCAAAGCGATCACGATCACCGATGACTTGGCCCGTGTATTGATTAACCATTACTTCATGAAAATGATGGTTATGACCTTTATGCCCTGCTTCAGCTGGCACTTGGTATCTAACGATCAAAGCTTCATCAGGTGACGAAGGCATTTGTAAATGGGCGGGAGCTGTTTTAATTGGTGAGGCTTGATTGGCCACCGCGATTAAATCGGCAAACGATCGGCTTTGTTCAGCGGCTGGCTCTATAACCATCAACTCCGAGTTCAACCACTTATCTAAAGCGTGGTCATAAACCAACAAGCTACCTGTTAAACCGGCTAACACTAAAAAAGCACCTAGCCAAAGCGAGATATATAAATGAAGCTTTAACAACACCTTGCGAAAAGTGATTTTTTTCACTGCGGATAAAAAACTATTTAAGCCATTTTTAGTTTTAGCGCCCTGCAAACGAGTTGAGCCTAAACTGCCCGTTTCAGTAGAAAAAGGATCGATAACCGACATACAAATCTCCTAAAAGTCATGGGGAAAAATCATGATTAATGGCTCTTACAAAAGACCATTAACAGAAACCAACCCTTATTCAATGCACGAAACGTGCCAAACAAATCTTTAAGAGATTTTTTATCTATATATCAATTAGTTATAAAAATCTGAATTTCATCACGTACCTATAGAAAAAATTAAACTGCGTTATATGACTTAATCAGTCTAAAAAATGTGGGATATAACCTATTTTTGGCTAAAACAGGGATCAGATGATCAAAACAAGGGTTAATTTTTTGCACTTATCGAGGCCGAAAATGAATAAAACCGTTATTTTTTATCTTAACTAGATCGTTTTTCTGGTCAAAATCCAGAATTAAGATCAAATGCCAAATTGAACTGTGTTATTTGGCGCACAAGGTGTGGGATATGACACAGTCTCAGTTGACGTGTTTGTGTTTCTTATCGTTATGCTTGCTAGGCTTTCTGCGTTAATCAATTTCAAACGCTATTAATGTATCAAGAACCAAAAAAGAAAGGCTGTGCGTTCAACCAATAGCAAATTCGTCGAACACACAACCTAATCAACAGGCCATTAAATTAGCTTAGAACCTAAATGAAACGGTTCCCGATATTGTTCTCGGTGCACCGTAGTAAGCATTCGAGCCACCATCGGTTGCCTCAAAGTACCATTTATCAAACAAGTTCTGTAAATTCAGTTGAGCAGTGATTGGATGACCACCTGCCTTAGTTCGGTAAGACAGCATAGCGTCTATACGAGCATATCCAGGAAGCTGGAAGGTATTGGTATTATTACCCTGACGCATACCATTAAGGTAAGCACCAGCACCAACCGCCCAACTATCAGAAGCCTCTGGCGTAAAATCATACTTAGCCCAAATCGATCCTGAATTTTTCGGCACACCGTACCAATCCTTACCAACGATAGAACTAGCACCTTTTGTATTGTCCTTTGTGACCTCTGCCTCGTTGAAGGTATAGCTACCAATAAGATTGATATGTTTGGTAATTTGACCTGCGACATCAAGCTCGATACCTTTACTGCGCACCTCACCGACAAGCAACGAAAAACCAACGTGATCTGGATCAGCAGTCATCCGGTTACGCTGATATAAATCGAATAGTGTTACCGATGCAGTGACAGTATCATCAAACAAACTAGCCTTCCCCCCCCACTTCGTATTGAACCCCAACTTGTGGTGGTGGACGAGAACCATCGAAAGTTACAGCCGAGCCATTGGAAGTACCAAATGATTCGGAGTAACTACCATAAACTGAGAATTGGTCATTAAACTTGTACAGTAAACCCGCTCGCGGCGATGTTGCTTGTTCCTCATGGGTATTAGGATTAAGTGCTCCATTACATCTTGGATAACAGGCTGCACCAGTAGTACCAACTACGCTTGTTACTGGCTCAAAAGTCCAGTCATGTCTAGCCCCTAGTAGAACTTCCCAGTGATCACCAAGCGATATTTGATCCTGAATATAAACCCCGGGGTCATCCATATTCTGGAAGTAAACTATGTTTGATAAAGATGGATCAATCGCCTTAGTTAATGCGGCCATATTGACGTTGCCATAGGTCGGCGAGTAAACATTAAGCGCCGGTACACCAGGAGTCGATGCAGCACCAGATTGCCGGTAGCCTTTGTAAGACGTACGGTGATAGGTGTAATCAAAACCCGTTAGCAATTTATGCTTAACACCCCATGTTGAAAAATTACCAACCAAGTCCAAATTGGTTGTCAGTACGTTACGCTCAATAACATTGTAGTTAATACGCCGAGTCATCATGCCAGTTGCTGGCGTAAATGCTAATGGGGTCATCATTGATTGGGTGTCATCGAGAATCGAATAACCAAATCGGTTAGTTAATTTCCAATCATCATTGAAGGCGAAAGTCCAATCGTAGCTAAACAAGCCTGACTTCTCGACCGACGGATAGTTGGACCACATAACCGGATCGTTTTGCGTCCAATTTCTAGGTAAATTTAACGGACGATTGCTACCCGTTGGTACAGGTATTTGTTGGGCGGTGTAAGCAACGTTGGTCATCTTTTTATCGTAACCTTCCATCTGCATGTTCAACTCGAACCGTGCGGAAGGCACCCAAGACAAATTAACTGAACCGGCCATATTGTCATGCTGCTGTAAATCAACCCATGAGTTCCCCGTATCGTAGGCTCCCATCACACGATACATCAAAGTGTTGTCTGAATTAATACCGCCTGTTGCATCAACAACGGTTCGATAATTGTCCCAACTAGAAAATTTTTGTGAAACGCTATAAGCCGCCTGAGCTTGAGGCCGTTTAGTCACTGTATTAACCAAACCGCCAGGCTGAACACGCCCATAAAGCATTGAGCTTGGGCCCTTTGCAACTTCGATATGATCAACAAACGCCATATCAGGAACGCCACGCATAGAGTTCAGTTTCAAGCCATTGCGATAAGTATCTACAACAGTTGAAAAACCCCGAATGTAAAAATTGTCATAATAACCACCAGGAGGCGCCTGAATACCACTGACGTTTTTAATAACATCGAGTATCGAGTTAGCCGCTTGATCGTCAATCACTTCGCGTGGTACGACCTGCACAGAAATCGGTGTGTCCTGAAGTCTAGTATCAGTTTTGGTAGCAACTTTTGAGCGACTCGCGGTATATCCTTTAGTTGGGCCTGCAGCGATTTCACTAACTGTCACTTCAGGCAATTGTGTAGCATCGGCTTTTGAATCATTAGCAGCCGTTTCTTTATCACTACTTTTTGTCTTGGAAACTTTTTGATTGTTTTCATCGACTTCTTTTTCTGACGCATATAACCCAAACGGCAAAGCTAATGAAATAGCTAAGGCTAATTTTTTAATCGTAGGTTTGTGACCAAACATTTTTAATTCCTTTTAATTTTGGCTTATTGAGCTTTTAGACGCGCATTGTGCACGCGATTTGAATGACGTTTTTTTAACCAATGAATCACGCCAGTGATCATTAATAACAAAGGTGCAAAACCAACAATCAGCACCAAAATACGACCGGTTTGACCTAAGATTTCGCCGTTATGTAGCGGTAATTGCAAATTGATAAACGCGCTACCGGCATTAAATTGGTGAGGATCACGAATTTTTAGAACCTTGCCGCTATATTGATCAATCCAAATCATGGTCGAACCTTTGGAACGGATTTCATCAGGTTGACGAGCGGAAACTTGATAGGCTGCAGCTGAGTTGCTAGGGAAGAAAATCCGTTGCACGGTAATATTAGGCATCGCAAGTTTGGCAATATCAATCGCCGTATCCGGCGTAATTGCTACGCCATTATCAGTTTCCGATTTAACAGGCGTCATCATGCCGTCAAGCGGTGAAAAGAAACTAACAGCCGGTCTGAAAATTTGCGGCAAATTAAAATTAACACCTGACAAACTAACCGCAAACATAACCACAGCAGTATAAATGCCAACCGTTTTATGCAAATCAAAATTAAATCGGGTAAAGCTGGCATTACGCTTAATCACGAAAGCTTGTTTAATTTTGCTAAGTTTCGGCCACCACAAATAAATGCCGGTGATGGTTAAAACCAGTGTCAATACCGCTGTGATCCCCATGATCATTTGCCCCGTTTCACCGGATAACAAATTGAAATGCAGAATCAAAATAGTCGACATCAATGAATTAAAGCGATCTCTATCACCAATTGATTGGCCGGTGTACTGATTAACCATCACTTCTTGGAAATGATGGTTATGACCTTTATGCCCTGCTTCAGCTGGCACTTGGTATCTAACGATCAAAGCTTCATCGGGTGATGAAGGAAATTGAATATGAGATGGAGCGGATTTAATGGGTGATGCTTGGTTGGCGACGGCAACCAAATCAACAATCGAGCGTGTTTGCTCGCCGACTGGCTCTATAACCATCAACTCCGAGTTCAACCACTTATCTAAAGCGTGGTCATAAACCAACAAGCTGCCTGTTAAACCGGCTAACACTAAAAAAGCACCTAGCCAAAGCGAGATATATAAATGAAGCTTTAACAACACCTTGCGAAAGGTGATTTTTTTCACTGCGGATAAAAACTTGTTTAAGCCATTCTTGGTTTTAATGCGCGGCAAACTGGAAGAACCAGAGTTACCTACTGCCGTTGAAAAAGGGTCAATAGCCGACATACAAATCTCCTAAAAGAAATGGTGAGAAATCATGATTAATGGCATTTGAAAAATGTCATTAACTGTAACTAACCATTGTTTAAAGCATGAAACATGCCAAAAAAGTCTTTAAGGTAATTTTTGCATCTATATCATAGGCTTATGAAAAAAAATTACTAAACAAAGCCAACTCAAAATAATTAAACAGAGTTATATAACGCAAACAGACTAAAAATTGTGGGATATAACCTATTTTTGGGGAAAATCAGAGTGATATGGAAAAAACGTAAGTTAATAATGTATAAAATCGAAGTTTAGACTAAGCCAAACTGCCATTGTTAATTTGAAACAGAGCTGTTGAATGCTGAATAGAGGCATTAGAAGATTATCTTTAATTAAACTGCGTTATATAACGCACAAGATGTGGCATATCACACATTTTCTAAAATCAGCCTTTCTGCCATAATAAAGCTAACTACAAGCAGCAATTCAATTAAATAAAACGAAAACACAACCGATGAGATTTTTTTCTTTAAGCCACGTTCAAACATATTGGCTAAAACATATAGCGCTTGCAGCCTTGATTGCTGGTGTTTTATTTTCAATAAAACATAATGATAAACAGCGTATTGACACTTCAATTATATTAATAGACTTACAGGAAAAAAGTCACAAACTTGAAGAATGGAAAGGTAAATGGGTAATACTTAATTTTTGGGCGACATGGTGCCAGCCATGCCGAGAAGAAATACCAAGTTTTATTAAATTACAATCCGAATTTAAAGATAATAATTTACAAGTGATAGGGATTGCTATTGATCAAATAGAAGATGTTAATGAATTTGTGAAAATCTATAGTTTTAATTACCCGATATTAATCGGTCAAGATCAAGCTATTAGTCTTGCCGTTCAATTAGGTAATCAACGTCAAGGCTTACCATTTACCGTATTGATTAGCCCTTCTGGCAAAGTGCTTAACAGGCATTTAGGCGCAATTAATCATCAACAACTACAAGAGTTTATTAATCCATACAAGGATAAAATCAAGGGGTTATCCAACCCATAAAAGTTCCAACCCCCATTAATAACATCATAGCTGCACTAATATACTCAATTGGATTTTGCCACCGACCAAGATTAGCTCGTAACTCAGCGGCAAAATGAGCAACACCAAAAGTAAATATCAAAGTAGGCAAGACAACAGCCCCCAACCCAAATGCTAAACCCAAACTTAATCCAGTTAAGGCGCTACCGGTAGTTGCGGCGGCTACTAATAAAGTACTTAATGGTGCACACGGATTAAATGCCATACCAAATCCCATCATAAATAGACCACCAGGTAATCCGAATTTAGATTTAGTTTTGTATCCAGATAAACAAGATTTATGTTTTTTATGACTATTAAATGCCATAGAAATTGCTACCGATAAGGTTGCTAAACCTAGCAACCATCGCAACCCAGTTTCAGCCAGATATTGCTCTAATAAGTCACCTAAACTACCCGCTAATAAACCGACTATTGCATAGCCGGTTAATCGTCCCATCGAGAAAATAGTGACCTTAGGCCATGCCTTTTTAACACCGGATTCACCAGCAAAAAAGATAGGTCCCAAATATGGCAAACAAGCAATATTGCAAGCGCCGGCACCAAAGGTAAAGCCTAAGGTAAATGCCGCGCCTGCGGTTAAAGTTACAGTATCAATCATTTTATTTTTTATTGATTTTAGTATTCAAGTTCGCTAACGAAATAGCTTCCCATTGAGTTTGCGCTTGTTTGCGCTTTTTAAAGTATTTTGCAGATGAAGAAAAAATAGGAAAACCTAAATATCGAAATTGCATAACCTTATCGTCTGGACAGAATTCAACACAACGCCCACACAAGGTACAATCCTGAAATGTAATATCTTTCTTTTCCATTTCTGTGTGAATTTCACGAATATCCATAGGACAAGCATTAGCACATAAGCCACACTTTTCACAACGCGGTGTCGAGTTTTTAACTAGACGCAATAATCCAACTTTACGGAATATCGCATGTAAAGCCAGCATGGGACAAATACGACAAAATGGCTGTCTAACGGTTAATCCAATCGCAATCATCAATCCAAACAGAAAATCACCGATAACCGACAATACCATTAAACTACTCGATGCTGTATCAACATATAGCTGGTCTGTGCTACCAGTTAATAATGTCGTCATAATTCGGCTGGGGCAAATGGCACAAAAAGGAGCGCCCCAAGTTTCATTAACGTAACCAGCTGCTGATAATAAAGGTAAAACAAAAATTAAGCCTGCCAGCATAAGCCATTTAATTGGCCTTATTTTATTGACAGTTTCATCGGTCAAACTGGGTTTCATTCTAAGCCCCAGTTTTTGGCCTATTATAGATAACATATCCTGAAAAAAAACCCAATGGGCAAATCCAGCCACAAAAGGCTTTATTTAAAAGTACGAATAGTATTAAAAAAGTCCCTAAAGTAATCACTATTGGAATTAAAGCCATCCAAAATGGAATATGGCCGGCAAAAACTTGTTCAAATCCATGATGTATCTGATGCTGAAGTGGGATTAATGCACAATAATCAGCGCTATATGGATCATAAGCACAACTAAGTGACGGCAATGCTTTACTTAACTTATCGGCACCATAGGGACCTAATAAAATACCACCATAGACTAATAGAATAAATGCAGATAACTGAACAGTTTTACGTAGAATTGAAATATACATATTGATTAACCTTGATATTTTTTTGGTTTTAAAGGCTTGCTTTTTAGTCTTAAGCTAATTAATACACCAAATAACAAACCAAAGACAGCAACCCAAAAGCCTCCTTCTAATGTTTGCCAATGCGAAGGAGACACATGATATTTACCAACAAAACTAAAGCTATATTTTTTAGACTCCTGCTCTGTGTTCGCTGTCAACCTAAATCCTGCTGGTTGATTGGCGCGTAAACCAGGTTTTATATCAGTGAAATCTTCTGGAAAGATTATTGATATAAAACCATTAATATCGGTTTTTAATTCAATTTTAGTACCATTTTCTGTTTCAAGTGTAACAAGGCTATTATCCAATGGCTTTCCGTTAAAGCGAACTTTAAACTGCCAAGTCTTACCTGAATTATAAACATTATGTTCGGCTGGATGTGGTGTTGGTTCAATTTCTAAATTGGTTTTTTCTAATGAAAACAAATCCACTGGTTTAGATGAAAATGGTCTACCGTTTTTATAAAAATACTGAATTTCACTTTCAACCAAGTTATCTTGCTGTTGCTCAACTAATAGAGCGTAATAACCTTCCAAGCCTATTTTTGGCTGTTCAGTATTATCCAATTGTTGATAACTTAAATCTGGTAGGAAGTATCGAATATTATTCGGTGATTTGATATTTGATTGTAATGAAGTAATAGCGCCATGATTATGCTCACTTTGGATTTGGTTTTCTTCAGCGAACAAAAAACTATTGAATAGCAGAATATATAATAATAAAAAAGTTTTTTCATAAATTTACTCAATGCATTGAAAGCGAGCCACATCCTTGTGACATATCGATTGATTAATAAGTTAGATTAAAACCAGTGTAATAATAACGACCACCTGGATCATTTGGCGTTCCTTGACTACCCATTACATATGGCGTTAAGCGATTGAATACATTATCAACGCCAACAAAAGTGGTTAACCATTTGGTTGGAGAATAATCTAACTTAGTGTCAAACTCATGATGCCATGCCGTTTCGGCTAATCGACTAGCATTTTGTCCAATATAGCCATCATAAAAACGCCCATTTAATGACAAATCTACTTGTGGATGCAGATGGAAGGTATTTTGGAAACGGAATGCATGTCTGGCTCTATCTAATAAACGTGTATGCGCTTGGGTATCATAGGCATCAAGAAATTCATAAGAAGAATATAGGTTGTAATAATCTTTGACACCTATATTGAAGACTAACTCAGTACCACGAACTTTTGCTTTGCCAGTATTGTAATAAGCACCTGAAGAAATCACTGTGCTTGGATTAGGCATCGAAGTATTTGTCACTAAGTATTGAATAAGATCATCATACCAAGTGACATGACCAATAGCTTCAAAACTACCAAATACTATCCCATGTTCAAAATTATATTTACCGGCTAGTTCTAAAGACTCTGATTTTTCAGGATTAAGATTTGGATTACCATTAATAACTGAAACACTTGTTTGCCGCCCTCTTAAGCTAGTTCTGACAAACTTAGGATACATATTAACAAACTCTGGTGCTTTAAATGCTGTTCCATAGCCGAATCTGAAATTAAAATCCCCAGGCGACCAAGATAAACTTGCTCTTGGATTTAAGGTATCACCAAAGTCACTAAAACTATCATAACGTACACCCGCTAATAATTTAACGTCTTTGATAATATCCCAATCCATTTGAGTTAGTGCATGAAATACATTTCTAGTTTGGCTGCCTTGAAATTTAGCTCTGTCATAGGTTGATAAATCCATTTCTTGAAACCGTCCACCTGTACCAAAGGTAAATGATAAATTATCACGCGCAAAATAATTTAAGAAACCTTCAATTTGACCTAAGTTATAATCAGTTTTTTCTAACAGCCTTGGATTTAGTGCATCACGACCTACATTAGCCACTGATTTTCCGTAACTACCTTGTAATTTCAAAGAACCCCAATCATAACTATCATCATAAAATAAATTAAATTGGTGTCTTACTTCATTTTCTGTACCTTTTGCACCATTATAAGCAACACCACTATCTTCTTGATCCATTATTTCCCCAGTCCATCTTAACTTTCTTTGCTGAGTTAAATCATAGGATCCGGCATAATTGACATAATATCGATCAATATCTTTTAAAGTCGTTGTAGGTACACTTTTATCAACTTGTAAGGCATTTTTATTAAATAATTCTGCTGAGAAACGATTTTTCAAACCATGAAAATCACCGGTTGAAACCCCTGCTCGCTCAATAAATGTATCTCGCTGCCCTTGCTCAGCTTGTCCATATTGAAAACTACCTGTTGCTCCAAATTTTTCCCCCGGGGTTTTGGTAATGATATTGACTACACCACCAACCGAATCAGCACCATATAATGCAGACATAGGGCCGCGAATAATTTCAACTTGTTGAATATTTTCAATACTTAACCCAGTTAAATCGGTTGTTCCATATTTTCCAGTTCGTCTTAAACCATCGACTAAAATCAAGGTTTGATTATTTGAAGAGCCTCTTAAGTTTATTGTCGATGTAACACCGCTATCTTTGACATAACCTGTGCCCGCAGCAAATTGTAATATTTGCGGCAATGTTCTCAGTGATAAGCTTTTTAAACGTTGCGGGGTAATGACTTCAACACTCGCTTGCACATCTCGCACCGCTTGTACTTTACCGGGAGTAGCTGAGACCACCATGGTTTCAAGTTCATCGATTTCATTATTCTCTTTAGCTTCAACCGCTAACACAGATTGATTAACCAAAGAATTAATTACCAAAACAGGCATTAAATATTTTTTAAATTTCATTCAGTCCATCCAATTATCTGATTTTTTATTATTTCGATATAACTTCATTATTGATGAATTTAAATCGATAATTTATCTATATCAGACATCCCTATATATTCAAAAATATCAGCAAACGACATTCAAAAATCTCCAACAATTAAGTTATGCGTAAACAACAATTTATAGCTACATAACAGCAGCTAGCCAGTTCTAACGCATAATTAAAAGCACAAAATATGCCAACTTTGTTGATTTGAGTAAAAAACCATTAAAATCAATAACTAAGGATTTTATCGATCACTCAAGGCTAAAGAGGAATTTATTAAACTATGTTATTTAACGTAAAACAGCCGTTTAGCTGTAGCATATCCCTTATTTTTTGATTTTCGGACTGGTGGTATTGCCGCTAGTTAGCGACAAAATCGTAGATTGATTAACTTTAGAAGAGACATCTATGAACCAAACTTCTGACTTATGCGCTTACTGCAAGTCATTACCTAGCTCATCGGGCTTTAAGCTTATAACCAAGGAAGGTGAGAAATTATTTTGCTGTCAAGGGTGCTTATCTATTTATCAGATGTTAAATAATGATAATACTCAAGCGTCGAATGACAATTTGTCTATGACCAAACAAATTGCTAATTGGTACTTACGAATGACTAGTTTTTTTTCTCGTTAATTAAGAAACTAGCTGATTTGCCGTTCAAAGCCATGCGGCTTTAAAGGGTTGATAAAAATCAAAATCACTAACCGTCGCTCCACGTTGCCCAACTAAGGCCGAAGCAAACTGTTGAGCGCGTTGCAAACTAACTGCTAAAGGCCAAGCCTTTAAAATCCCTAACAATAAAACCGAGGCGAATGCATCGCCTGCTCCTACAGTATCAACCACTATTTGATGTGTATCCGGCTGCACTTTCAATAATTGACCATACCCATCAATCGCTAAAGCGCCCTGTTCACCTAAAGTCACCACTAAAACCTCTAATTGGTAACGCTCGATAAACAATCGCATTTTGGCTTCAAGCGAATCGCCTGCCACCTGTAATTGCTCTAACTCGTCATGGTTGAGTTTTACCCAGTGGGCTTGAGTCAATAATTCGGCAACAGAAGTTTGATTCCACCACGGTTGACGCAAATTAATATCAATAAAGACTTTGCCCTGATGACCTTTGATTAAGCTTTGCAAAGCGCTGCATGAAACCGGCTGACGAGTAGCGAGACTGCCGTGATACAACAACCCGCAATCAATCGATGGCAATGACTGCTCATCGATAAAATCATAGGCTTGATTAGCCAAAATTTGATATTCAGGTTCGCCATTGTTGAGGCTAATTTCAACGGTGCCAGTTGGATATTGATTGTCGATTTGCAAAGCTGCTTGTGAAATTCCCCAAGTTTGCATCGCCGCCTGAATTTTAGCGCCAGCTTGATCTTGACCAATGCGACTGATGAATAACGGCGCTTGTTGAAAGGCTTGTAAATGCCAAGCGACATTAAACGGTGCGCCACCCAAAATTTCGACACCCTCATCAAAACGATCAAATAATACTTCGCCAAAAATAGCGACTGCTAGCCTTGTCATTAGCGCAACCAGCCCTTACGTCTGAAGAACAGATAGGGTATCGCGACTGAAAACACCATTAAGCCCAATGCAAATGGATAACCAAACATCCATTCCAATTCCGGCATGTTATTAAAGTTCATGCCATAGATACTGGCGATTAAAGTTGGCGGCAGTAATGCGACCGAGGCGACCGAGAAAATCTTGATGACTTTGTTCTGGTTAATATTAATGAAACCGACGGTGGCATCCATTAAGAAGTTGATTTTGTCGAATAAAAACGCGGTATGGCTGTTTAGCGATTCAATGTCGCGAAGAATTTGTTGGGCATCTTCTAATTGAGTCGGCAATAGTAATTTGCGGCGTAATAAAAATGAAACTGCTCTTTGGGTATCGAGCATATTGCGACGAATTCGACCATTTAAGTCTTCCTGTTCGGCAATATCGGCCAGAATCCGCGCTGCGTCTTCATCACTCATGGTTTGGCTTAATACTTTATGGCTAACCGTTTCTAATTCGCTATAAATATTTTCTAAAGCATCCGCCGAATATTCAGCCTCGGCACCGTATAAGTCGAGCAACATATCCCGACTATCAGATACAAAGCCAGGCTGACTGCGAGCGCGAAGGCGTTGTAAACGGAAAACCGGCAATTCTTCGCCGCGCACCGAAAATAAAATATCGCCTCGCAATACAAAGGCGACTGGCACGCTGCGTGCTTTGCCTTCGCGATCTAATAAAAAATCAGAATGGATATGAATTTGTTCTTGCTCGACATAGAAACGCGCGCTGGCCTCAAGGTCGGTTAGTTCGTCAGGGTCGGGTAAATCTAAACCGTAATGTTGACCAATTAATAATCGCTGCGCTTTGCTGGGTGACAACAAATCAATCCAGATCGGTTGCATCAGCTCTAAATCGTGCCGACAAGTAATGGCTACCTTCGATAATCGGCCATCAACCAATTTGAAAGCACTTAATTGCCCTTCACCACAATGCGGCTCACGGTCACCCACCAAGTATTCACGTAAGGTATCAGAGATTTCCCAAAGCACATCGTCTTGTCGTCCGGTTTCGACTTGTTCCCAAACAAATTTGGTATCTTCTAAGCTTAAAGAAGACAAAATCTGTCCAATCTCAACCGCAGACGAGCGTTTTAATAGAGTCTGAAGTTCTGCTAAATGTTGCTTTTGGACTAAGGTCATCACCAGCTTTTGCCGCTGCATAGGCTGATTTTGCAACGTTCTTTCGACGCTGCGATGCTTTCTCAGCAAGTCGTTAACAGTTTGCAGTGACACTGGCAACTCCGAAGGAAAAAGGTAAAAAGCGCCTAATATAACCGAGATTGCTGTGTAATGACGCAAGTAAAGAGCTAAAAGCGCTTGTCAAACAACAAGCGCTAACCACCAAGACTGCAGAATTATTGTTTTTCAGTTTCTGCTGTTTGTGCAGCTGCAGCAGCTGCGCCTGCCGAATTAGGATCTTTGACCATAATCAACCAACCATCTTGCCCAGCACAATCGCCTTCTTCCGCTCTTGCTGTGACATGAATGCGGGCGAAACCTTCACCCACTGAAGCCGGTAATTTGGTTTTAACTTCAATATAGGTTTTGCGATTCAGAATATCTAAATCCATTTTTTCGCCTTTCGCATCAGCTTTAATACTGGTTAACAGCGTGCCACGCGAAACATGGAAAGATACTTCAGAGCCTGGCGCTACTTTAGCTTTATGCTCTGGCACGAAATCGCGAAATTTAGGTTTTTTACATTCTTTTTTATCATCATCTTCGCCCGGCTTAACCGCCATCGCGCTACTGGCAAACAACATAGCGGCGATGAATAACAGACTTTTCCGGTGTTTGGCTAGTTTCATAGTTAACCTCTTGATTTGTTATTTTAATTATAAGTAACTGCAAGTCTCACTTTACCAGCTTTATTTGACATTTCAACGCAGAAAGCCGATTCCATTACCTTAAACTTCTACCCTTTAAACATCTATACCATGTAAAATCGCCAGCTTTTCAAGATTAATTCGCAACTCAATGAGCATGAATATCAGAGGCACCACCATATTATCTGTGCGCCGAGGCGATAAAGTCGTGATTGGCGGTGATGGTCAAGTCACTTTAGGCAACACGGTGATGAAAGGCAATGCTCGCAAAGTGCGTCGCTTGTACCACGATAAAGTCATCGCGGGTTTTGCAGGCGCTACCGCTGATGCCTTTACCTTGTTTGAACATTTTGAAGGCAAGCTGGAAAAACATCGTGGCAATCTAACCCGCGCTGCGGTTGAAATGGCTAAAGATTGGCGTACCGATCGAGCTTTACGCAAATTGGAAGCTTTGCTGATTATCGCCGATGCTAAAACCTCATTAATCATCTCTGGCAACGGTGATGTGATTGAACCTGAACATGATTTTATGGCCATCGGCTCAGGCGGCGCATACGCTCAAAGCGCAGCGCGTGCCTTATTGGAAAATACCGAATTGAGTGCCCGTGAAATTGTCGAAAAATCCTTAAATATTGCCGCCGAAATTTGCATTTACACTAATCATAATCTGCGTATTGAAGAATTAGACGCCGAACCGCAAGAGTAAGCCCATGAGCCAAATGACACCCCGCGAAATCGTCAGCGAACTAGACAAACACATTATCGGCCAAGCCGATGCCAAACGCTCGGTGGCAATCGCCCTGCGTAACCGCTGGCGTCGTAGCCAAGTTGCCGCTGAATTGCGTAACGAAATTACTCCGAAAAATATACTGATGATTGGTCCAACCGGTGTTGGTAAAACCGAAATCGCTCGTCGCTTGGCGCGTTTAGCCAACGCACCGTTTATCAAAATCGAGGCGACTAAATTTACCGAAGTCGGTTATGTCGGTCGCGATGTTGAATCAATTGTCCGTGACTTGGTGGATACTGCGGTCAAAACTACCCGCATCGATGCGATGGAAAAATTCCAAATCCGCGCTGCCGATGCTGCCGAAGAACGGGTTTTAGACATTTTGTTGCCGGTTGCCGAAGGCGGCACTTTGTCAGAAACCGAGGCTTCGACTCGCCAAAAAATGCGTAAAAAATTGCGCGAAGGCGATTTGGACGATAAAGAAATCGAGCTTGATCTTGCCGCCCCATCGGTTGGTGTCGAAATCATGGCACCGCCGGGCATGGAAGAAATGACCAGCCAGTTGCAAAGCATGTTCCAAAACATGAATTCTGGCCGCACCAAAGCCCGCAAATTAAAAATTAAAGAAGCTTTGCGAGTCTTGCAGGAAGAAGAAGCGGCAAAACTGATTAACGAAGATGAGATAAAACAATCGGCTTTAGAAGCAGTTGAACAACACGGCATCGTGTTTTTGGATGAAATTGACAAAATCTGCAAACGTTCGGATATTGGCGGTGGCGAAGTATCTCGTGAAGGTGTTCAACGTGATTTATTGCCTCTGGTTGAAGGCAGCACAGTCACCACTAAATATGGCATGGTGAAAACCGATCATATTTTGTTTATTGCTTCAGGTGCGTTTCACCTTACCAAGCCTTCGGATTTAATCCCCGAATTACAAGGGCGTTTCCCGATCCGTGTTGAATTAAACGCTTTAAGCGCTGACGATTTTGTTCGCATTTTGACTGAACCTGACGCCTCGCTAACTTCACAATACCAAGCCTTATTAGCCACAGAAGGCGTTGAAGTGTCATTCACCCCAGATGGCATCAAACGGATTGCCGAACTAGGCTGGCAAGTCAATGAAAAAACTGAAAATATCGGTGCGCGTCGTTTACACACGATTCTGGAAAAACTGTTAGAAGAAATATCTTTCAACGCACCGGATTTAACTGACAAAACCATCAGCATTGATGCCGAATACGTTGATAACCATTTAATGAAACTAGCGGAAGATGAAGATTTAAGCCGCTATATCCTCTAAGCCTATGCGTCTAAAAATCACCCCCTGTCACTCAATACCGACTGAAATCAAGCTACATAAGCTTTCAGCGGTATTGGAAGTGCATTTTGACGACGGTAGCATTTTTGAATTGCCCAGCGAATATTTGCGGGTTTACACCCAATCTGCCGAAGCAGTCGGTCACGGCCCAGGCCAAGAAACCCTGCAAATTGGCAAAGAAGATGTAGCAATCAATAACATCCGCCCTGTCGGTAACTATGGCATCGCCATTGATTTTAGCGATGGTCACGACAGCGGCATTTATTCATGGGATTTGTTGTATAAACTCGGCCTAGAATTTCCTTGGCTATGGGCAACCTATCTCGACCATCTAAAAGCGGCCGGCATTAGCCGAAAACCCAACATAAACCATTAAACACATGACTAACGAAAACACTACCCACTTTGGTTTCAAACAAGTTCCTGCTCAAGACAAAGTTGCGCTGGTACGCGGCGTATTCGACTCGGTGGCCAGCCAATACGACATCATGAATGATTTGATGTCATTGGGCATTCACCGCATTTGGAAACGGGTAGCTGTGCAATTAGCCAATATCCGTGAAGGCGATACTGTGCTTGATCTAGCGGGCGGCACAGGCGACTTAACCACCTTATTTGAAAAACGAGTCGGTCAAAAAGGCCAAGTGGTTTTAGCGGATATTAATGCTGCTATGTTGCGCACTGGTCGTGATCGCTTAATCAACCGTGGTTTAACCGGCAACATCCGCTATGCACAAGTGAATGCTGAATGCCTACCTTTTGCTGACAACACCTTTGACTGTGTTTGTATCGGCTTTGGTTTACGGAATGTGACTGACAAAGATGCTGCTTTACGTTCAATGTATCGGGTATTAAAGCCAGGTGGCAAAGTGATTGTTTTAGAATTCTCACACCCTGTCGATCCAATTACCGAAAAAGTTTACGATTTTTACTCATTCAACTTGTTGCCTAAAATTGGCGGCATCGTTGCTAAAGATGAAGACAGCTACCGTTATTTGGCTGAATCAATCCGTATGCATCCAAAACAAGATGAGCTAAAACAGATGATGGAAAATGCCGGTTTGGAACGTTGCGAATATTTCAACATGACCCAAGGCATCGTTGCGGTTCATAGAGGCTATAAATTTTAATTAGGCTTTATTGCTCATGGCTCTGAAAAAAGCGCATTCTTACATTAGCGAAACCGAGTATTTACAAGGCGAGCAGATTAGCACCATCAAGCATGAATATATTGATGGTGAAGTCTACGCGATGGCTGGAGCCAGTCGTAATCACCAACGTATCAGCGGTAATTTATTCAATATTTTAACCAACTATACCGCTGACTTACCTTGCGAAGCCTTCTCAGCTGACTTAAAAGTTAAAGCCGCCAACGGTTTTTTCTATCCCGATGTAATGGTGGTTTGCAACGATGATGACGGCGATGATTACTACACCGACCAGCCTAAAATCATCATCGAAGTGTTATCCAAAAACACCCGCCGCACCGACCAAACCATCAAATTAGCCGCTTATAAAACGCTAGCTAGCTTGCAAGAATACGTGTTAATTGAGCAAGATCATATCGATATTGAAGTGTTTCGTCGCTCGGCCAACTGGTTTTCAGAGCGTTATTTTATCGGTGATGAGGTGTTTTTTGAGTCATTAGACTTAACCGTCAGCGTCAGTGATATTTATCAACGCGTTAACAACGAAGACATGCAAGATTATCTGCAACAACTTCAACAACAGCAGGCGAGCTAATGCTTGGCAATTTAACCCCGATTAAACCCTTGTTGATTAGTCTGCTCGAACCAGCGATTAATCAATATTTAAGCCTAGACGATAACGCCAGCAAGCTGCTTAGCCCTATAGCAGGTAAAGTGGTGGCGATTGAGATCAGCAGTTTTAATCAAACTATTTATCTTTGCCCGACTGCCACCAGCCTACAGATTTTAGAAACTTATAACGATACTGTTGATGCCAAAATCAGCGGCTCTTTATCTGCGCTGGGCTTAATGGGATTAAGTGCTACGCCAATGCGTTCCTTATTCCAAGGCGATGTGCGGATCGAAGGCGACACCC
>CAIXED010000064.1:0-7500 GCA_903918375.1 uncultured Pseudomonadota bacterium | reverse complement strand
CGCCATAAGCCACCTCTGGCTCTAACGATAAACTTTCTACCTGTCGCTGACTATTATCGTTTTTCAACAAAACCGCATCGGGTGCTAATAACTCAACCAGCACTTTAACCAAGACTTCCTTATGCTGCTCCATACCCGCAGTGGTAATTTGAACTGAAATCACCTTATTAAAACGATCAATCACCAAGCCAGGCAATCCATCACTTTCAGCAAACACTAATCGGTAATACGGTTTATCAAATAAGCGCTCACGTAATTGCAAAGCTTGCGTCAAACGGGCCTTAAAGAAATTCTCGCCAATTTTAGTATTAGGCTTTCTGGTCAGTATTCGCGCACAAATCAAAACATTAGGATTGATATACGCAACGCCCAAAGCGTTACCGCCACTATCCTTGACCAAACACAAATCGCCAGCCGCAAATTGATCCAACGGACTGCGCTTTATGTCGACTTCGTTACTAAATACCCAAAGATGTCCTTGTCGTAAGCGTTTGTCTTCATTCTTTTTCAAAAACAGTTCGGGATAGCTCATGCTTATTTATTTCCAGATTGATAAATTTTTTCGGCCAATTAAGCCTGATTGACACCATCAAGACGACACCAGTCATCTTGCTGCACAGCATCTGCCATCACAAAACCCAGTTGACGATAAGCATCAGCAACTGAATCTGCTTGTTCATTAAGAATGCCAGACAAAATTAAATCGCCCTGATTCGCAACTAAATCAGAAATAACAGGCGACAACTCAATCAATGGCTTAGCCAGAATATTAGCAAGCACCACATCAGCCTTAAATGGCACAAATTGTTCTGGCAAATAATAGCTAATCCGGTCTTGAACTTGATTCTTTTCAGCGTTGTATTGCGTAGCGGTTAAAGCTTGTGGATCAATATCGATAGCATGGGCATGACGAGCACCTAGCAACAAAGCCGCTATCGCCAAAATCCCAGAACCACAACCGAAATCAATCACAACCTTATCGCGTAAATCATGTGACGCTAACCACTCTAAACACAAAGCCGTGGTCGGGTGAGTACCGGTTCCAAATGCTAAACCTGGATCCAAGGTCATACAAACCGTATCTGCATCAAATTGTTCTTGTCCAGTTGGACAAACCCACAATTTGTCAGCAAACTTCATTGGCTTGAAATGTTCCATCCAAGCGCGTTCCCACACTTGATCCTGTAACAATTCATAGACCCAAGTTTCTAACGAACTACCGATAAATTGATTGAAAACCAAAGTTTGCACTACATCAGGATCAGCATTCATTTCAAACAATGCAGTCACTTGAGTGTTGCTCCAAATTTTGGTTTGATCGATAGCCGGCTCGTAGACAGGCTCATCCTCGGCATCGGTATAGGTTACCGACACAGCACCCAGTTCACTAAAATAGTCCGCAAGTTGAGGAGCCGTTATTTCATCGGTAATCACCGATATTTGATGCCATGCCATAGGAATTTAAAAGAAGAAGAGTGATAGCGAGTTTTTGTTTTCAACAAAAACTCGCTAAACAGCTTAATGAATACCTAATTTCTTTTCTAGGTAATGAATGTTTTGACCACCATCAGCGAATGCCGAGTCAGCCATAATGCTTTGTTGAAGAGGGATATTAGTTTTAATCCCATCAATCACCATTTCGCTCAATGCGGTTTTCATTCTAGCAATGGCACTAGCACGATCTTCGCCATGAGCAATTAACTTACCAATCATTGAATCGTAATACGGCGGCACTTTGTAGCCGTTATAAATATGAGTCTCACAACGAATACCTGGACCACCTGGCATATGGAATTGATCAATGGTGCCAGGGCTAGGCATAAAGTTTTTCGGATCTTCCGCATTTAAACGGCATTCAATCGCATGACCGGTAAAAGTGATTTGATCTTGAGTTACTGATAAAGGCAAACCTGCGGCAATGCGCAATTGCTCTTTAACAATATCAAAACCGGTAATCATTTCGGTTACAGGATGTTCAACCTGAACCCGAGTATTCATTTCGATAAAGAAAAACTGGCCTTTTTCATATAAAAACTCAAAAGTGCCAGCGCCTAAATAACCGATTTCACGACAAGCCAACGCGCAACGCTCACCCATCTGTTTACGCTGCTCATCGGTAATGCCCGGAGCAGGTGCTTCTTCAACCACCTTTTGATGACGACGTTGCATAGAACAATCGCGCTCGCCTAAATGAATCGCGTTACCATGAGAATCAGCCAAGACTTGAAACTCGATATGACGAGGATCTTCTAAGAACTTTTCCATGTAAACCGTGCTATTGCCAAATGCAGTACCCGCTTCACCTTTAGTCAGATTAATCGAACTAATTAAAGCCGCTTCGGTGTGGACAGTACGCATACCACGCCCGCCGCCACCGCCAGCGGCTTTGATAATCACAGGAAAACCAATTTCACGAGCCATTTTTAAATTAGTTTCGTCATCATCACCTAATGGATCACCATTACCAGGTACACAAGGAATACCAGCGGCTTGCATGGCTTTTTTAGCCGAAATCTTATCGCCCATCATCCGAATCGTTTCAGGTTTAGGACCAATAAATACGAAACCGCTTTGGCTTACTTTTTCAGAAAAATCAGCATTTTCTGACAAAAAGCCGTACCCAGGATGGATAGCTTGTGCATCAGTCACTTCCGCAGCACTGATAATGGCTGGAATATTAAGATAGCTATGTGCCGAAGCAGCTGGGCCAATACAGACCGCCTCATCTGCTAAACGGACATGCTTCAAATCGCGATCCGCTTCAGAATAAACAGCAACAGTTTTAATACCTAATTCACGACAAGCTCGCAAAATTCGCAAAGCAATTTCACCGCGATTGGCGATAACAATTTTTTCAAACATACACTAAACCTCTGTGTCGATTATTCGATGATGAACAAAGGTTGACCGTATTCAACTGGCTGAGCATTTTCAACCAAAATTTGTTTGATTTTGCCGCTTTTATCCGCTTCGATTTGGTTCAAAATTTTCATCGCTTCGATGATGCACAATGTTTGCCCTGCACTCACCGACTGACCAACTTCAACAAAAGGCGCTGACTCAGGTGACGCTGAACGATAAAAAGTACCTACCATTGGCGATTTAACCGCATGACCACTGATTTTTTCTTCAGTTGCTGCTACTGCAACGGGTGCCGCTGCTACCACAGGTGCTGCTGCAGCAGCAAAAGCAACAGGTGCAGCTTGTTGAACAGCGACGTTTGAAGAATAACGAGTAATTCGAACAGACTCTTCACCTTCGCTAATTTCTATCTCAGCAATATCGGATTCTTCGATAAGATCGATAAGTTTTTTAATTTTTCTAATATCCATTGTTCTGAGTTCTCTCTATTAAAATCTGATGAGCGGCCTCTAAAGCCAATTCGTAACCTCTTGCGCCCAATCCACAAATAACACCTAAGGCTATATCTGAAAAATAAGAGTGTTTTCTGAAGGGCTCACGAGCATGTACATTTGATAAATGCACTTCAATGAAGGCAATTTTGGTAGCCAGCAATGCATCACGGATGGCAACGCTGGTATGAGTGAAGGCAGCTGGGTTAATGATGATGAAATCTACACCTTTATGATAGGCGAGATGAATCTGCTCAACAATTTCGTGTTCGGCATTGCTTTGCAGAAAATCAAGTGTATGCCCCAACCTACCGGCCAACTGTTCAAGGTTGACCTGAATATCTTTTAAAGTTTTATTGCCGTACACCCCCGGTTCCCGAATACCTAACATATTCAGGTTGGGGCCATTTAGAACAGTAATTTGCGCCATACGGTGTTGAACCGGTAAATAAACAAGGTGGCGAATTCTGCCTAATTTGAAGGTTTTTGTCCAGATAAACCAACTTTTTCAGAAAATTGGCGCTATTTGATTAAGTTTTCATCAAACAAATGAGGACAAAATAGCAATTAACTCATTTCGTGATAATTCACCAGTGTGACGATGGGAGATTTGACCAGCAGGATTGAGAACAATGGTAAAAGGTACTGCATTGGCTGTATTACCTAACTGTTTAGCGAGTGCAATTCCGCCATCACCAGCAACCAATTGCGGATAATTATTTTCTATGGTTTCAAGATAATCATTGACAGACTCATGATCATCAATTGCTACTCCAACAAACTGAACCCCTCTTGATTGGTATTCATTTTGTATTTTAATAAACTCAGGAATTTCTTTAAGACATGGAGAACACCAAGTGGCCCAAAAATTGATAACAACAAATTTTCCACGCCATTGACTAATTGCCTGCTGTTTTTTACCGCTATCAGGCAGACTAAATTCTATTTGCGCTGTATCCAAAGGAATTTGCTTCACATCCCCCAATGTTTGTTGAACAAAAAGCCCACCGAACAAAGCAAGGGTCGCAACCATGACCGTTAAAATTATAGACTTGTTCATAAATACCCCTACATAAGATCGGTTGAAAAATTTAATTGGTCTTCCATTTAATATTACATCCAATACTAGGCATTTGCTGATTAACAATTGACCTATTGTCTAATAAAGCATCTAGGGCGGCACGCAACTCATCCCCAGAAACTACTAGCTGATTTTTAGGTGTAGCTCCATCTAATCGACCACGATACACACAGCGTAAATTATCATCGAAAAGATAAAAATCTGGTGTACAAGCTGCTTGATAGGCTTTAGCTACTGATTGAGTTTCATCATACAGATAAGCAGTAAACGGATTCCCCCATTCAGCCATTAATTCTTGCATTTTGTCTGGCGCATCTTGAGGATAATTCACAATGTCATTTGAACTAATCGCGATGCTAGTTATCCCGTGTTTTTCATACTGTTTAGCAATTGCAATCAACTGATCTTTAATATGCAATACATACGGACAATGGTTACAAATAAAAAACACTAACGTCCCAGTTACGCCTTTTAATCGCTGTAACCCGAAAAACCTACCCGTCACAGTGTCTGGTAAATAGAAATCTGGCGCGGTTGTCCCTAAAGGCAACATAGTAGAAATGGTTGCAGCCATTGAATACTCTCTATTGTAATTTCTAGTTAAATAGCCCGCTAAATTCGGCTGGGGCTCATTTTAAAAGGTGGCAAACTATAAGCTGAAAAAATTAAGACGCCAAATTATTTTATTGTCATCAAGATTTTTTATCCGCCAAGCAAACCCTGTAGTGTTTAGCCAATTGTGACAAACCAGCTTATAATAGCGATTTTTACACTATACCTTGAGGACCATCTAATGGCTGACAATCTAATTGCCCCTTCGATTCTTTCTGCTGATTTCGCACGTTTAGGCGAAGAAGTTGTGAATGTTTTAAACGCGGGCGCTGACATCGTGCATTTTGATGTAATGGACAACCATTTTGTACCTAACCTAACCATTGGCCCTCTGGTTTGTGAAGCTTTGCGTAAACACGGCGTTACCGCTCCGATTGACGTACATTTGATGGTAGAGCCAGTTGATCGTTTGATCCCTGATTTTGCTAAAGCGGGTGCAACTTACATCACTTTCCACCCAGAAGCCTCTGTACATATCGACCGCACTATCCAATTGATTAAAGATCACGGTTGTAAAGCCGGCTTGGTATTCAACCCAGGCACACCTTTACACCATTTAGACTACGTTTTAGACAAATTAGACATGATTTTGTTGATGTCAGTTAACCCTGGCTTTGGCGGTCAATCATTCATTCCTTCTTCTTTGGATAAACTGCGTCAAGTTAGAAAAATCATTGATAACAGCGGTTTTGACATTCGTTTGGAAATCGACGGCGGCGTTAAAGTCGACAACATCCGCGAAATTAAAGAAGCCGGTGCAGATACTTTCGTTGCTGGTTCTGCGATTTTCGGCAAACCTGATTACAAACAAGTGATCGACGAAATGCGCGCTGAATTAGCAAAAGCGAAGTAATCGACGCAAAAAAAGCCGCTTCGGTTTCTAATCGAAGCGGCTTTTTTATGCGCCTTAGTTTTCGGTTTTTTTCGGCGTCACCAACACTTTATCAATCCGCGTGCCGTCAATATCGACCACCTCAAAATACCAATCACCGTATTCAAAGTGATCCGCTACCCGTGGGATTTTTTCCAAGTAATACAAGATAAAACCACCGACAGTATTATAAGTATTAGCCGATTCACCGGGTAAATCCTGATTAATGCCTACCACCGATTTCAAGCGCTTAATCGCTAAACCACCATCCACCAACCACGAACCATCATCGCGCTGCACCATATCAGGATCAAAATCCGACTCGATGCTCGGCAAATCACCGACAATCGCTTTCAACACATCACTCAGCGTCACCAAGCCTTCTAAATCGCCATACTCATTAACAATTAGAGCGAAATCAGCCCGCGCTTCACGAAAAAACTCCAACAAATGGGTCAAACTCATCGAATCTGGCACAAACAAAGCCTGTCGAACCGTCTTCGCCAAATCAAATTCAGCACCGTTCATCACCGCTTTTAACAAATCACCACGATGCAAAATACCGACCACATTATCTAACCCACCGCGACAAATCACCACTTGCGAATAAATACAGTCAGCGATTTTTTCTTTCACATCACAACTTTCATCAGCCAGATCAATCACAAACATTTCTTTGCGCGGCGTCATCACCGCCCCAACCCGCTGTTCATCAAGCTTTAAAACATTAGCCACCAAATGACCTTCGCTGGCATGAAACACCCCTGCCTCTGAACCGATTTCCATCAATAATTTAATTTCTTCGTTGGTAACCGTGGTCTGCGGTGCACGATGAGCGCGAAAGATTCGCAAAATCAAATTACTGGAAGACGACAACACCCAAACTAAAGGACTAGCAATAATCGACAAACCATTCATCGGTCTAGCCACGACAACCGCGATGCCTTCAGGTCTTAACAACGCCAAGCGTTTCGGCACCAACTCACCGACCACCACCGAGAAATAGGTAATTAAAACCACGGTTAAAACCAAGGCCAAACCATCGGCATAAGGCGCTAATAATGGCAATTTAATTAATTGTTCATGCAATGGCACGGTTAAGGCATCTTCGCCTAAAGCACCACTTAAAATCCCCACCGAAGTAATACCGACTTGTACGGTGGATAAAAACCGCGAAGGTTCTTCGTGTAACTTCAAAGCAGCCTGAGCACCCGCTTTGCGATCAGCGGCTAATTTCTGTAACCGCGCTTTTCTGGACGAAACCAGCGACATTTCAGACATGGCAAAAACGCCGTTAATCACAATCAAAACTAAAATCAGACCAATGTCCATTGCGTGAGCCGCCTCTGACCGTTTCCGGTGCGGCTTAGGTGTTAAAGATGGGCTTATGTTACCACCGAGCCATTGAATTGAGAGCCATTAGCTTCAGTTGCGATTCGTCAATAAGGCGATTTTGGCCTGATACCGTATAATGGCGGACTGTTTTTGTTTACTACAAGCCGAGGAATCATGAGCATTACGCTGTCCAACCGCGTCAAAGCCGTTAAACCATCACCGACTTTAGCCGTCACCGCCCGTGCCGC
>CAIXED010000063.1 GCA_903918375.1 uncultured Pseudomonadota bacterium | reverse complement strand
TTTTTTGAAGAATTTCCTTCCCATGTCGATGTTGCAGATTCCCGCGCTCATCGCTGGGTGCGCGGTGATTGGCAGTTGATTCCTTGGCTGTTTGGTGCCTGTGGTCAAGGGATGCCGATGATAGGGCGCTGGAAAATGCTCGATAATTTACGGCGTTCATTGTCTTCACCGGCCGCATTTTTGTCGTTAGTGATGATTTGGCTGATACCGAATGCGCCAATTTTATTGTTGACCAGTTTCGTGCTGACGGCTTTATCGTTGCCAACTATTTTGGCAATGAGTTCAGCGTTTACGGCGCCACGTCGAGGTGTTTCCTTACTCACCCATTGGCGTGATGTTGCTGAAAATCTGCTTTGGGCATTGGCTAATAGCTTGGTTGTGGTGACTTTATTGGCGCAACAAACTTGGTTAATGCTGGATGCGATTTTCATCACCTTGGTGCGATTGTTTATCACTCGTCGGCAATTACTGAAATGGGTGACGGCTTTACAAGCCAAATCCGGTGTTGGTTATGCGTTTCGGCATTTGATTCGACCGATGATGCAGGCTTCAATCATGGTCTTGGTTTCGGCAAGCTTGATACAGCTGCTTAATCCGCCAGTAATGGTATTTGCCGCGCCATTTTTAATACTGTGGTGGCTGGCACCGATCATTGCTCGGCAATTAAGTTTGCCGCCCAAACTCGATAAAGCCGAAGCTTTATTGCTAGAAGATACGCGGCAATTGCGTTTGATTGGTCGGCGAGTGTGGCGATTTTTTACCACCTTTGTCACAGCAGAAGACCATTTTTTACCGCCCGATAATTTTCAAGAAGATCCTCAGCCGGTTATCGCCCATCGCAGTTCGCCAACCAATTTTGGTTTGTATTTATTATCGGTGCTGGCCGCCAGAGATTTTGGTTGGTTAGGTTTAATTGATACGGTCGAAAAACTCGAAGCCAGCTTAGCGACTTTATTAACGCTGCCACGCTTAAACGGTCATTTTTACAACTGGTATGACACTCGCAGTTTAGAGGTGTTGGAGCCGCGCTATGTTTCGACTGTCGATAGCGGTAATTTGGCAGGGCATTTATTGACCTTGGCGCAAGCTTGCCGAGAATTATTAGCGCAACCGCTAAACCTAGCCAGTGCATTAACCGGACTTAACGATAGCTACCAATTGCTAACTCAAGCACTTGAGCAAAAAGACCTTGCTCATAACGCCATCATTAAAGAACTCCGCCAAAAACTGCGCGAAATCGGTAAGTTACTCAAACACCCGCCTAGCGATGAAGCCGATTGCTATCAAACTTGGCAACAACTGAGCAATGATATTGCGGTATTGAACGACTTAGCTGATGCCTATGCCGCTGAACACCATGAACAATCGGCTAAAGAAGTGGTGGCGTGGGTCAGATTGTTTTGTGCTGATATTGAGTCGCATCTTAAAGATCTTAATAGCCTGATACCGTGGATTGAATATGCCAATAGTCAGGCTTTAGGCTTATTGCAGTTACCAAAATCATTAGATTTATCAATTCCGCTGGGCGAGTTAGCCGAGCTTTATGCCGCTTGCGTCCACGATTCGCAACCGTCGTTGCCCTTGCTTGATCAACCGCTGTTGTTATTACTTGAAAACGCTAACCTGCAAGCGCTGGACATCACTCGGCGCTTACAGCAAATGGTGAACCAGTTGGACAGTTTGTTTCAAGCGATGGATTTCAGCTTTCTTTACGATAGCCAACGCCATATGTTCGCGATTGGCTTTCAGGTTGGCGAAGGGGTGATTGATCCTAGTTATTACGATTTACTGGCCTCAGAAGCCCGTTTGTCGAGTTTGATAGCCATTGCCAAACGCGATGTGCCGAGTGAACACTGGTTTCATCTTGGTCGCCGCGTCACTCGTGCCGCGCAAGGGACGGTGTTGTTGTCATGGTCGGGGTCGATGTTTGAATATCTGATGCCTTCGCTGGTGACGTTTACCCCGCGCTACAGCTTGCTGGATCAAACTTGCCGCTTAATCGTCAAACGCCAAATTGAATACGGCAAACAATGCGGTGTACCTTGGGGAGTTTCCGAGTCGGCTTTTAATAGTCGCGATCTTGATTTGACCTATCAATATTCAGCGTTTGGTGTGCCCGGTTTAGGGATGAAGCGCGGCTTGGCCGAAGAATTAGTGATCGCACCTTATGCTACCGCTCTGGCGGCGATGTATTGGCCTCATGCCGCAGTTGAAAATTTCGCCCAATTAGAAAAACTCGGTGCCTTGGGGGCATTTGGTTTTTATGAGGCTTTGGACTTTACCCCGATTCGCTTGGCAGAAGGTCAATCGGTGGCGATGGTGCGTTGTTATATGGCTCATCATCAAGGTATGTCGCTGATTGCCTTTGCTAATGTGGTCTATGACGGCATCATGCGCCATCGTTTTCATCGCACACCGTTGATTCAATCAGCAGCCATGCTATTGCAAGAACGGATTCCACACGGCGCTGATACCAGCAGCCTACCGATGTTGAAAGCCTTGTCCGACATTAAAGAAACCGTTCAGCCGCCAGTCAGACGAGTGCCGTCACCGATGTCGGCGATTCCCTCCAGCCATTTGTTATCCAATGGCCGTTATTCGGTAATGCTAACTGCGGCCGGTTCTGGCTATAGCGCTTGGCAAAATTTGGCGGTGACTCGTTGGCGTGAAGATGTCACTCGCGATGCTTGGGGCAGTTATCTGTATTTGCGTGATGTTGACAGTGGTCAGCTCTGGTCGGCAGGCTATCAACCGACCGCCGCGATCCCAGATCATTATGAAGTGATGTTTATTGAAGATAGAGTGCGGATTAGCCGTAGCGATGGCGAAATTAGTAGCACTTTGGAAGTGGTGGTATCGCCAGAAGATGATGCTGAAATTCGGCGCTTGAGTTTGACTAATCATGGAAGCCAGCCGCGTGAAATCGAAGTAACGTCTTATGCAGAAATAGTCTTGGCCACTAGGGCCGCTGATAGCGCTCATCCGGCTTTTTCTAATCTGTTCATTCAAAGCGAATATTTACCGCAAACCCGCGCCTTGATTGCCCACAGACGACAACGCAAACCAGAAGAGGCGGGATTTTGGGCGGCGCATGTATTGGCGGAACGAGTCAATCAATCCGGCGTGCAATATGAAACAGATCGAGCGCGGTTTATTGGTCGTGGTCAAACCCTGCGTGCACCATTAGCGGTTAGCAGTGGTTTACCGCTTACCAATAGCGTTGGCTTGGTGTTGGACCCGATATTTAGCTTACGGACACGGATTAGCTTGGCACCTGGCGCTAGTGAACATTTAACTTTCACCACCTTGGTCGCCCATTCACGTCAGGCGGTGGTGGATTTAGCCGATAAATACCATAGCGGCAATGTTTGGGAGCGGGTTTCGGCCTTGGCTTGGACCCATGCTCATGTGCAATTGCATCACTTACGCACCAAACCCGATGAAGCACAGTTGTTTCAGATTTTGGCTAATCGTTTGATTTATGCCGATCCTTCCTTACGGCCTTCCAGCCGCTTGATGCAAAGCAATACCCTCAATGTATCGGGGCTGTGGCGTTATGGTATTTCTGGTGACAGGCCGATTGTGTTGTTGCGGATTGCTGAATCAAAAGATTTGGGCTTGGCGGAACAATTGCTCCGCGCTCATGAATATTGGCGGATTAAAGGCCTTAGCGTTGATTTGGTGATCATGAATGAAAAAGTCTTGTCTTACGTCGAAGATTTGCAAAATGTCCTGACTGCGATGGTCAGGGATAATCAGCTACATTCAATTGCCCAAACCCCAGAAAACAGCGGCACGGTGTTTGTGATTCAAGCCGACCAACTCTCCAATGATGAACGGCGTTTATTGCAGACTGCGGCTCGGGCGATGCTGGTCTGTAATCACGGCACCTTGGCAGAACAATTGTTACGCCATTCCAGACCGATAGCCGAATTTATTGCTCCCAAATCAGCACCAATGCTTGATGCCCAAGCACCAGCATTAACTATACCTGCCTTAGAATTTTTTAATGGTTTAGGTGGCTTTGCTGAACAAGGGCGTGAATATGTGATTGTGCTGGATAAAGGCCAAACCACCCCGGCGCCGTGGATTAATGTGATTGCTAATCCTGAGTTTGGTTTTATGGTTTCCGAATCCGGTAGCGCTTGCACTTGGGCTGAGAATAGTCGCTTGAATCAATTGACACCGTGGGCCAATGATCCAGTCTGCGATCCGTCGGGCGAGGTGTTTTATATTAGCGATGATGAAAGCAATGCTTTGTGGAGTCCGACTGCAGCACCGATTCGGGTCGAAAATGCCAGTTATCTGATTCGTCACGGGTTCGGCTATAGCCATTTTGAACACGCTTCACACGGTATTCATAGTCAATTGTTGCAAATGGTCAGTATTGATCAGCCGGTTAAAATTTCATCATTGATTTTGACTAATCAAAGTTCACGCCATCGCCATTTAACGATAACCGCTTATCTGGAATGGGTGTTAGGCGCTTCACGCGAAGTCACTGCGCCTTACATCATCACCGAGTTGGATAGTGAAACTGGGGCTTTATTGGCGAGTAATCCGTTTGATTTAGGCTTTGGCGAGCGGATTGCCTTTGCCGATTTATCCGGCCAGCAAACCGCTTGGACCGCTAGTCGCTCGGAATTTATTGGTCGCAATGGCAGTCTGGATGCGCCGGTGGCTTTGGTGCAGCGAAAGGTGCTTAAAGGTCGCGCTGGTGCTGGCTTAGAAGCTTGTGCCGCTTTGCAGCAATCAATCGAACTGAAACCCAAACAACAGATTGAAATTGTGTTTTTGTTAGGGCAGGGCAAAGATCGAGAGCAAGCTAGAGCCTTGATTCAACGCTTTCGCGCCACTAAAACCGCTGATAGCTTGGCCTTAGTCAAACAGTCTTGGCTGCAGGTGTTGGGCAAGGTGCAAGTTAAAACCCCCGATAGACAGCTGGATTTATTATTGAATGGTTGGTTGTTATACCAAACCCTCAGTTGCCGAATCTGGGCGCGGGCGGCGTTTTATCAAGCCGGTGGCGCGTTTGGTTTTCGCGATCAATTACAAGACAGTATGGCCTTGGCAGTCGCTAAACCTGAATTGACTAGAGCGCATTTGTTACGGGCAGCGGGACGGCAGTTTGTTGAAGGTGATGTTCAGCATTGGTGGCATCCACCAACCGGTAACGGGGTTCGCACCCATTTTTCTGACGACAGAATCTGGTTGCCTTTTGTGGTGGCGCATTACATCAAGGTCAGTGGCGATAGTGCGGTGCTTAATCAAATTTTGCCGTTTCTTGACGGTAAGGTATTAGCGCCTGAACAGGAAGATGCTTATTTTCAGCCAACACAATCGGCACAGGTTGGCAGTTTGTTTGAGCATTGTGCGCGGTGTTTGGATATTAGCTTGGCAACCGGTGTTCATGGTTTACCGCTAATCGGTGCAGGCGATTGGAATGACGGTATGAATCGGGTCGGGTGCGAAGGCAAAGGCGAGAGTGTTTGGTTGGCGTGGTTTTTAATCACCACCTTGACTGAATTTGCCGTGTTAGCTGAGCAATTGGGCGACAGCGAACGTGCCGAACGCTGGCGTCATCATGCCAAACAATTAACGTTAGCGTTAGAAGCTGAGGGTTGGGATGGCGCTTGGTATCGGCGGGCTTATTTTGATGATGGTACCGCTTTAGGTTCGGCGGCCAATGCCGAGTGTCGGATTGATGCGATTGCTCAAAGTTGGGCGGTGATTTCTAAAGCCGCTGATCCAGAGCGAGCAAGATTGGCGATGCATTCGGTGCGTGAATATTTAGTTCGTTATGGCGATGATTTACTGCTGTTGTTTACCCCGCCATTCAATAAAACCGAACGTGATCCCGGCTATATCAAAAGTTATCCGCCCGGTGTTCGTGAAAATGGCGGCCAATACACTCATGCGGCGATTTGGTCGGTAATTGCTTATGCGATGTTGGGCGAAGGCGAACAAGCACTGGAATTATTGCAAATGCTCAATCCGATTAAACGCACCGCCAGCCGTGCTGGGGTTTATGCTTATAAAGTTGAACCGTATGTGTTGGCGGCGGATATTTATGCCGAACCGCCACATGTTAGACGCGGCGGCTGGACTTGGTACACCGGCGCCGCGGGTTGGTTTTACCGTGCCGGTATTGAATCTATTTTAGGCTTACAAGTGCGCGGTGATAGCCTTGAGTTTGCACCCTGTATTGCCAGCCATTGGCCAAGTTATCAAATCATTTATCAACATCAATCCAGTCGCTATGAGATTAGCGTGGAAAATCCGAATCGAGTGAGGGGAAGTGTGGTGCGTCTGGAACTGGATGGCGTGGAACAACAAAACTTGCAGCGTATTCAACTGCTTGATGACGGAAAAACGCATCAAGTCAAAATTACCTTGAATTAAGCGTGTGTTGGCGTACTGACCGCTGTTAGTGGGGATTTTATGCTGATCAACGGGCCTGGCGATGGTCGGCGTCCGTTGGTATTTACACATTTTTTAAGGAATAGACTATGAAAATCATCACTAAAAAACCTCAAGCTTTATGGATTGGCGCTGTTTTGGCTATAGCAGCTACTAGTGCTTTTGCAATAGATAATCAACTTGCCGAAGCTTTACAACATGCGGAAGCGGCAGCGAAAACGGCTGATGTTAAAGAGATAGAAAGCCATGCTGAGGCGGCGAAAAAGAATATCAATACCTTGGAACAGCATTTAAAAAGTGCTTTGGATTGTTTGAATTCGGCGATTGAGCATAGCAAACATGGTCATGTCGATTTAGCTAAAAAGGCTGCTGAAGAAGCGATTGTGCATTTGAAAGCGGCTAAGTAAAGGCCATCGGTGATAGAGCTTGAGAGCTATTAATGGCTCAAGCTTTATCATCGATTCTGCTGTCGTCAAAACGGCTGCAATTAATAAGGTCAAAAATCTGAATAACCCTCAGCTATTTCGCAATTAAAATTCATCACTTAGCTTTAACAATGCCAGTTAACTGATTGAAAATTAGATTGGTCTTGAATTACAGCAACTTAAGTTGTTTATTAACAACTTGAGTTTTGAAAAAAATCCATCAGAATTGACTTAACTCTGTATCAATTGATGCAAATTAAACCCCGTTCTATGTGTTTTTAGAGGTACAAAATGAAATTAGTAATGATGGCGTCAGTGGCAGTGGTATCGGTTGGCCTAATTAGCATTGCTGCTTTTCAATTCGGCAGACTATTTATTCTTGAAGTCTTAGGTATCGTCACTGAGGCTTGGCGCAGCCCTAAGCTGAATTGAAAAAACTCAGTTTTTGCATAGTGAATTTGCTAAGAGCAGTTGATAGCAATTCTGTTTTGATGGTTTAGATTGTTTTGAACTAGGGTCATACGGGTAGAATACTGTTTTGTGTTCACCGAGTTTCCTTTTGGTTATGTCTATTTCTATTCGGCATTTATTTGCCCGATCGGTTTGGTTAAAAATCCATCTTTATCTGGCCTTGAGCTTAGGTTTATTGTTTGCCTTGCAAGGCTTAACTGGTAGCCTTAGCGTTTATCGCCAAGAATTAGATAATTTGTTTAATCAGCAACAAATTATCACGCCTTCACAAACGTCACCTTTATCACTCGATAAAATTATTGCCTCAGTACGTCAAGCCCATCCTGATCGGCATGGGGTTTGGACTTTGGAACTGCCCCGCAAACCTGATCAAGTAATCACCGCATGGTTTGAAAAACCCCGTGAAACCGTCGATGCTTTTTACGCACCATTAATGGTGGCGGTTAATCCTTATACAGGGGAGGTGATTGAAAATCGCTTTTGGGGACAAACCCTAACTACTTGGTTACTGGATTTACACACTCAATTAAGATTAGAGGCGACGGGGCGCAATTTAGTCGCAGTATTGGCGGTATTGTTAATTTTATCGGTGAGCAGTGGTTTGTACTTATGGTGGCCTCGCGCGGGATGGCGACAAGCATTTAAACTGCGGGTTAATGCTGGCCTGAGTCACTTGTTAATCGATTTGCATCGTTGGCTAGGTTTTTTGTCTTCCGTGTTTTTACTGTTGCTCGCCTTCACTGGCTTTCATTTAGCCTATCCGCCGTTAATTGAAGCCTTAACCGCCTCCTCTGGGATGGGACATGGCGATGAAGGGCCTAATGTGCGGAGCACCGCGATTCCCAACGACAGGCCGATTAGCTTAACCGAAGCGGTATTAGTGGCGCGTGGGCCGTTTTCGCAATCTGAAGTACGTCGTGTTTCCACGCCATTAGGTGATACCGGTACTTACCGAATTAACCTGCGGCAACGTAACGAAATCAATCAACATCATCCGATTACCACGGTTTGGGTGGATCGTTGGAGCGGGCAAATCCGTGATGTGCGTAATCCCAGCAAATTTACCGCGGCACAAACTTTTACAGTTTGGCTTTGGCCGTTGCATACCGGTGAGGCGTTTGGTGAATTGGGGCGCTTGATTTGGTTTTTAGTCGGCTTAATGCCGTTGATTTTGTATATCAGCGGCATTTACTATTGGTTACAACGTAAAGGCTTGGTGCGAGATAGGCCAGTACATTTTGCTGAAAACAGTCAGAAAATTCGGCAATTTTCACAGCAAGCGGCTATCCACATTTGGACTTTGTTGCGCTCACTAAGCTTGAAGTTGATTGAATTAACTCGTCGCTAAAAGTTGGTATTTAACCTGTTTGACCGTGTTTTCATCACACTTAACAATCTCCAGAATATGACCATACAGCTTAATGCTGGTGCCGGATTTTGGGATAGTTTCTAGGTATTCGATAATCAGCCCATTCAAGGTTTTAGGGCCTTCGGTGGGCAGTTCCCATTGCATTAAACGATTCAATTCTCTAACCGTAACGCTGGCATCAATCAAAAAACTGCCGTCTTGTTGCTGATTAATGCTGGGTTCTTCGATAATAAATTCACCGACAATTTCTTGAATCAAATCATCCAAAGTCACCAAGCCTTGCACATCACCGTATTCATCCACCACTAAACCAATTCGCAGTTTCTCGGCTTTGAAAATCTGCATCTGGCTATGAATCGAGGTGGTAACGGGGATGAAAAATGGCTTAATCAGACTGTCGGTGATGTTTTGTTTGTCAAAATCGCCCTGATGGATTTGCGACAAAATGGTTCGTAAATGAATGAAGCCAATCACTCTATCGATGTTCTTTTTGTAAACCGGTAAGCGGGTGTGGGGGCTATTCTGCAGTTGTTCGATGATTTCTTCGATGGAATCTTCCAAATCAATCCCAACAATGTCATTACGATGGGTCATGATGTCTTCAACACTGGCCGATTCCAAATCTAAAATACTCAACAGCATTTTTTGATAACGGCTAGGCATTAAATGGTTTGCATCGGAAACAATGCTCTTTAATTCTTCTTTATTCAGAGTTTCGCTTTTAGTTTTTTTGGTATTAATCCCAAAAATCCGCAAAATCAAACCAGAGATTAAATTGACGATCCAGACAATTGGATAGAACAGTTTTAGTAGTGGGACATAAATCCAAGCGGATAAAAAAGCCAACATTTCTGGCTTGATTGCACCTAAGGTTTTCGGGGTGACTTCAGAAAAAATCAGCACCACAATGGTCAATAAAGCGGTTGCTGGGGCGATAGCCTCGTCACCACCGATGCGAATCGCGATCACCGTCGCCAAAGACGATGCCAGAATATTGACGAAATTATTGCCGAGTAAGATCAAGCCAATCAATCTATCGGGTCGTTTGAGCAATTGATGGGTTTTGACCGCACCGCGATGTTTTTTCTTAACTAAGTGCTGTAAGCGATAACGATTTAGCGTCATCAGCGCAGTTTCGGAGCCAGAAAAGAAGGCTGAGATAATTAATAAAGCAGCTAGTATGCTAAAAAGCATACTCAGAGGAATGTCGTTCAAAGCCGTCGCTCAAGTTTCTAAACAAGCCGCTAGTTTCTATGCTGGCGAAAATTTGTCAAGCTGTTAAGCGTAGCTTAAGTAAGGTTAATAACCGAAAATGCTTTAAATTATTTGAATAACATAATGAAAACTAATCACTTTTAATGATCACTAAATTTGAACAAGCTAAAAATTTAGCGCCATTTGATGGACAGCTCCACTGTGTAAAAGCGTTTTATGCTCAAACCGAGGCTGACGACATTTTTCAACAGTTACATATCGGTCTTGAATGGCAATCGGAACAATTGTTTATTTATGGACGTTGGTTGACGGTGCCAAGATTAATGGCTTGGTATGGTGATGATCAGGCTAGTTACCGTTATTCGGGCGTTAGCCATCAGCCATTGCCTTGGATGCCATTATTAGCGCATTTAAGAACGGATGTTGAAGCGGTTTGCCAGCAATCGTTTAATAGCGTGTTAGCCAATTTGTATCGCGATGGCCGTGATTCGATGGGTTGCCATGCCGATGATGAAAAAGAACTGGGACAGAATCCAACCATTGCTTCGTTAAGTTTTGGTGAAACGCGCTTGCTGAGGTTTCGGCATCCTGAAACTGCTTACAAACTCGATATTGAATTAAGTAACGGTGATTTGTTGGTTATGGCGGGCGAGTTACAACATCATTGGCGACATGAATTGCCGAAAACGCGCAAGCCGAAGCAAGCGCGTATCAATCTGACGTTTCGACAAATTAGCGAAGCCGCAGAAAACGAAAAATATCGACTTCAATCAAAGCAAAAGCAAAAATCCACAAGCCGGCATTAAACGCATCGAGCCAACTGCCCATCCAAGCCCAAGCAATCACCATAGCGATTAAACCGGTAAATACCACGAAGGATGCCGCGACAAATTTTTTGCGGTTTTCGGTGTCTTTTTGCAAGGTTCGTACTTCGATTTCCAACAAGGCCAACAAGCCCAACCATAAAGCCGAATTAATCAAATTCAAAAAATCGCCAGTCAATAAATAGCCAAACGTGACCAAAACGATAATCACAATTAAAGCATTGCGAATTTGATGTAAGCGGTTTTCAGCGAATGGCAAAGGCGCGGCTGCGGTTTCCAGCTCAAAAGTTAATAACAAAGCTAGCCATGCAAACGAATCAACAGCACTAATAAAGCTACCGATTAAGGCATAAAGCAATGAATTTAAAGTTAGCAAAACCAAGATAGTTAATCGCAGTTTTGCATTAGGTAAAGAGGCGAGGGTTTTAAACATCGGAACTATTAAATAAGCTAAGAGAAGGGCGGCATTAACCGCCCTAGTGAATCATGAAAATGATTATTGAACGAAACAGGCTTTTTCAGCTGCCGCTTCAGCGTCTTTTAATTTAGCGCGTAAATCTTTTGATTGTTGTGGATCACGGAAAGCAGCACCCGCTTCACCCGGAGTTTTTTGCATTTGACCAAAAGTTCTCGCCGCATCGTATTCTTCAAAACTCAATTTTTCGGCAATTTTGTCGATTTTGCAGCCACAAGCGTATTGATTGATATAAGTTAAACCGCCATGTTTAGCCACGCATTCCAACACATAATCAACCCGATCACGAGTCGGAAAATCATTGACTAAGGCTTTAGTTTCGCTCGTTTGGCTGTCAGCGGAGCTGGTTTCTTGGGTTGTCGCGCAACCAGACAATAAAGCAACAGCGGCAAGGGTAGAAAGCAAGGTTTTTTTCATAAGGCAATCAAAGTTTATAAAGTTAATGTTCGGCAGCAAACTCGACAATTTGTTTTAGCTGCGGGTTCATTTCTACTGCAAATTTATTCAATTCAGGATTATCGGTATCTTCCGGCAATAAATGGGTTCTGATCACCGTTTTGCCGTTCAATTGATAAATCACCACATTACAAGGCATGTAACCAATCGCCAACGGGCTAATCTCCAACACCTGTCTAGCTAAAGTTAAATTACAAAACTGGATAGTGTCATACTCTGGAAAGTTGTCAGCACCGCGTTCGCGTATCACTTTACCCACGCGGCTATGACCGGTAATGCGGAAATTATGTTCAGCGATAGCGACTTCGGTTTCCGCTAACACTTCATCATAAGGTTTTGTGGTTTCCAGTTGATAGTAAGTTACCAGCTCTTGGTGGATAGGCAAGGGCTGTGAAGCACAGCTTGCAATCAGCGGTAGGCTTGCGAAAATGGCGACTCGATTCAACATAGGCAAAGCTTATCATTATGAGCGATCAAAACAAAGTCAGTGGCGTGGTGTTGGCCGGTGGTCAAGCACGGCGAATGCAGCAGCAAGATAAAGGCTTGATGCTATTTAAACAGAGGCCTTTAGTCAGTTATCCTATCGCGGCTTTGGCGACAGTCGCTAATCATTTGGTGATTAGCGCTAACCGCAATCAAGCGATTTATCAGCAATGGCAATATCCAGTGATTAGCGATGCCAGCGACGACTTCGACGGCCCATTAGCGGGGATTTTAGCGGCGATGGATTATTTAGACACCGAGGTTTTGCTGGTCTTGCCCTGCGATTCACCCTTATTTACCGCCGCTCATCTGCAACAACTGTTAGATGGTTTAACTGAGCAATTTGATATTGCTGTAGCTTATGACGGTGAACGCTTGCATCCGGTATTTCTAGCCGTAAGAACTCAATTAAAAGCCAGTTTGCAAGCCTATTTAGCCAGCGGTGAACGACGCTTGCAAAATTGGATTTTTCAACATCGGGTCAATCAAGTTGATTTCAGTCAGCAAGCGCAGATTTTTAGCAATGTAAATACGTTGGCTGAATTGGAAAGGTTAGAAGCTGAATTAAAGCTGCTGTGAGCTTAACTCGTAGGTGGTTTGTCCCGTCTGCCGCGCCGAGCACTGAAACTTTTACTGGGAATAGCCCGCCCAAGTCGGAATAGGGGTGTCGCTGAATGGATGCAGCGAGTTGGCAAAAGGGACAGGAAGTCCCTTTTGCCAACCCCCAGTCAAAGTTTCAGCGCGCAGGAAGCAAGCGGTGGTCGAGTGGGCTTTCTTTTGGTTACTTTTCTTTGCCCAAACAAAGAAAAGTAACTCGCCTGTCGGTGCGACCAATCGGCAGGATAGTCGATTGGCATTTACCCGTTAGGGCGAAAAACAGGGATGTTTTTCGTGAAACCGACATCTAAATAAGCCTCGCAACGCGAATCATTTTATAAAATACTAGAAATCAACGCGCATTTCTCAAAGCCGCAATCCGCTCTTCCAATGGCGGATGACTCATAAACAAGCGTTGCACACCGCCACCATTAATCCCAAATGCCGCTAATTCACCTGGCAATTGGCTAGGCTCATGCGCTCTTTGTAACGCTTCTAACGCAGAAATCATTTTTTCACGACCGGCTAATTTGGCACCACCGGCATCAGCATGAAACTCACGATGACGCGAGAACCACATGACTATCATCGACGCCAAAATCGACAAGGCGATTTGAGCAATCATTTGCACGATGTAATAAGCAGGGCCGTAACCACGTTCGGTTTTAAATACCACCCGATCAACCACATAACCAATCACAGTCGCGAAGAAATACACAAAGGTGTTGACCACGCCTTGCATCAACGCCATCGTCACCATATCGCCATTAGCAACGTGACTAATTTCGTGGCCGACGACCGCTTCAACTTCATCAGCATTCATCCGATGCAATAAACCGGTGCTGACCGCCACCAACGCACTATTGCGGTTCGCGCCTGTGGCAAAAGCGTTCGGATCAGGACTATCAAAAATCCCCACTTCAGGCATGCCAATGCCCGCTTGTTGGGCTTGTTGCGCCACCATGCTCACCAACCATTGTTCGGTTTGGTTTTGTGGATGCTCAATCACATGCACACCCATGGCGTTTTTAGCCGACCATTTCGACATCAACAAGGAAATCACCGAACCGGTCATACCGATCACCGCTGACATCGCCAATAAGCCTTCCAAGTTGAGATTAACGCCTTGGGCGTCTAAAGCGCCTTTAATGCCCAGCACGTTAAACAGTACGCTGATCGCCAACATAATGGCGATGTTGGTCGCCAAAAATAAAAATATTCGTTTCATAGTAAAAATCCTCTGTGATGGTTAACGGCTTTATGGTTGGGGTGAAACACTCAAATACAAGGCGCTGAGTGATAACATGCGGCAAAAGTGTATTGGAGAGGGTCAAAAAATGAAAGTTATAAGCCGCTTAATTCTATTGTTGGCGATGAGTCCATTGGCTCAAGCCGCTACCCCAGAACAGACCGAACTATTGAAACAGCTACGTTTGCCAGCCGGATTCCGTATTTCTATTTTTGCAGACAATTTACCCACTGCGCGCAGTTTAGCCTTGGGTGATGACGGTGTGGTTTATGTCGGTACTCACGATGGCAGCGTTTATGCGGTGCAAGATAAAGACGGCGATGGCGTGGCAGAAAAACGCTATGTGATAGCCGAAAATCTGTATATGCCCAATGGTGTTGCCTATAAGAACAACACCTTATACGTCGCCGAAGTGAATCGCATCATCCGCTTTGACAGTATCAAAGAGCACCTCGCCCAGCCGCCAAAGCCGCAAGTGGTTTTCGACCAATTCCCCTCTGACCAACATCACGGCTGGAAATATCTACGTTTTGGGCCGGATGGCAAACTCTACACCGCCGTTGGTGCACCTTGTAATGTCTGTGAACCCAGCAAACCGATTTATGCTTCATTAGTACGCCTAAATGCCGATGGCAGCCAATTTGAAATCTTAGCTAACGGGATTCGTAACTCAGTCGGTTTCGATTGGGAGCCGCGCACTGGGCATTTATTTTTCAACGACAATGGCCGCGATTATTTAGGTGATGATTTGCCACCCGAAGAGCTGAATGAATGGAGTCGAGTCGGTGAGCATTTTGGCTTTCCTTATTGCCATGCCGGAACCATTGCCGATCAACAAATGCCAGCCGTGAAAACCTGCGCCCAAACCACCGCCCCCGCTTGGAAATACAAAGCCCACATCGCACCTTTAGGTCTGCGCTTTTACACCGGCAGCCAATTTCCTGCCGACTATTACAAACAGCTATTC
>CAIXED010000062.1 GCA_903918375.1 uncultured Pseudomonadota bacterium | reverse complement strand
TGGCGATTGCTGGTAAACCGCCCAAATTGATCATTGGTGCCATGATGCGGAAACTCATTCATGTCGCTTTTGGCGTCTTGAAATCGGGAAAAAACTTTGATCCAGCACTTCATGGGGCTTGATTTGGATAACAGTATCTACCTGACTACAATGAACATTCAACATTATTCTCATATGAATGACGCACTACTTTCCATAGATCAACTTACAGCATAAAAACACAAATGATTAATAAAATCAGTAAGTTAGAAAATACCAATAAAATTGAATCACAAATATGTGATGTTTGCGGGGATTTTAGGTATAAAATAAAATGCTATGTTGATCACAGATCAAGAAACGAAACTCAAGAGACATACGATGCTGGAACTGATGATCTACAAGCCCAGCTTGAGGTAGCTATACAATATTTGCGTGACAATGAAAGGCAATATTGGCAAAGACCTAAAGCCACTAAAATGAATAAATGCGATTATTTCCAAGACTTTTTTGAAATTAGGTTTAAGGCAAATAATCTACAACAACGACCAATTGGCTACTTTGGTCCAAATAGTAATGAATTCACTATTCTTTTATGGGCTACAGAAAAAGGCAATAAGCTAGATCCTCAATCATGGTGCAAAAAAGCATATGAAAATATGCAAAAAATCATAAGTGGTAATGCAACGACTACCTGCCTAAGATTTAACGGAGATAAAAAATGTTCACTTTAAAAGTAGATCGCTTTAAAAGAAAAGCTTTTCGTGAAGCTTATGTTGAGTCACATATAACTCAAGGGCTAGCTTACCAAATTAAAGCATTGAGAACACAGAGAGGATGGTCACAAAAAGACTTATCAGATAAATTAGGACTTAAAAACCAATCTGCTATTGCTAGATTGGAGGATCCATCTTATGGAAAGTTATCTATTACAACGCTTTTAAAACTAAGCAATATTTTTGATGTCGCTCTATCAATTCGCTTTCAAAGTTTTGAAAAATTTTTGCACGAACGCGAAGACTTATCAGAAAAAGCACTGCAAGTATTGCCTTATGAAGAAGAATGCCGATTCTACGAAACTCAATCTAAAAAAGATGATAATAAATTAAAATCAAACTTTTGGTATATAGCTTCAAAAAACCAACCCCAAGTCATTCAAGCACATAATGATTGGTTAAAATTAAACGAGGCCCAGAATGAAACAGTTTCCGCTGCAGCTTGAACGATATTTTTTTACTGAACAATATATTTCTGCTAATCAAGAATTCAATCAAGACACTGAAAACAACCCAATTAATATTGAGCAAACAATAAACTCAGATTTCTCAAAAACAGATGAAGAAGAAAAATACTTTATTTCAGCTGAAATAAGTTTAAATAGAGAAAAAAGTAGCAATCCTCCATATTTTTTCAAAATATCAGTGTTTGGAATTATTTCTATTCGAGACAAAGATACTCCAAATGAAGTTATAGAGTCCATGATAAGAACATCAGGAACTCAACTTGTTATTGGGGCTGTTCGAGAACGGCTTGCCGAGATGTCATCCAGAGGCCCATGGGGAATGATTCACATGGATTTTATACCTATATCCAAATAAAATTAGAAATGTGCGCTTTTTTTCATAAACTTTCACAACTCATAGTTAATGGAGACCTTAATACAATAGGTCTTATTCTTGGATTTATTGGTGGTATATTAATAACCTTATACGGAATGCCTTCAATCGGGGTTCTTAATGAAGGTTCTTACATTGAAATAGAAATAACAGAAACAATGAGACGATATGATCGTATATCGCATATTGGTCTTTTTTTTGTAATGATTGGTTTTCTATTGCAGCTCATTGCGACAGTAAACAACCAGTAAATATAGACGTTTAAAATGAATAAAAAAGCCTTGTTTGGTTGTCATGCGTTGATGGTAAGCGCTTTTTAAACACCGCCCTTGATTGAGATTATTCCATGACAGAGGATGTGAGTTGCCAAGGCAACAGCGCTTCAAAATCTTCCACCGTTTTTGCCAAAGGTAATTGCCGGAACACAATGCAATAAGGCGCATTCATAGGGTGCAATAGGCGATAGCCGTATTGCACCATCAAAGCCCATGCATGCATGATTATCTTGGTTTCTCGAAAATAATTGGCCTTCGATAGGTGTAATACGCTTCGCTATTACACCCTATTTCCTATATTACCCATCTCTCCAAAAATATTTTCATCTTTCATATTGATCACCTATTATTGGCAATCAATTATTCAATCTTGGTTATTTTATGTCTAACTATCGCCGGATTCGTGTACCGGGTGGCTGTTATTTTTTTACGGTAAATTTATTGGAACGCAAATCTAATACGCTGTTGGTGGATCATATTGATTTGTTTCGGAATGCGGTTCGCCAAACACGCAAGCAACATCCTTTTCATATCGATGCTTGGGTGGTTTTACCGGAACACATGCACTGTGTCTGGACGCTGCCACTGGGTGATGATGATTATTCAAATCGCTGGCGGGTGATTAAACAACGGTTTTCAAGAGCTTTGCCTAATACGGAACACCGTTCATCAACGCGCATCAAGCGAAATGAACGCGGGATCTGGCAAAGGCGTTTTTGGGCGCACTGGATTACCCATGAGCAGGATTACGCGGCGCACATTGATTACTGTCACTGGAACCCGATGAAACACGGCTTGGTGCAACGATTGGCCGATTGGCCATATTCGTCGTTTCACCGTTTTGTGCAGGCGGGTATTTTAGATGAGCATTGGGCAGGTACGAGTGATTTGAACCAGGATTAATAGGTAATGCAAAGCGCGTTTGACAACGCCAACAACTGTCATTATGAAATTGCTTGGTTAAAGTTAAAGCAAAAACCGAAACATATGACAAACCGTCAGCCCACGCTATAGACTGATACACCCCCCTCAAATCCCTAAATTTGATAGCCACTGCAATTTAAGGCATAATCCCCTACCCTAGTATTTGACGTTGTTTACCATGCACTTAAACATGCTTAAAGCCAAGTTACACCGTGCGCGTGTAACCCATTCCGAACTGGATTACGAAGGATCTTGCGCGATTGATGGCAATATTCTGGATTTTTCGGGGATTAGAGAATACGAGCAAATTCACATTTACAACATCAATAACGGCGAACGCTTTACAACTTATGCGATTCGCGCCGAAGCGGGTACAGGGATTTTCTCGATTAATGGTGCTGCGGCTCGTTTAGCTTGCCCGGGTGATTTGATTATCATCTGCGCGTTTGCCAGCCTTGATGAACAGGATTTGCAAGATTACAAACCGACTTTGGTTTATTTTGATGGCAAAAATCAAATCAGCCATTCCAGCCACTCGATTCCTGTCCAACCTGCTTAATTGATTTTCACAACCACCGCTTGCCGGTGGTTGTTTCTCTCTGCTCTGCTTAGTGTTTTGAACGGGCAATTAAAGCCTGCATTTTGCGTTTAGCCTCACCACTGGCAATCACAGCCAAGGCTTTATCTATCCCCGCTTGCAAACTATCGGCTAAATCCGCCGCATAAATAGCCGCACCTGCATTTAAAGCCACAATATCCCGCGCTGGCCCAGGCTGGTTATCGAACACGCAGTGAATAATCGCCAAGCTTTGTTCTGCATCCGCAACCGCTAAATCAGCCAAACTAGCGCGAGCCAAGCCAAATTGCTCTGGCGTCACTTGATAGCTAGTGACTTGACCATTTTTAAGCTCGGCAACATCGGTTGGCGCGGCAATGCTGATTTCATCCAAGCCATCTTCGGCATGAACCACTAACACATGCTGGCTACCGAGTTTTTTTAACACCTCAGCAACGGGTACCACCCAACGCTTATCAAACACGCCAATCAGTTGATGACCAGCATTTGCGGGATTCGACAGAGGGCCAATCAAATTGAACAGGGTGCGAACCCCCATTTCTTTACGAGCCGCGACTGTATGGCGCACGGCGCTATGATGTTTGGCGGCAAATAAAAATCCTACCCCAATCGCATCGACTGATTCAGCCACCTGTTCAGCCGATAAATCCAAATCCACGCCAGCCACTTCTAATAAATCGGCACTACCGCAACGACTGGAAACTGAACGATTACCGTGCTTAGCGACCTTGCCACCCGCCGCAGCCACTACAAAAGCAGAGGCGGTAGAAATATTGAAGGTGTTTGCGCCATCACCACCGGTGCCACAAGTATCAATCACATGTTCACCTTGCACCGGCACGCGCTGGGCTAATTCACGCATGACTTCAACAGCGGCGGCAATTTCTTCAACCGTTTCACCTTTACAACGCAAAGCAATCAAAAAACCGGCGATTTGGGCATCGGTTAATTCACCAGCCATCATGGCTCGCATCACTGAGCGCATTTCGTCGGCTGTCAGATTTTGTTGATTAAGCAGTTTTTGCAGTGTGGCTTGAATTTGCATGGCTAAAATCGGTTTTGGTTAAAAAAATAAACATAAGTCGTTAAACAAAAGTAAACAGGAAGTCAGCTCAGAAATCTTGCTTGCCACTTAAGCCGTTCGTGCTGAGCTTGTCGAAGCATGAATGGCGAGGATTGGGACCGACTCGGCTTCCCCGTTCATCCTTCGACAAGCTCAGCACCCACAGGGCATAAAGACGAACGGAAAAGCCTTAACTCGCTGGACAAACAATCAAGATTTTAATTACAAAATAACCTATTCACTTTTATTCAAGTGCTTATCAGCATAATAACAAACTTAGCCGACTTAATTAGCTTGCAGCCAAGCCAACGCCCCTAATCCAGCCGCACGACCACTGGCTAAACAAGCTGTCAGCAAATAGCCGCCAGTCGGTGCTTCCCAATCCAACATTTCACCCGCACAAAACACGCTAGGCATGGCTTGTAACATCAGATTTTGATCGACAGCGGAAAAACTGACACCACCAGCACTGCTAATGGCTTCGGCTATAGGTCGGGTGGCGTTTAAGCTAATTGGCAGGGCTTTCAGATAATGGGCTAATTGCTGCGGATTATTCAGCGTCTCGCTTGTAGCAGTTTCGCGCAATAAGGCGGCTTTTACGCCATCAATGCCTAAGCGTTTGCGTAGATGATTACTGAAAGAGTTTTTACCGCGCGGCGCATTCAGGCGCTCAACAATGCTCGCTTCACTTCGATCCGGCAATAAATCTAAATGGATTTTTGAACAACCGTTGGCATTGATTTGTTCACGGATGGGCGCTGATAAGGCGTAAATCAAGCCGCCTTCTAAACCCTGTTCCGTCACCATCAACTCGCCTTGTTGTCGGGTTTGATGCTCAACATTCAAAACCACTGATTTCAAAGGCTGTCCGGCAAAGCGGCTACGGAAAAACTCGCTCCATGCCACTTCAAAACCGCAATTGGCAGGCTGTAACGGACTTAAAGCCACGCCACGCTGACTTAAAATTGGCAACCAAGCAGCATTAGAACCTAATTGCGGCCAACTGCCGCCACCTAAAGCCAAAATCACCGCATCGGCTTTGATATTGCACTGGCCTTGCTGATTTTCAAATGCCAGCAAGCCAGTATCAGTCCAACCTAACCAGCGATGACGCATATGAAAACTTACACCGCTCGAACGTAGTCTATGCAACCAAGCGCGAAGCAATGGCGCTGCTTTCATTTCAGTAGGGAAGACGCGACCGGAGCTACCGACAAAGGTTTCAATCCCCAAACCTTGTACCCAATCGCGCAAAGTTTGTGGCGAGAACGCGGTTATCATGGCTTCTAATTCGGTGCGACGAGCACCATAGCGCGATAAAAACTGCTCAAATGGCTCAGCGTGAGTGATATTCATCCCGCCCTTGCCTGCCATCAAAAACTTGCGACCAGCGGAAGGCATGGCATCGTAAATAGCGACTGGTAAACCGTGTTGACTTAGAACTTCTGCCGCCATCAAGCCAGCGGGGCCGGCACCGATGATGGCGATAGAGTGACGAGAGGCGTTCAACGCTGCAAAAAGTTTCTCAACATATCATGCCCATGCTCAGTCAAAATCGACTCAGGATGGAATTGCACGCCTTCAATATCAAGGGTTTTATGACGAACACCCATGATTTCATCGATATTGCCAGCCTCATCTTGAGTCCAAGCGGTGACTTCCAAGCACTCTGGCAAACTGGCTTGCTCAATCACCAAAGAATGGTAACGGGTAGCGGTGAAAGGATTATTTAAACCTTTGAAAACACCAAGATCATGGTGATAAACCAGCGAGGTTTTACCGTGCATAATGCTTTTAGCGTGGATGATATTGCCACCAAAAGCATAACCAATACTTTGATGCCCCAAGCAGACGCCTAAAATTGGATATTTACCGGCTAAAGTGCGGATGGTTTCCACCGAAATACCGGCTTCTTTTGGCGTACATGGACCTGGCGAGATAACAATTTTGTCGGGCTGCATCGCCTCAATATCCGCGACAGTGACTTCATCGTTGCGTACCACGGTGACATCTGCGCCTAATTCACCAAAATATTGCACAAGGTTATAGGTAAACGAGTCGTAGTTATCGACCATTACCACTTTCACGGCGCTCATGACTTTGCTCCTTCCAGACCTGCTTCGGCCATACTGACGGCGCGGAACACTGCCCGGCCTTTGTTCATTGTTTCATCCCATTCGTTGCGTGGCACTGAGTCATAAACAATACCTGCGCCGGCTTGAATGTGTAAGGTTTGATCTTTAATCACTGCGGTACGAATCGCAATCGCGGTGTCGAGATTGCCAGACCAAGAAATATAACCCACGGCACCGGAATAAATCCCTCGCTTAACCGGCTCCAGCTCGTTGATAATTTCCATCGCGCGAATTTTTGGTGCGCCGCTAACGGTACCGGCTGGGAATGTCGCCGCCAAAACATCGAAAGCATTTTTACCAGTCTGTAATTCACCGGTGACATTGGAGACGATGTGCATGACATGCGAATAGCGTTCGATAATCATTTTATCGGTGAGTTTGACGCTGCCGATTTTGGCAACACGGCCCGTATCGTTGCGGCCTAAATCAATCAGCATTAAATGCTCGGCAATTTCTTTAGGGTCGGCGAGTAAATCTTGCTCTAGGGCTAAATCTTGCTCAGGTGTTTCACCACGACGACGAGTACCGGCAATCGGACGGACGGTGACTTGTTCATCTTCCAAGCGCACTAAAATTTCTGGGGAAGAGCCGACGATATGGAAATCTTCCAAATTCAGGTAATACATATACGGCGATGGATTTAGGCAACGCAAAGCGCGGTATAAATCCAATGGCTGGGCGGCAAACGGAATCGACATCCGTTGTGACAACACCACTTGCATAATGTCGCCATTGGTAATGTATTCTTTAGCTTTTAAGACCGCGTCTTCAAAACCTTGTTGCGTAAAGCCTGAAACAAAATCAGCTTCCTGTACTTGCTTAGCGACTTGATGCGGCAGCGGCTTGGCTTTGGCTTCGCGCAAGGTGATGACTAATTGATCAAGTCGGGCTTGGGCGTTTTCGTAAGCATTGGCATCAACAGGATTAGCGTGGG